>CAMOSN010000217.1 GCA_946624935.1 uncultured Lachnospiraceae bacterium | reverse complement strand
CGCTCCACCTGTTAGTATACACAATCTTTCAAAATATGCAACGATAAAGTTTCACTCCTGCGTTTCAGATCACCACGATGATCCCGCCGTCACTGGCATACAGGGAGCTGATGCCCTGGGTGTCGATCAGGAAGGAATCCTTCACCCGAATCCGTTTTGTGATGGCCTCGCGTACCATTTCGCCGCGCTCGCGGCAGTTGCAGTGGGAGATCGCCAGGATCCTCTGCGAGGGTTCCCGGACGGTTTCCACGATGTTGTCCACCATGCGGGAGAGCGCGCGGTTGATCCCGCGCACCTGACACAGCTGCTGAATGTTGCCGGTGGGGGTAGACATCATGACCGGCTTGATGTTAAGGACGCTGGCGACGACGGCCTTAAGGTTCGACAAGCGTCCGTTCTTGCGCAGCGCCTCCAGGCTTTCCAGCACGAACCATGTCGTCTGCGTGTCGATGTAAGCCTCCACCCGTTCCACGATTTCTTCAAAGGAACAGTGCTGCTCCTCCAGTTCGCCGATCTTCATGGCGATCAGGGTCTCTCCGATGGAAGCGGAACGGCTGTTGAATACGTGGATCTTTTTGTCCGGATGCTCCTCCAGACACAGTGCTCTGCCCAGCTGCGCGCTTGAACAGGAGCCGGAAAGCTCTGCGGAAAGGGTCACTGCAAACAGATGCTCCGCATCCCGCTCAAACACCTTGCGGTAAGCCTCGGGGGAAGGACATGCCGAATGCGGCGGCTCCGGGCTCTGTGCGACCCGCCGCAGAAAATCTTTCTGGTCAAAGGTCTCATCATCCACGATCGAATAGCCCTGTACGTCGATCGTCAGCGGTACATTCACAAAGTGCCCGCTTGCTTTCATTTCCGGAGTCAGTTCTCCGCAGCTGTCCACCGCTACCAGATAATCCATGCGATCCTACCTCGTAATACGAAAGTGTATTCATAAAAGATTATATCCTGATAAAAGCGCACACTGGCCGCACGGGATCCTTGCCGTAATGAAAACAATCAGATGTGGCTTTTAAAACGATATCCTTTATGATAGCACACAACGGGCCGCTTGAAAACCCCCGCCCGACATCTCTTTCCCGGCCTTCCGGTTCATCTCCCGGACATCATAAGAATAATCTCCTTATCCGTTTCACGCATACCGACCCGCCCGAGGCGGCTGAAGTTGGCAATGGAATTTTCGACCCCTTTCACGACCAGGCCGTCCCCGCCGTAGAATTCCTGCCCGCTTTTGTACATTTCATATCCGAAGATGCCGGTGTCCACCGCAGTGGCAATTTTCGCAGCGCAGGAGGCCTTGGCTCCGTCACAGACGATCCCGGAGGATATCGCCAGTGCGTTGACGATCGTATGGGAGATGACCTTCTCATCTCCGCCGTACAGGAACGCGATCCCCGCGCCGGCTCCCGCTCCGGCACTGACGGCGCCGCAGTAGGCCGAAAGTCTGCCGATCCCGTTCTTGGCATGCAGGGTGATCAGATTTGAGATCAGAAGTGCGCGCAGAAGCTGGTCATGCCCTGCGTGCAGTTCCTTTGCGTATTCAATGACCGGCAGGGAGGTGGTCAGCCCCTGATTGCCGCTGCCCGAGCAGATCACCACCGGCATCTCGCATCCGTTCATCCGCGCATCCGAGCCTGCGGCGGCACTGGCTTTCGCTCTTGTGCGTACATCATTCCCGCGCCGCAGAAGCACTTTTCCGATATTTGCGCCGTAATCATGCCGCATTCCTTCCTGCGCGATTGCAGTATTCATCTCGATCTGGCGCTCCAGAACGGGTCGTACATCCTCCAGATCGCAGGTCACTGCGAACTCATAAATATCTTTTACGTTCAGCAGATCATAATCCGGGCCTTCACAGACATCTTCCTTCGTCCCCTCTGTTTCCGGCAGCTGATTCTCCGCCGGATCCTTTTCAAACAGAACTTCCTCATTTTTCTCGATCCGCACGATATTGGTGTGCTCATCCGCAATCCGAACCCGCGCGCTTTCCTCCCCTGCATACACCGTCACGATCATATCCAGCAGAGATTCTGATGCCAGCGGATGAATCTCAATTTCGGTCTTCTCCATATACGCTCCCAGGGAAGCACTCACCTGCTCCGGGACATGGGAGATCACTTCCAGCAGGGCCTTTTCCTCTCCGCCGAGCACACCGATCGCGGCCGCCGCAGCCATCCCCCGCCGTCCCTGTGTGTTCGGAACAATGACACTCCGGACATTTTTGATAATGTTCCCGCTTGCTTCCACAATGATCCGGTCCGGCATTTTCCCAAGCACGCTGCGGGCTTTGGCTGCGCAGTACGCCAGTGCGATCGGCTCCGTACATCCCATGGCGCAGATCAGTTCACGCTCCAGGATCTTCACATAAGTCTGATAAACAACACTGCTTCGTTCCATTCACAGTTCCTCCGATTGATATTGAATCGCTCACTGTTCCTCCGGCATTTCATCCTTAGAAGAGAAATGATCTCCAAACAGAGAACCGTCCCCTGTTTGACCCTGTCTGAAAATGGGACAGAGAACCGTCCCCTGTCCCA
>CAMOSN010000216.1 GCA_946624935.1 uncultured Lachnospiraceae bacterium | reverse complement strand
GCAGGAAATTAGAAAAGCAGGAGTTGACAGGCATCAGCAGAAAAGAAGAAGCAGAAGAAGGAGGCGTATGTATGACATACCGCACAGAACATGATTCGATGGGCGAGGTACAGGTTCCCGCTGACCGCTACTGGGGTGCGCAGACACAGCGCAGTCGGGACAATTTCCGCATTGGTGCGGGGATCGAGACGATGCCGGCGCAGATTACGCACGCCTTCGGGATTTTGAAAAAGGCGGCGGCGCTGGCAAATTATGAGCTTCGGCCGGAGAAGATGACGAAGGAGAAGCTGGACGTGGTGTGTGTGGCCTGTGACGAGGTGATGGACGGCAGCCTGAACGACCATTTCCCGCTTGTTGTATGGCAGACAGGATCGGGCACACAGTCCAATATGAATGCGAACGAGGTGATCGCCAACCGGGCGAATGAGATCGCGGGGAAGAAGCTGTGTCACCCGAATGATGACATCAACATGAGTCAGTCCTCCAACGATACCTTTCCCACGGCCATGCACATCAGCGCGGTGCTGATCCTGGAGGAGAAGCTGATCCCGGCTGCGCAGGAGCTTTGTGAAGAGCTTAAGCGGCTGGAGGAGGAAAATCAGGATGTGGTGAAGTCCGGCAGGACCCATCTGCAGGATGCGGTGCCGATCCGCTTTTCGCAGGAGATCAGCGGCTGGAGGGCGTCCGTGGAGCGGGATATCGAGCTGATCCGGGCGGCGGTGGATCCGCTGCGGGAGCTTGCTCTCGGCGGTACGGCGGTGGGCACCGGTCTGAATGCTCCGGAGGGATTTGCACAGCTGGTGGCGGAAAAGGTCACACTTCTCACCGGGAAAGCGTTTCGCACTGCGCCGAATAAGTATCATGCCCTCACCAGCAAGGATGAGCTGGTGTTTGCACATGGCGGGGTGAAAGCGCTGGCGGCGGATATGATGAAGATCGCCAATGATGTGCGCTGGCTTGCATCGGGCCCGCGCTGCGGACTGGGCGAGATCCACATTCCGGAGAATGAGCCGGGCTCATCGATCATGCCGGGCAAGGTCAATCCGACGCAGTGCGAGCAGGTGACGATGGTGGCGGTGCAGGTGATGGGAAATGATACCGCCATTTCGATGGCTGCCTCCCAGGGGAATTTTGAACTGAATGTGTTCATGCCGGTGATGGCCTACAATTTCCTGCAGTCAGCCAGGCTGCTCGC
This sequence comes from uncultured Lachnospiraceae bacterium, assembly GCA_946624935.1. Taxonomy (GTDB): domain Bacteria; phylum Bacillota; class Clostridia; order Lachnospirales; family Lachnospiraceae; genus Merdiplasma. The sequence continues at coordinate 1,394 of CAMOSN010000216.1, read as the reverse complement.
AGAATCGATCCGTTCGTTCACGGAGCACTGCGTGAAGGGGATCACGGCGAACCGGGAAAAGATGCACCACAACCTGTACAATTCTCTGATGCTGGTGACGGCACTCAATCCGTACATCGGGTATGAGAACGCCGCGAAGACGGCACATCTGGCGTTCCGGGAGAATATTTCACTGAAGGAAGCCTGTGTAAGGCTCGGCTTCCTGAGCGCAGAGCGCTTCGACGAGGTATTCCATCCGGAGGAGATGGCTTAGCCGGAAGCAGTTGAGAGGGGTAGACTGCGCTGTTAAGAAATGGCTTGACACAAAAAACGTGCAAGGTTACACTTGTTCCCAGATGATGAAGCATTTACCCTGTAAGTCATGGATTTACAGGGTTCTTTGACGCATCCCGCCAACATTTCCAGACGATCATACGGTACGGTCATGCGAATGCACGCGCGTCAGATGGACAGGAACAGGCATCGCCGGAACTTTCGCTGCCAGACGGGCATACGCGTACACATGCGTCAGAAGGATTTGATTTTACAAAAGAAGAAGGAGAAACGTACATGGCAAACGACAAAAAGCTGGTTGAGCAGATCACTTCGATGGAGGAGGATTTCGCCCAGTGGTATACCGATGTAGTGAAAAAGGCCGAGCTGATCGATTACACCAGTGTAAAAGGATGTATGGTGATCAAGCCGGCAGGCTATGCGATCTGGGAGAATATTCAGGCTGAGCTGGACCGCCGGTTCAAGGCAACAGGCGTGGAGAATGTATATCTGCCCCTGTTTATCCCGGAGAGCCTGCTGCGCAAGGAATCGGAGCTGGTGGAGGGTTTCGCGCCGGAGGTGGCGTGGGTGACCCAGGGCGGTCTGGAGCCTCTGCAGGAGCGCCTGTGCGTAAGGCCCACCTCGGAGACGCTGTTCAGCGACTTCTATAAGAATGATGTGCATTCCTACCGCGACCTTCCGAAGGTATACAACCAGTGGTGCTCGGTGGTGCGCTGGGAGAAGACGACCCGTCCGTTCCTGCGTTCCCGCGAATTCCTGTGGCAGGAGGGGCACACGGTTCATGCCACGGCGCAGGAAGCTCAGGAGCGCACCGAGCAGATGCTGAACGTGTACGCGGACTTCTGTGAAGAGGTGCTTGCGATCCCGGTGGTGCGCGGCCAGAAGACCGAGAAGGAAAAGTTCGCCGGTGCAGTTGCCACCTACACGATCGAGTCCCTGATGCATGACGGGCAGGCGCTTCAGTCAGGCACCAGCCACAACTTCGGAGATAAATTTGCCCAGGCCTACGACATTCAGTTCACCGACCGCGACAATAAGCTCAAATACGCTTATCAGACGTCCTGGGGCATGACCACCCGTATGATCGGCGCCATCATCATGGTGCACGGCGACAACAGCGG
>CAMOSN010000215.1 GCA_946624935.1 uncultured Lachnospiraceae bacterium | reverse complement strand
ATGGGTTAGTGGTCAGACTGTGTCAAAGGGGAAAGTTTACACAAATGACCGCAAATAGAGGCTGAGCCGCGTTATGGGGAGGCGCTGCCGGCTGAAAATTCTGAGGTGTATAATGGATAAGTTTGTCATCAAGGGTGGAAACCCTCTGGTAGGCGAGGTGGAAATTGGGGGAGCCAAGAACGCCGCGCTGGCGATCCTTACAGCTGCGATCATGACGGATGAACCGGTTACCGTCGAAAATATCCCGGATGTAAGTGATATCAATGTCCTGCTCGAAGCCATCTCCGTGATCGGAGCGACGACAGAGCGTATCGACCGTCACACCGTACGGATCAACGGTTCAACCATTGGTTCGATCAGTGTCGACTACGAATTCATCAAGAAAATCCGTGCATCCTACTATCTTCTGGGTGCACTTCTCGGAAAATACAAAAGAGCAGAAGTCCCGCTTCCCGGCGGATGCAACATCGGCAGCAGACCGATCGACCAGCATCTGAAAGGATTCCGGGCGCTCGGCGCGACCGTGGAGATTCGTCATGGCGTTATTGTTGCCTCGGCGGAAAATCTGCACGGCGCTCATATTTTTATGGATATGGTCTCTGTGGGTGCCACCATCAATATTATGATGGCAGCGGCGCTGGCACAGGGCAATACGATCATTGAAAACGCGGCCAGAGAGCCGCACGTGGTGGATACGGCCAACTTCCTGAACAGCATGGGCGCCAATATCAAGGGCGCCGGCACCGATGTGATCCGGATCCGCGGCGTGGAAAAGCTGCACCGCAGCAGCTATGCCATTGTTCCGGATATGATCGAAGCGGGAACCTATATGTTTGCCGCCGCTGCAACAAAGGGTGACGTTCTGGTGAAGAATGTCATTCCGAAGCATCTGGAAGCCATGACAGCCAAACTGGTAGAGATCGGCTGTGACGTAGAAGAATTTGACGATGCCGTACGCATTACGGCAAAGCACCGCCTTGGCAGGACTCATGTAAAGACCCTGCCGTATCCGGGATTCCCGACCGATATGCAGCCGCAGATCAGCGTGGTTCTGGGTCTGGCGGAAGGCACCAGCATTGTAACAGAAAGCATCTTCGAAAATCGTTTCAAATATGTGGATGAGCTGGCCCGCATGGGAGCCAGCATCAAAGTGGAAGGCAATACGGCGATCATTGACGGGATTGCGACTTTGACAGGAGCGCGTATCAACGCACCGGACCTGCGCGCCGGCGCGGCGCTTGTCATTGCAGGCCTGGCAGCGGAAGGGATCACCGTCGTCGAAGACATTGTTTACATCGAGCGCGGCTATGAAGATTTCGACAAAAAGCTGCGCCTGCTGGGAGCAGAGATCGAAAAGGTGACGGAAGAAAGAGAGATCCAGAAATTCCGCCTGCGGGTAGGATAATACCTGTACAGATTGTGTATAAAGACGCCTTTCGGGGCGTCTTTAGATATTTTAAAGCATATTTTTTACGGAGGAAAAAAACATGAAAAAACTTGCAGCATTGGCACTGGCCGGAACTCTGGTCTTTTCGATGACGGCTATGGCGGCACCTGTCGCGGCCGAAGAGGCGGACCTGAGCGGAGTGAAGGTAGGATTTATTTTCCTGCATGACGAGAACTCCACCTACGACCTCAACTTCATCAACGGCGCAAAAGAAGCAGCCGAGACTCTGGGTCTTTCCGAGGATCAGGTCGTTCTGAAAACGAACGTGCCCGAGGGCCAGGAGTGCTACGACGCTGCGGCAGAACTTGCTGACAGCGGCTGCACCGTCGTCTTTGCCGACAGCTTCGGTCATGAAGATTACATGATCCAGGCTGCCAAGGAATTCCCGGAAGTGCAGTTCTGTCACGCAACAGGCACGAAGGCACACACCGAGGGACTGGACAACTATCACAATGCATTTGCTTCTATTTATGAAGGCCGTTTCCTGGCCGGTGTTGCCGCAGGTATGAAGCTGAACGAGATGATCGAAGCCGGCGACATCACGGCAGAAGAAGCGAAGATCGGGTATGTCGGCGCTTACACCTACGCCGAGGTTATTTCCGGTTACACCTCCTTCTTCCTGGGCGCCCGCTCCATCTGCGAAAGCGCAACGATGGAAGTTACCTTCACCGGTTCCTGGTACGATGAGACAGCCGAAAAAGAAGCTGCCAACAAGCTGATCGCCGACAAGTGCGTCCTGATCAGCCAGCATGCAGACTCCATGGGCGCTCCGACAGCCTGCGAAGCAGCCGGTGTCCCGGACGTTTCCTACAACGGCAGCACCGAGAGTGTCGGACCGAACACCTTCATCGTTTCCTCCCGTATCAACTGGGCTCCGTACTTCGAGCACATGATCACCAACGCGGCAGCGGGCGAGCCGATCGAAGCCGACTGGACAGGCACGATCGAGACCGGGTCCGTGGAACTGACAGCGGTCAATGAAAATGTTGCTGCCGAAGGCACACAGGAAAAGATCGACGAAGTGAAAGCCGGCCTGGAAGACGGCAGTATCCATGTCTTTGATACAGCAGCCTTCACTGTTGACGGCAAGAACCTGGACAGCTACGAAGCCGATGTCGACACAGACGCCGACTACACACCGGACACCGAAGTGATCTCCGACGG
>CAMOSN010000214.1 GCA_946624935.1 uncultured Lachnospiraceae bacterium | reverse complement strand
GCAAGCGGATGCTCCTCATCCTTCAGCCCCTCCGTCTCATACCGCTCGTAGCCTTCCATGGTGAGCTTTTCGCCCCGCAGCAGCCGGTAGGCATCCTCCACGGCCGGGTGCCACTTCTCCATCCCGAAGGTCGGGGCACAGGGTCCGTAAATGGAAGCAACATCACACAGCGTCGCCAGCAAAAAGCTGATGTTCGTATTATCCGAGTAGCCCATGAACCATTTCGGTTCCGCCTTTTTCACGGCTTCAAAGTCCACATGATCGAGGATCTCACACATCAGCTCCCCGCCGCCGCAGGAAATGATCGCATCACAGTCCGTCCCCGTATACATCTGCGTGAACTCCTCCCCGCAGCGCTGTGGCGTGGAACTGATCCCGATTCCGTCGCCGGCATAGGCATTCGGTCCGCACAGCAGGCCGTGCCCCTTTTCCCGCAGCACCTCCTGCGCATGGTTGAAGGCAGTGAAATACGGCTCAATATTGCAGCCGAAGGACGGCGCCGGAAACCCGATCGTGCCGTTCTGTTTCAAAAATGCAGGATAACGCATCCAATCAACTCCTCTCAATATCCCCTTCTCCGGTCCACGATCCGCTCGAGCGGCTGTCCATTGATGAAGCGGCAAAGATTATCACAGAATAACTCCACATTTTTCTCCAGTGTGTACGGTGCGGTCAGATCCCCGGCGATGTGCGGGGTGATCAGCAGATTCGGGCAGTCCCACAGGGGATCATCCGCCGGAAGCGGTTCCTTCTCAAAGACATCCAGTGCCGCTGCGGACAGCTTTCCATCCTTCAGAGCCTGTGCAAGCGCATCCTGATCCACGGCGTTCCCGCGGCCTACGTTCACGACAATCGCGCTGTCCGGCAGAAGTGCGAGCCTCTCCCGGTTCAGGAAGTGGTACGTTTCGGAGGTTCCCGGCAGCGCCATCACCAGGATGTCCGTGTCCGGCAGGATCCGATCCACCTTCTCCTGCTTCACGATCCGCGTAAAGGCACGGCTGCGCGCCAGGCCGCTGCGGTTCACCCCGAACAGATGCTCCGGCTCGAATGCGGCGAAGCGCTTTGCGATCTCACCGCCGAGATCACCGGTTCCCACGATCGTTACTGTGCTGTCCTTGATGGTCCTCTGCTTCAGCCCGCGGAGCCACTTTTTCTGCGCCACGGCCTGTTCATACTCCGGCTGCCTGCGCAGGAGCTCGAGAGTCACCATCAGGGTGTGCTCCGCCAGGGTCACGCCGTAAGCTCCGGAGGAGCTGGTCAGAAGCATGCCGGGATTTGCGATCGCACCCTCCTGCAGATATCCATCGACCCCCGCGCTCATGCTGTGAAACCATGCCAGCTGCTTTCCGGCCGCCGTCAGATCCGCTCCCAGGCCATAGGCCGCGACCGCATCCTCCATCGCTGGCAGCGCCTCCTGATTGGTTTCATAAAAAACAGCTTCATATCCGCCCTTTCGTGCGAGATAAGCGATCCTTTCCCGATGATCCGCCGTAAGCGCCGGATTCACGATCACGATTTTATTACTCATAGGTCTTCCTTCTCCTTCCGTCTTCCTCATGCTGCAGCCATTTCCCTGAAACTTATGACAGCGCCATCATCCGTGCTCTGTACCAGCCATCCGGCTGCTGCCGTTGATACTAATATAACAAAAATACGCGGATTCTTCCACAAACGATTTCATGGTAGCTTTCATTGGATTTCATTTGACTGGATTTTCCTCGTTCACACGCTGTCCTTCTCTATATAATGAATGCAGTAATGCAGAAAGCATCCATTTCTGTTATAATCGGTAAGACCCGTCTCTTCCCTTTGAAAAGAATCCAAAGCATCTCTGCTTCAAAGGATTCAGAGTATTCAAAGGAACTGTAAGAGACACCGGTTTGCTTGCTGATGGCACCCATGCCTGTACATACTCCCGGGAGGGACAACAAAATGAAGATATGGATCACCCGTCACGGACAGACGGATCTGAATAAAGCAAAGCTCATGCAGGGTCTGACCGATGCACCCCTCAATGAAAAGGGCATCGCCCAGGCCGCTGCCGCACGCAAAGCCATCGGAGATATTACATTCGATGCCGTGTACGCCAGCCCGCTCGAGCGGGCCATTACCACCGCAATGATCATCGGGAATGTCCCCAGGGAGCAAATCATCACGGACCAGCGCATCATCGAAGCCGACTTCGGCCGATACGAACAGAAGCCCTACCACCGCATGGGCATTCCCATGACTCTCTACTGGGCACTTCCCGAAGTGTTCCCTGCGCCGCCCACCGTGGAGACCATCCGCTCCATGACGGCCCGCAGCCACGCCTTCCTGCGCGAGCTCGAGCAGAAGCCCTGTGAGAACGTCCTCGTCGTATGCCACGGCGGCATCATCCGCGCCCTGTGCGGCTACATGGAGGACCGCAAAAACGGCATCCGCTGGCGCCCCAAGCCCCACAACTGCGAGATCCGCGTCTACGAAAGCCGGAACGGGGTGCATCGCACCCTCAAAGTATATCCCGCCCCGTAATTGGGACAGGAGTCAACGGAGACGGTTCTTTTGAAGAATCATTCACCCGCCTTTTTTCACACAATTGCAACAATGGGACAGAGAACCGTCCCCTGTCCCACTTT
>CAMOSN010000213.1 GCA_946624935.1 uncultured Lachnospiraceae bacterium | reverse complement strand
CGGAACTGGTCGTTTCGGAACCGGTCCCGCCTTCCTGCGGTGCCTGCGCCACGTCTTCCGTCCGGATATCTGATGCACCGCTGTGCTGTACGTTCTGCGTCTTTGACGGATCCAGGCCGGGCAGGGGACTGTTGGGATTGAGCAGTCCTCCAAAGAATGCCTGCGGATCAAGTCCTCCCGGCAGGCGCAGCTGACTTAAAAAATCCGGATTGTTGAACATATCCATCGAGCGCTGCATGCAGTCCTGACACAGGCACAGATTTCCCGGCATCCGGATCAGTTTGCCTGCATCTTTTTCTGAACGCATGCACATCATGCAATATTGCATCGGTTCGCCGGTACGGCTGTTATCGTTTCGGTTGTTCTGATCGTTCATATCCTGATTTTAGCTCCTACCCAATCTGTTTGTATCTGCTCCGCAGTTTCCTTCAGAGCAGTTCTCTGAGGCCCTTCTTTCTGCCTGAAGCGATGTTCTGCTGTTTTTCACCCCGCTGTAGCCGGTGCACTCATTTTCCTTGATACGTATCCCAGAATTCGGGGTTCATGGTCAGCGCGCGGATCACGAATGGAGGCAGCTGCTGATAATGCTTTCCGGCCAGATACCCGGCATATTTCCAGGCGCTTTGCCAGATGAGCGCGGCGATTCCCGCAAAATGCCCTTCTCCCGCCAGTTTCCCGGCGACCTCCCGGATCATCCGCATGCCGGTTCCTTCTGCAGGGACGGCCTCGAAGATCTCAGGATGCATTTTCTGGGAAACACCCAGATCAAAATTGCGCTTCAGCTGTTTCCGTGCAGAATAATTGTGGGAATGATACACTCTGGCATCCGCCCGGTAGGCAATCTGCCATCCGTTCGAAACAGCCTCTGCAGCAAAAACCATGTCCTCGTTGAAGATCGCAGGGGCGCGGAAGCCGCCCAGCTCCAGGTATACATCCTTGCGGTACATGGCGCACACATTGGAACAGAAATAGGTCCGGATCCCGCGCTGCGGAATGTCTTCCTCCCGCTGTAGAAAGCTCCGGTCGGGATAATTGAAGGCACGCACATGGCGTTCACAGATTCCGGCGTTCTTCTTTGGAAGCTGTCTGGCATAGGCAACTGCCGTGTGCTCATCCCGGAATGCATCCAGCAGATTTTCGATCAGATGCGTATCTGCCGGAAGGGCATCCATGGTCATGAACAGCAGATAGGGAGAAGCGCTCATCCGGGCTGCCATGTCTCTGGTCCCGGCATGATCAAACATGCGCTTTTCAATATGAAGCATGGAAATGCCCGACCAGTCCTCCACCAGCTCCTCCCGGAAGGATGTCTCGTCGGTGTTGATGATCAAAATGCGCTGCGGACGGACGGTCTGCCGTTTCAGACGCTGCAGAAGCAGTGTCAGCTCCTTCCCGGGCTTCCAGGTGGGAATGATTACTGTTACGTCCTTTTTCATCAATAGATCCCCGATCTTGCTGCGATGGTATCGCTGATTTCCTGAACGGTCTGGGATGGTGTGTAGCCCTCCTCACCAAACAGGAAGCTGTGCAGCTGTGTCACGTTTGCCGCGAGGTTCACAGGTACGACCACGTCGCTGCCATCCACCACGGCCGGCGTCTGGTCAAACGGGAAGCCGGTTTCTTCACCGATGTCATAGGTGGCCAGCGTGGACGCCAGACTGATCAGATCCGTCGTGCTCATGCTCGTCGCGATCTTGGGAAGAATTTTGGTCATCACCGAGACAACTGCCGGAATGCCCTGGGCCTTCGCTTTCTGATAGCACAGTCCGATCACCGTTCTCTGCCGTTCGGTGCGTTTGAAATCCCAGCCTTCCGTGTAACGGATCCGACAGTAAGCCAGTGCCTGAATACCGTCCAGATGCACCATTCCGGGCTGTGTCAGCTCGGTAAAGCCCACGCCGGTCACCTGGCTGTTCTCCACGCAGTAACCGTTAATGTATTCCATCTCTTCCTGTGTGATCTCCAGATCGATCCCGCCCAGGGCATCCACGATCTCGATCACGGCGCCGAAATCCACCGTGATAAAGTCCGACAGATTCAGGTCGAGATTCTTGTTCAGCATGTTGATGGACCGCTCGGGTCCGCCGAAATAGTAGCATTCGGTCGCTTTCCGGTACTCACCGTTGGTGTTGTCCAGATAGGTGTCCCGATAGACCGATGCCAGTCGTACTTCCTTCGCACGGCGGTTAATGCTGCAGATGATGATCGTATCCGAGTGGGCTTCGCTCGTAAGTCTTCCTTCACGTGAATCCACGCCGTACAGTACGATATTGCGATAACCCGAGCCAGTGGTGATCCCGGTGTTCACCAGAATCTCATTCAGCTTTTCCTTATTGATCTTCCCCATATTCAGCAGGATCATACCTCCCGCGCCCAGGAGCAGAAGGAGAATTGGGATCACAAAGAACGGCCAGATTCTCCTCTTTTTCTGCGGCCGCCTTCCCGGGCCGGCACCCTGTCTCGAAGACCGGCTGCTTCTGGTATTGTGTGTCTGCTTCATCCTCTGATCCTTTCCGGATGCTTCATTTTCATTCACGCGCGGCCCGTTTTGCGGTATATCTCCCTGCGAAGTACCGTAGCTTCCCTGCGGGGCGCCATTGTTTCCCGGCTGGCCATAGCC
>CAMOSN010000212.1 GCA_946624935.1 uncultured Lachnospiraceae bacterium | reverse complement strand
GCTGTTTACGAAAAATGTTGTCGGAAACACCTCCGTGTAAACTTCTTCCCACATAGTATCCCACGGAAGAAGGATCGTATACGTCACTCCCGTCATTTCTATGATTTCTTTGGCGTCCAGCAGCTCCTGCTCATCATCCCCGTCTAACAGGAGCCCGACGATGGCAGCATCCTTCTCCTGAAATTCCTTGTTCAGCTCTTCCAGTTCCGGAAGCTCGCTGACGCAGGGGCCGCACCAGCTGGCCCATATATTCACCATCGTGATCTTGTGCTCCGCAAACAGATCGGCGCTGCTGATCGAATTACCTTCGATGTCCACTGTCTCAAAATCAAGCTCATCCGCTATTTCCACATAGTCCTCAGCATCCTGCGCATAGACATTGCAGGAAGAAATCACAGATACTGCAGCCAGAATACTGCTTACCACACAGCTAAAAAATTTCTTTTTCATTTTGCTCTTTTCCTTTCCATAATATTTTTATGTTCTCTTGTTTTTCGAAGAAAGTACAATGCATTCTGAGGACATTCGGATACGCAGTCTCCGCAGCGGATGCATTCCGCGCTGTTTGGCGTCTGTACCGGGTCCACATTCATCTTACACACTCTTTCACATTTTCCACAATGGACACAGGCTGATGTATCCACCCTCAGCCTGACAAAGCTGATCTTCTGGAACAACGCATAGAAAGCGCCCAAGGGACAAATGTATTTGCAGAACGGCCGGTAGATCGTCATGGACAGTCCAATGATTACCACAAGGATTACCGTTTTCCATGCAAACAGCAGGTGCGCTGCCTGCCGCAGCGTTCTATCCAGCAGGACCAGAGGGATCCCTCCTTCCAGGGTACCGACAGGACAGATCCATTTGCAGAAATACGTAGTGCTCATTCCGAATTCATCCCGCAGGATGATCGGAAGCAGCACCGCAAACAGGACCAGCATCACATATTTCAGATACCGAAGCACCTGGTCCGCTTTCTCCGGGACATGGATCTTAGGCACCGGGATCTTGTACAGGATTTCCTGGATCAGACCGAACAGACATAGCCATCCGCAGATCAGGCGCCCGGCTGCCACGCCGACCGCCATTAAAAACCCCAGCACATAAAAAGGGATCCTGGGATGCCTCGCGCTGAGCATGGCCTGCATGGAGCCGATCGGACACGCGCCGAGCGCGCCGGGACATGCGTAACAGTTCATTCCGGGTACGCAGATCTTTTTCAGAGGGCCGGTGTATATTTTTCCGGTGATGAAACCGGAAAGATGCGCGTTGGACAAGAGCCCCCAAAAAGCCTGGACGATTTTTCTTTTAAGAGACATGCGTCTGTCAGCCGATCCCGCAGCATTCCAGGCAGATAGCCGCTGCTTTTTTGAATACATCAGCCATATCGCCCCGCCAGATCCCCAACGCACAGAATCCGATGGCTGCGACGATGATGACGTATTTGATATATTTTCTCATCAGATCTTCCCCGCCGATGTCCACTTTGAGTAATATCTTGTTCCGTCTGCGGCAATGATGAACGACCTTATCTTTACATAATAAGTCTGGTCTTTTTCAAGATTTCCTTTGTTGAAAGAATCTTTTTCTGCTCCTGTCAGAGATTTGGTCTTGATCGGTTTGAAGGACGGGTCTGTGCTCCATGCGATCTGATAACCATGTGCATCGGACACCGGTTCCCAGCTGCATCTGAAACCACTCCCCTTCTTCTCAAGACTGACGGGGACCGGTTCCGGGGGAAGAATCCGGAGTCTGATGGATTTTACGGAGCTCCATTCGGAATAGACCTTCTTGCCTCCTTCTGTCCGGTAGGTCCGCACCTTCACATAATAAGTTTTTCCTCCGATCAGTCCGCTCCTGATGATGAAATGTTTGGCGGAAGAAGCTGTCTTGACGGATTTCGTCATCTCTTTATCCAACGCCCACTTGAACTGATATCCATTCACAGCATCCTTGCGGTTTACGCACTGCATCCGGAGCTTGCCCATGCCCATTTCCTTCAGGCCGGTGATCGATGGTTTTGCCTTTGCAGCCGCTTCTTTTTTATAACTCTCATTCACCTGGGCGATGATCCAGTTGTAAATTTCCTTACATTCTGCGAGCTGATAATGAAAACCGTCCGAAGTGATCTGCGCGGGAGTATAGTACCTGGTATGCGCATACACATCGATGTAATGCAGCTGATCGTTCCAGGCGATGCCGTTCCTGATCTGGTTATTGAAAGCCTCGGACATATAGTTTTTCAGGTATTTGGATCTCGGGTCATAGATACGGCCGACGTTCACAAAAAAGATCTTGACACCTCTGGGTCCGTATGTTTTTGCAAGTTCATTCAGATACGCAATATACTCAGGAACCCGGATGCTGTAATAATACGCGTCGTTTGTACCCATCCAGATGATGAGCGCTTTTCCGGAGGAGAGCCTTCCGGCCACGTTGGGCATACCTGTGGTTTTCATCCAGGGCAGACCATAGCCGACCTTTGAGGACCAGTAGTTGCCTTTTCCGTCAGCACGGTTCAGATAGCCGCCGTTTCCCGGCGTTACATTGCCGATGTACATACCAAAAGCGGTGACATGACAGTCCCCTACCCACACGTATTCGGTTGGTTTTTCCGGAACCGAGGCGCCCATGACAGGCGTAAAAGCCAGGATGCACGCAGC
>CAMOSN010000211.1 GCA_946624935.1 uncultured Lachnospiraceae bacterium | reverse complement strand
GCTGAAGGTGAAAAAGGTCACCGGCACGGTGAAGTGGAGGTCCAAAAACACATCGATCGCCTATGTATCCTCCACCGGCAAGGTGACGGGCCTGGCGGCCGGGACGACGAAGATCGTCGCAACGATCTACGGCAAGAAGCTTACCTGCAAGGTGACGGTCAAGCAGGGGGAGACGCTTCCGGACAGCTCCATGATGGCTCCGTGGAATTCTGCGGGAGAGGAAGTGCCCAAGGCGGGAAATGAATACACAGGCAGTGAGAAGGACACGACCGCCGGAAGAATCAACATCAGTCCGAAGCATCTGTACTACAAAAACGGAAAGTTCTATGCGGAGTGCTTCGTGGTGAATGGCTACAGCCAGGCGGTGCATAACGTAAAGATCACGCGTCTTACCTTTACGAACGGGAATGGGAAAATGGCCGAGGCGGCGTTCGGCGTATTGAACGGCGGAGCATCGATCCCGGCCGGCGCCACGGTGATCACCACATTCTGCTTCCCGGCAGAATATGCAAGGATCAACGCGGACTTGACCGGATATCTGTCCTGGAACCACAACTTCACTTATTCATAATGAGGCAGCCAGGCAGCCATGCACCCTGCTGCCATCAGGCCGGCCGGATATAAAAGAGCGAGATGGGAGGAAAGCGTGCAATGAAGAAACTGTCCGTGTTTCTGAAGGTGATGGTGTTTTTGCTGATGCTGGTCCCGGCAGGCATGCACGCCGACGCAAAAACCTATGTTTATTATGGAAATAAGCTGGATTCCTTCAATAAAAAGGTGTACAAGGCCACATTGAAGACCGCGAAGAAGGGACTGGGTACGACAACGATGAAGTATGAAGTTTGACGGCGGCGAGAGAACAATTACCCGGGGCCTTGCTTCGTATATCTCCAATGATCATCCGGAAATTTACTGGATAAACGGCTACACCATCACAACCAGCTATCTCTTCTGGGAGGGCAATTCGATCGCATTTACGCCGATGCCGTCCTGGCGGAATGCCGCGAAGTCGAAGACAGCCTTCACGAAGAAGGTCAACGCCATCGTGAATAAACTGAAGAAGAAGTGCAAAGGAAAGAACGCCGCAATGCGGGCGAAGGTGATCCTGGACTATCTTGCGGCAAACTGCTCTTATGCATTTACCACCTATGATCAGACGGCTTATGGGGTGTTCATGAAGAAGAAGGCCGTGTGCGCCGGTTACGCCAGAGCCTACAAGCTTCTGTGCGACCGGCTGGGGGTGACCTGCATCTGTGTGGAAGGCCAGGTGAACGGGGAAAATCACATGGTCAACTACGTCAGGATCGGTAAGAAATGGTATTACGTGGATCCTACCTGGTGTGATCAGGGAAAGACAGCGATCACGAATTTCTTCCTGCTCGGAAGAGTGAGCTCCGGTTGCACCGTTACCTATAGCGCAGGCGTAAAAATGCCGAAGCTGACTGCGAAGGACTATCCCATGGCGCGTTGAAATCGGGCCGGGAAAATGGGACACCTACATTTACATTCCGAGCAGATAGTCGTGGAATCGCGTGCAGATGTATGCAAACCCCAGGATCTGAAACAGATAGGGCATCACAAACAGCAGAACGGCGGCCAGAAGGGCGGAGAGCATCCGTCCGGCGCCTCCGGAGATAAATTTGTTGATGAGCATGGTCATGGCGATCCATCCGAAGCACAGAAGATAGATGTAAGCGCACAGACCTGCGGTCTGCACAATATTCTGCACGGGCTCATTTCCGAGCGGATGCATGATGGACCAGGTATATAGCAGAAAGAGGAACAGGGCGAGGATGCCGCTCCATTTCGGCGGATAGTAAAGCCCTACAGGCTGGGCCTGCGGAACATGCAGGCGCAGCCTTTTTAGAATCAGAAGAGAGAGCCTGACGATGATAAAGCCCTGCATCAGTCCGATCAGCGCCATGGAGAGAATGTACATGCGCTTCAGGGAGGTCATGGAGAGCATATCGGAGATGGCTCCGTTATTCGCCGGGACAGACAGGCCCGCATTGTTGAACATATTGGTCATCATATTCTGCATTTCCGTCAGCTCTGTATTCACATCGATGCCAAACACAGATGCCAGAACAACGCTTCCAACTACGCTGAAGAGCGCCGACAGTCCCATGATCAGAAGCTGGGTGCGATTCAGATCGTGATGCCTGCGCAGACAGATTCCCAGGATGACACCGAGAAATGCTTCCGTAACAGCATAGAATGCAGTGTAGAGCGTTCCAAGGAAGAAGGAAAGCAGAGCCATGCACACGAAAACCGAGAGGCTGTCCTTCCAGTCGTATTTCATGGAAAAGATAGTCATCGGAATCGGAAGGATAAAAAAGATCAGTTCCTCGAACAGGCCTCCGGTCTGGCGGTTGAGCACCAGGATCACGCCGAATACGGCAATCAGCATGGCACCGAAGGTCAGCTCCTGTGTTCTTGAGTTCATTTGGTTTTCTCCAGTCTTTGTTTGTATTTCTCTTTTTTTATATTTTTCGTCTTTTTTACATTCTGTTCCTTTCCATACTATCACGTTTTGGACCGGATGCCTATCCCGGGATTGTATATGGAACAAACGGTCCGCCGGCTGTGTCCGGCGCCGTATTTCGCAGCTGCGGCCAGTGCCGGATGTACCCTGTGATGGGCGCGCAAGGCATTCGGCGCAGGGTTGTTTCATGAAGGAAAATTAATATAATACGTAAACCGGTTAATATCGAG
>CAMOSN010000210.1 GCA_946624935.1 uncultured Lachnospiraceae bacterium | reverse complement strand
GCGGGACCTGTCCCCATGGCTCCTCTTTCTTTCTCAGCCAAATCTCCTGGCCAGCCAGATCAGTACGCACGCACCGACCACCGATACGATCGTCCCTCCGATCCATCCCTTTCCCTGGATTCCGATCAATCCCAGTACGATGCTGCCGACCACACCGCCTGCAAGGCCCAGGATCACATTGCGCACCCATGTGCCGTCCGTGCCCATCAGCTTTCCGGCCAGCCAGCCAGCAACTCCGCCAAGAATCAAATTAATGATCAGTCCAATTATCATTTCTTATTCCTCCCTCTTCCCTGGTTTATGATTTCTTAAAAGCTCCTTATATGTGGTGATATTTCACCGCAAACGGATGTTCAGGCTCTATCTTAACATATGGACCATCCAGATGCAACGTCCTGGTCAGGTACCTGTTTTTTCCGTCAGGAGTCAGACATGTGACAGGTAACGTTTCTGTCGCTGTCGCAGAAGTATCTCATAAGTTGTCCTCCATAAAAAGAAAAAGGGACACTTAAGCCGTCCCCTGTCCCAAAATTTGGCAGAGAACTGCCCCGTGCCGCAACGAAAAAGCCCGGCTTGACGCCGGGCTTTTTCCAAGGAAAGAGAAAAAATAAAAATGTTTGAGGGAGTGTTCCGCTGTGCTTGAGCACGGGGAACTGAGTTATGAAATCTATCAGCTCATTACTGATATGCTTATATCATAAAGAGCATTTGTGTTTAATCTGTGTTCATTGTCTAAAGGAAGTCGAAACTTTCGGAAGAAAAGATGAAGGAACTATAGATTAATTATTCATTTCCCGGTCATAGTCATCCAGGAAGTGATACGCCACCCCATCCTTATGATACCCGAGCACCGTGCGCAGGTTAATGTCGCGAACGCAGTTGAAGATGTTCTGTTCGATGACCGGGTCCTGTGCGCGCAGGGATGCGATCAGGCGCTTGACCTCCTCCCGCTTTGATGCATGGGCTCCCCCACAGGTCGCGCAATGCTCGGTAAAACGGCATGCACACTGGATAAAATGCAGGTCGTTGTAGTCTCTCCAGGCACAGATGTCCGCCTCCCGGATCAGGTACATCGGGCGGATCAGCTCCATGCCTTCAAAATTCTGGCTGTGCAGCTTGGGCAGCATGGTCTCGGTCTTTCCGCTGTAGAGGATCCCCATCAGGATCGTCTCGATCACGTCATCATAGTGATGTCCCAGCGCGATTTTATTGCAGCCGAGCTTTTTGGCATTGGCATACAGAAATCCCCTGCGCATCCTGGCGCACAGGTAGCAGGGATGGTGCTCCTCGGCAGCTACGATGTCGAAGATGTCGCTGTTAAATACCGTCAGCTCGATTCCCAAAAGCTTCGCATTGTTCTGAACGATCGCCCAGTTGTCGGCATTGTAGCCGGGGTTCATGCACAAAAACACCAGCTCAAAGGGGATTTTTCCGTGGCGCTGGATTTCCTGCAGAAGCTTTGCCATCAGCATGGAATCCTTCCCGCCGGAGATGCACACCGCAATGCGGTCCCCCTCCTGGATCAGCTGATAATCCGTTACTGCCCTGGTAAAGCGTGTCCACAGCTGCTTGCGGTACTTTTTGATGATGCTCCGTTCGGCCTTCGCGATCCGTTCCCGAAGCAGCTCCTCCGTCGCAGAGGTTTTCATTTCCAGACTGCGGCGCAGATACGCGCGATATCCGCCTTCCACATCGCACACAGCATACCCGAGCTCCTCCAGATCCAATGCGGCCTCGCGGCTGCTGCTTCCTGTATGGCACAGCACACACACGGTTTTATGCACATCGGGCAGAAGCTGCCGCAGTCTTTCCGGTTCCTCCAGAAATTCCTCCCGAAGCTCCGGCGCAAGCTGCGGAATGCACACTGCCCCGGGATACGTTCCCTTCCGGAACATTTCCTCCGTGCGGATGTCCACAACGATCCGGTTCTCCCCGGGCATCCGCTCCAGTTCTTCGATCGTGATCGTTCTCATCGGATATCTTCCTCCTGCATTCCCGCAAGCAGATCCCTGACCACCTCGCCTGCCATGATCAGGCCGGCGCAGCCCGGAACAAAGGCTGTGCTCCCGGGCGTAGAGCGTCTGTGGGTAACAGGGGTGTCGGTCTCCCCTGGCTTGATCGGTTTTTCTTTGGAGTATACGACCTTCAGGTGATCGATCCCGCGTTTTTTCAGTTCTCTGCGCATAACCTTCGCCAGGGGACAGACGCTGGTTTCATAAATGTCCGCTACCTCCAGCAGAGCCGCCTGCAGTTTATTTCCGGCGCCCATGCAGCTGATGATCGGCGTTCCGGCTTCCTTTGCGGCGACGGCCAGCATCAGCTTGCCGGAAACCGTGTCAATGGCATCCACCACATAGTCGTACTGTGTAAAATCAAACTGGTCGGCGTTCTCCGGCAGGTAGAAGGTTTTCCACATGTTCACTGCACAGTCCGGATTGATGGAAAGAATCCGATCCCTTGCCGCCTCGACCTTATCCTGTCCGATGGTTGCTTCGGTCGCCAGAATCTGACGGTTGAGGTTGGACACTGCCACGGTGTCGTTGTCGATCACGTCCAGTGTTCCGATCCCGGATCTGGCCAGTGCTTCCACCGTGTAGCCGCCCACGCCGCCCACGCCGAAAACAGCCACCCGGGCCTTTGCAAGGCGCTCCACATTCTCTTCTCCAATCAGAAGTGCTGTTCTTGAAAACCGGTTCTCCACGGTTGCTCCTCTCCATCCATTTACGATACAGCTCCATGCCATTTTCTGTCTGCGC
>CAMOSN010000209.1 GCA_946624935.1 uncultured Lachnospiraceae bacterium | reverse complement strand
GCAATGAGTGTACTGGATTTTCCGGTCAGGGACAGGACCCAGGGCCAGGACAAAAAATTCTCCGTGGATTATGTTTTCCTTCGTGCGTATATATCTGTGTCAACAAAAGAACAACATAAATTCCCGGATTTGGGGAGCACTGTGCTGACAGATGCAGCTTACATCGGGTAATGCATCGGAAGCTTATTGTTATTATAAGCATTTAATTATAAGCATTTAGAATAGGAGGAGCATCATGTTGAAAAAAGGTTTATTGATCGGAGCAATTTGTATGATGAGTGTTTTCGCGGCAACAGGGCGGATGCCTGCACATGCCCAGGAGGCAGCGGACGGACTTCATGCGTCCATGCAGCAGGTGACGGCTTCACCGGAATGGGTCACAGCGCTTCCGGAGGCGCAGGATGAATCGGTCACGCAGCTTTTCGTTGTGGCAGGAATGGGAGAAGAGCTTACGACGGCCTATGTTTCGATGCATGAGAGAGATGAGAACGGCGAGTGGAACCAGATCCTTTCGACGCCGGGGTTTGTCGGGAAAAACGGCCTGTGTGCGGATGAGGATCATGCGGAAGGATGCGGCCAGACGCCGATGGGAACGTACAAGTTCAACAAGGCCTTCGGGATCGCGGATGATCCGGGCTGTGCCATCCCCTATGTGAAGGTGGATGAGGACATCTACTGGTCGGGAGATGCACGGGAAGGGATGCATTATAACGAGATGGTGGATATCAAGGATTATCCGGATCTTGACATGACCGACAGCGAACACATCGTCGACTACGAATATCAGTATCAGTACTGCCTGAACATCAGCTTCAACGAGGATGGAACACCCGGAAGAGGCTCGGCCATTTTCCTGCACTGCTTCGGCCCGCAGAAGCCGTATACCGGCGGATGCGTCGCACTGCCGGAGAATATCATGAAGCTTGTGATGCAGAAGGTACACGAGGACTGCGTTGTCGTGATCGGTACGCTTGACGGTATGAACGGAAGCTTCTGAATGTGAATTTGTGAAGAGGGCTGTCGCAATAGATGTTACGACAGCCCTCTTTGATCGGTGAAAATCCAGCCTGAATGGCCAGGGGACCAGGGGGACGGTTCTCTGGCTCTTTTTTTAGAAAATACTATAATTTATCAGAATGCGGAGCCAGAGAACCGTCCCTCTGGTCCCTCCTGCTGGCTCATGCTTCGGTTGCCTCGTATTCCCGGTAGATCTGTGCCAGTCCGCCGTGGGAGGTTTCCCTGTATTTTTCGTTCAGATCCAGTCCTGTGCGGTACATGGTGGCAACGACTTCGTCGAAAGAGATCTTCCGGGTGGTATAGAGGAAACGGGACAGGTTGACGGCGCTTAAAGCACGCATTGCGGCTACGGCATTGCGCTCGATGCAGGGGATCTGCACCAGTCCGTTTACCGGATCGCAGGTAAGGCCAAGGGAATGCTCCATGGCGATCTCGGCAGCATATTCGATCTGATCGATATTCAGGCCGAAAAGGGTGGCAACGGCAGCGGCCGCCATGGAACATGCGCTTCCGATCTCCGCCTGACATCCGCATTCTGCTCCGGAGATGCTTGCGTTGGTGCGGATCACATTTCCGATCAGCCCCGCAACTGCAAGCGCATCGAGGATTTCATCCTCCGGGAACCCCCGATCATGGTGCATGTAATAAAGGATCGATGGGAGCACTCCGCAGCTACCGCAGGTCGGGGAGGTGACGACCAGGTTCTCTGCGGCGTTTTCTTCACTGACTGCATAGGCGTAAGCAGCAATGAGGCGATTCATGGTCACATCCGCACTTTCGTTGTAACAGCGCTTGTTGTACAGGTATTTCGCTTTCCGGAGCAGATTGAGGCCTCCCGGCAGGATGCCCTCTGCGTTCAGTCCCCGCTCCACGGAATCCTGCATGACCTTCCATACCTTTTTCAGATACTCGCGCAGAGACGCTCCCTCCAGAATGTAGATGAGCTGGAGAATGCTGATCTTTTCCTGATTACACAGAGAAAGGATTTCGGAAAAGTTCTTCTGCGGATAGACTTCCCTGTCTTCGGCAGAGGCTTCGTTTTCAATGCGAATGGATCCGCCCCCGATACTGAAAATGCGGACCGCCGCAATTTCCTTCCCGCCTTTGAACGCCTTGAAAAGCATCGTGTTCGGATGAGGAAGATCGGTCTGTGTGGTGTTAAAAATGACCTCCGCGCCGGGAAGTCCTTCCCGGATCGCTTTTGCGGTACCGTGGCCTTCGCCGGTAAATGCAAGGGATCCGAACAGCGTTACCTGATAGGCATCGGCATCCGGATAGCGCTCACCAAAGGTCTGAGCCGCGTGAAAAGGTCCGACGGTGTGTGAACTGGAAGGACCATTTCCTATTTTGTATACACTTGTAATACTTTTCATAGCGCAGTTCCTTTCCTGTTAAGTATGATTTCTCCTGTCAGGACAGGATCTTCTCTGCCCAGAATGTTTCCCGGAGAATTCGTATTCATCGGTTCAGAGGGGGAGCTTTTTCCCCTGTTTTTTCCACTCCATAAATTCCGCGGTTGCCGTGAAGATCACATCGCAGGAAGAATTTAATGCGGTTTCCAGAGAATCCTGAATGACACTGATGATGAAGCCGACGCCGACGATCTGCATGGCCACATCATTGGAGATGCCGAACAAAAAACACGCCAGGGAGGAAGAGACCAGCACGAACACCAGTAACGGTGCGATTGCCTTTAAGGCGCCGACAAATAATGTTCCCAGTACTTTGATCCAGGTCTGGTGCGGCAGCGTCAGTCCAAGGATCGCTCCAATGACCAGACCGATCGAGATCCTGATAATCAGGC
>CAMOSN010000208.1 GCA_946624935.1 uncultured Lachnospiraceae bacterium | reverse complement strand
ACAGACAATCTCAGATGGACATTTGATGGACATACCCGTGTATAGTATAGGCAGGGGGTGAGTGATATTCGGATAGTTTGTGTGGATGATGAGGAACTGGTACTGGATCTGATCCGATCTTTGTGCCTGAATCTGCCGCAGCAACCGGAAGTGTATGCGTTTACAAAAGCAAACGAAGCTTTGCGCTTTATCAAAGAGAATGATGTGGATATCGCGCTTCTGGATATCAACATGCCGGACATGAATGGTCTGATGCTTGCGGCAAAAATCAAAGAGGAGAGTCCGGACACGGCTGTCATTTTTCTGAGTGGTCATGCAGATTATGCGGTTGATGCATTTGCGCTTCATGTTTCGGGATATATCATGAAGCCGGTCAATGAAGAACAGCTTGCGGCAGAAGTGGAGTACGCGCTTTCAAACAAAAAGCCCGTAAAGACGCAGTCTCCTGTTGTTGCGCGGACATTCGGAGAATTTGATTTTCTGGTGGATGGAAAAGTGGTCTCCTTTGACAGGGCAAAGGCGAAGGAACTGCTGGCGTTTCTGATTGACCGGCATGGCGGTACGGTGACAAGACCGTATATTTATTCAGCCTTGTTTGAGGGAAAACAGTATGACCGTGCTGCGCAGAAATACCTTGATGTGATCATTCGCAGTCTGCGGAGCACACTGGAAAAAGCAGGCGTGGAAGATATTCTGGAAATGTCACGAGGTGCACTCCGGATTCGCCCGGAAAAGCTGGAATGTGATCTGTACCGCTTTCTGGAGGGAGAGATCGACGCAATTAATGCCTATTACGGGGAATATATGAACGCCTACTCCTGGGCCAGCCTGACGGAGGCCCTGATATCCCGTACAATTCGTGAGAAAACGTAAACAGCACTGTGACAGTACATTAACCCACAAGGAAGGAGATTGAAAATCAAAATGAGCAATATAAAGTACATTTTTGTGCATGGTTTGTCCGGATGGGGCAGCTACGATGAAAAATACAAGGAGAAGCCCTACTGGGGGATGAAAAACGGGGATCTGCTCACTTTTCTGAGAGAAAAAGGCTTCGATTGCTATGCCGCATCGGTAGCCCCCCACGGCAGCGCCTGGGACCGGGCCTGCGAGCTGTACGCCCAGCTTTCCGGCACGAAAGTGGATTATGGAAAGCACCACAGCCAGGAGTACCGGCATGACCGCTACGGCAGAGACTTTTCGGACTGTCCACTGATCGACCGTTGGGATGAAGAGACGGAGCTTGTGCTGATCGGGCATTCCTTTGGCGGAGCGACGGTCCGCCTCTTTACCGAGATTCTGCGGAACGGTGCGAAGGAAGAGATCGAGAATACGGATGCGGAAGACCTGAGCCCGTTCTTCCTCGGCGGATCCAAAATCCGGGTTCACAGCATCGTAGCCCTTGCTTCTCCGCTGAACGGGACGACCGCCTATGATATGCTGGAGGATAAGAGCTTTGATCCTGATGGTGTGAAGGCACCGCTGTGGAGCAAGCTTCTCGCAAAGGTTCTGGTCAAAAGACTCGTCCCAACAAAGGACGGCAGGGATGAGCGGGACTATGCAGGCTATGACATGCATGTGGATAACGCGGCAGAGATGAACCGGCATCTGACAACGTTTCCGGATATTTACTATTTTTCCATGCCCTGCAGTTCCACAAAGGATGCCGGAAACGGAATTCACCGTCCGATCCGCAGGATCACGGACCCGTTTTTTGTGCGGCGTTCGATTCAGATCGGCTGTTACAGCGGAACCACAAAGGGCGGAACGGTGATCGACGAGTCCTGGCACGAAAATGACGGACTGGTCAATCTGATTTCCGCGAAGGCACCCTTTGGACAGCCGCAGCAGAAGCTGAACCGCAAAAACATCCGCCCGGGCGTGTGGAATCTATGTCCGGTTTATCATGGAGATCATATGATGATTCATGGCGGTCTGACGAAAAAAACGGATGTAAAAGACCTGTATCTGAAAATGCTGACGATGATCGAGAGTCTTTGATTCATGAAAATTCTATACAAAAAGGGAATTGCCGCAGTATGCAGAATCGCAGCCTTGTATTTTATGGCCTTTCTGATCGGGGCCTGCCCTGTTGCAGCGGAAGAAGAACAGAAGACACCCGGCATTCATACCTGGGCGGATCTGCAGGAGGCCATTAACGAGTCCGGTCCCGGTGAGCTCATCACACTGACCGGAAACCTCACGGCCCTTTCATCGGACTCCGGACTGATGATCCCCGCCGGGAAGCATCTGACACTGGATCTGAACGGATATGTGCTGGATCGGAATCTGGACAGCTGGGGCGAGTTCGGGTCTGTGATCCAGGTCAATGCAGGTGCTGTGCTGACCGTCAGGGACAGCAGTGTTTCCGGCGGAACGATCACCGGAGGCTACCATAATAACGGAGGAGGAATCCTGAACAGAGGGACCCTGATCCTGGAAAGCGGACGGATAACGGGCAATACGGTCCTACACACCGGAGGAGGAATCAGCAACGATGGCACAGCGATCCTTCTGGGAGGCAGCATCACCGGAAATGAAGCTCTGCTTAACGGCGGTGGAGTCTGCAATAAGCCGAAGGGGCATATGACGATCTGCGCCGATGTTGTGTCCGGAAATCAGGCACCAGAGTATGATGATGTTTTCAACCAGGGTACGTTGACGCTCCAGGAAGCCGAACCGGAAGAGTTCCATTTTGAAGATATGACGGTCGTGCGGAGCTATATGGAGGAACTGGCGATCCTGCCTTTCCTGGTGATGCTGGCCATTCTGCTGTACGTCGTATGGATCGACAGCTATCTGAGCCGGGAACGCAAAAGAATCATGCTCTGGATCGTGCTGCTGGTTCTCAGCCTCATCCTGCAGAATTACACGGAATACCGGATGTCGATGCAGGTGGG
>CAMOSN010000207.1 GCA_946624935.1 uncultured Lachnospiraceae bacterium | reverse complement strand
GTCACTTCGTTTCCAGGATCTTCTCGTTTCCAGTGTGGCCTGTTTATGGCCTGGTGCCTGGATTTCCGCTCCTGGCTGCTGTTCCCGGGTACCTGTCGCCTGCTCAGGCTTCTTTTTATCCCATTCCCAGGCACTGATTTGTCCCTTGGTACCCGGATTTCCGCTCCTGGCTGCTGTTCCCGGGTACCTGTCGCCCTTTCTCCTTCAAGAGGCAGGGAAATGGGACAGAGAACCGTTCCCTGAACCGTCCCCTGTCCCATTTTCAGCCTGCCATTACCCTGTCCCGAAAGCTTTGACATACGCCATGAGAGATGATAGAATGTCTCCCGGTAAACATTCTCATCAGGAAAGGAATGTAATCTTCTATGACTGAGCAGAACATGCAATACAAGCTCATGGTCCTGTATATGCTGGGAAAGGTGGACTTTTCCCTGACCTATACCCATCTCTCGGATTTCATCCTCGGAAGGGGCTATACGGATTATTTCAATCTGCAGCAGGCCATCGCCGAGCTGACGGAAACCGGCCTGATTCATCAGGAAACGCTGCGCAGCACCACCTACTATATGATCACGCCCGAAGGCGAGGAGACGATCGGCTACTTTTCTTCGCGCATCAGCCTGGCTATCCGGGAAGATATTGATACCTGGCTGAAGGAAAACCGCCTGGCCATGATTAACGATGTGTCCATACGGGCGGATTATTACCGGGATACCGCAGGCGACTATGAAGTGCGCTGTGTCATCATGGAAAAGAAAAAGGACCTCTGCGATCTTCGCCTGAAGGTCACAGACGAGTCCATCGCAAAGGCCATGTGCAAACAGTGGAAGGCCAAAAGCCAGCCAATCTATGAATATCTGATGAAGGAACTAATGCAGTAGCATCCGCTGCCGCAGTGCCTCGTACGCAAGCAGAGACGCTGCCACGGAGGCGTTGAGCGACTCCACCCTCCCCTGCATGGGGATGCGGATATAGTCGTCCGCCAGAGCGGCGGTGGCATCGGTCAGCCCGTTTCCTTCATTCCCGATCAGAAAGCCGCAGGGGCCGGTATAGTCCGGCTGTGTATATTGCTTTGTTCCCTTCAGGTGTGCAGCGTACAGCCGCACGCCTTTTTCTTTCAGCTGCCTGATCTGCCCGTGCAGATCGTCCGTGTACAGAAAAGGCACCCGAAAGGCTGAGCCCATCGTGGACCGGATCACCTTGGGACTATATAAGTCCACACAGTCGCTGCTCAGCAGGATCCCGGTCACGCCGGCCCCCTCCGCGCTGCGCAGGATGGTTCCCAGGTTCCCCGGATCCTGCAGGTTCTCCAGGATAAGAAGCAGCGGAGCCGATGCCTCCTTTCCCAGCAGATCCTCAAAAGAATAATGCAGCTGCCTGACCACCGCGATCACCCCCTGCGGCGTCCTCGTATCCGCCATCTTTTCGAACACGGCATCCGAGACCATCTCAAAGGGAACACCGACAGCCCTCAGTGCACGTTCATTTTCCAGTCGATTTTCCTCCCTTGCCAGGAAGTGCTCCGATACATACACTTCCTTCACAAGCTGCTTCGGAATCTCCCGGAACATCCGGATTCCCTCAACAAGAAAGACATCCTGCGCGCTGCGCTCCTTTGCTTTTTTCCGCAGATTCACGACATTCCGAACCCTGGGATTGCTCTGGCTGGTGATCATGGCTGTCTCTCCTCCCGGTGCATCTTCATCACGCTCCCTCAAATCGCCAGTGCCTTGCTGATGCGTACCATATAATCCGGAAGCTCCTTCTGCATCTCCAGCGCTTCCTGAATATCATAGTCTACATAGTCCCCGTGACGGTAGGCAACCACGCGGTTGCTCTTCCCGTCCGCCAGCAGATCCGCCGCGTAGGCGCCCATCATGGAACCGTACACCCGGTCCCGGCAGGTGGGGCTGCCGCCGCGCTGCATATGACCGAGGATCGTGGCCCGCGTCTCCACGCCGGTAGCCGCCTCGATCCGTCTGGCCATGCTGCTGGAATGGCCGATGCCTTCCGCGTTCACAATGATATGATGCTTTTTCCCGCGTTTGCGGTTGCTGATGATGTGATCGATGAGCTCCTGCTCATTGTAGTCGTAGTTTTCCGGCACCAGAATATCCTCTGCTCCGTTGGCAATGCCGCACCACAATGCAATGTAACCGGCGCCGCGGCCCATCACCTCAATGATCGAGCAGCGTTCGTGAGAAGTAGAGGTGTCACGCACCTTGTCGATGGCTTCCATGGCCGTATTGACCGCCGTATCAAATCCAATGGTGTATTCCGAGCAGGCAATGTCCAGGTCAATGGTCCCCGGCACTCCCACCGTCGGGACCCCATGCAATGCCAGCATTCTGGCTCCGGCAAAGGAACCGTCTCCGCCGATCACCACCAGCCCGTCGATGCCGTGCTTCCTGCAGATCTCCGCGGCTGCCTTCTGTCCCTCTTCCATGCGGAATTCTCTGCAGCGGGCCGTGTACAGAATGGTTCCGCCCTTTGCCAGGATCTCCGACACACTGCGGGCGTCCATGTCCTTGATTTCCTCGTTCAGCAGCCCCTTGTAGCCCTGATAAATGCCCTTTACCTTCAGCCCCCGCGAAATCGCCCTGCGCACCACGCCGCGAATCGCCGCATTCATGCCCGGCGCATCTCCGCCGCTGGTCAGCACACCAATCGTCTTGATATTCGGAGCCATTTTTCATCCTCCTTATTCTTCCACCCTGGTTTCATCGTGCCGGTTCACCCCGAACGCTTCCTCCGCCGGGCCTGTGTCACCACAGCCCGCAAGGTGTTCTTTCTTCCCGTCCGACACATTCCCTGCCCGCAAGGCACATTCCTCTGCCCGCAAGGCACATTCCCTGCCCGCAAGGCACATTCCTCTGCCCGCCGGTTCTTTTCTTACCCGATCACGCC
>CAMOSN010000206.1 GCA_946624935.1 uncultured Lachnospiraceae bacterium | reverse complement strand
TCCCTGGCTGCGCACGACCTCCGCCTACTTCTCATCCCTGACTGCGCACGGCCTCCGCCATCGCCTCGAACCCGGCCTTCATACAGGAAAAGTCATCACTGATCCAGAAGATATTGGCCCCCCGTTTCTGATCCGCCGCCGCGTGCGCCGCATCCGGGTCAAACACACCGCAGGACTTTCCGTGACGCATGCAAATGTCATAAAACTTCCGGTATTCCTCGATCATCACCGGATGATCAAGCTGCCGCGGCACGCCCATCATGATGGAATAGTCGTTCGGACCGACAATAAAGCCGTCGATGCAGTCTCCATAGGCACTGATCATATCCTCCATTGCGGCAAGTCCGGCTGGCGACTCGATCTGCGGCAGCAGAATACGCGCCCCGTTGAACTGCTCCACACTCTCACCGTCCCGCAGTATTCCCCAGCCGCCAAAGCCGGTCCTTCCCTCCGGGGCAAAGCGCATCGCCTCCACAGCGGCCCGCAGCTGCTCCACACGCTCGGTGCGGGGAAGCATGATCCCATCCGCACCCAGATCGATTGCCTTCGCGATCAGATGATACACTGCATCCTCCACACGCACGATTGAAGGCAGACCCATCGCCCGGCACTGCATCGTGAGCGGAATGAGCTCCTCGCTTCCATACACCCCGTGCTCCTTATCAAGCAGCACACAATCGGCACTCTCGAACGCCCTCAGCATCAAGGGGCTGGTGGTAAGCATGACATTCGCCATAATTACCGGTTCACACGCAGAAAGCTTCCGTTTCAGTTCAGTATATCTGTCCATCATCCGTCCTCCCCCGGGACCAGCGACCTTATCTCCATAACTTCTCTGCCACTGGATCCTGGCTCCATGCTTCTCCCCAGAACCACCGGGCATCTCCTCTATGGCTCCCCGAGATACCGGGCCTCTCCTCATGGCTCCCCGAACCACAGGGCCTCTCCCCCATGGCTCCTTTTATCGTATTCCGGCCATGTACATGCCTACGGTCCTGGCCAGGATGTCCGCCGTGTGTGCAATGCTCCAGGAATTCACTTCCACGGTGACATTCTCATCCGCCTGACCTGCCTGAGAGGCCCCGGAGAACTGCTGATGTACATACGCCGTTTCCATCCCGTTCTGCGCAAACACGATGCAGCTGCTGCCCGTGTCCTTCATGAGTTTCCAGTCCAGGCTTCCCGAAGAGATCGCCTTGGCTCTCGCTTCTTCCTCCGCGTTGGCCGCCTGACCATCGCCATCCGCACCGTCTGCCTGGGCATCTCCGTCCGCAGCGGTATTTCCACCGGCTGCCTGGGCATTGCTGTCCGGCACAGCGTTTCCATCGGATGCCGGGTCCATCCCGTCCGCAACATTCCCGGCGAGAATGCCATCCTCCAGCGTTCCGGCAAGGATCCCATCCTCCAGCACGCCCGGAATCGCTTCTCCGGCTGCGGATGTGCCCGTCAGCGTGATTTTCTGCACCGCCGCCGAGGTGAGCAGCATATCCACCGGACGGTTTTCTTTTCCGTCAGCAGATGCAAGCACTGTGTTGTAGAAGGTTTCGATCATTTCCTCCCGATCCTCGTCCACCGGGAGCGTCAGCTTCTGGGAATACCCGTTCGGCCCGACGCAGATCACACCCACGATCTTCTCCAGGAAGGGCTGAATGCTCTCTATAAAATTGGTCGATCCGTAATATCCATCCTCCTCACCGGAAAGGAACACAAAGCAGATATCGGTCACCGTTGTCTGCTCTGCGACCAGACGGGCGGCTTCGAGCACCGCTGCCGCACCGGTCTTGTCATTTGCCAGCGGATCCCCTTCCTCCGGATTTGTCCTGGAATCGTAATGTGTGAGCACCAGCAGAACCTCGTCGGTCGGATAGGGATCGTTCACTTCCTTCTCCGCCAGAATGTTCATCCCGGGCACATCTACCAGGTCCTCGTTGAGGAAATCCTCGTGGAAATTCTGGCTGGTCACATGATAACCCATCGCCTGCATCGTATCCATAATGTACTGTCCGATTTCAAGCTCTCCGTCAGACCCTGTAGGACTGGGCACCGCACTCAGCTCCTCCAGCGTCTTTTCGATTCGCTTCGGATCAGCCTTTTCAAGCACAGCATATGGCGTTTCGAGATACGCCAGAGCCCGCTCGCGCGCCTGCTCCTCCAGATCAAGTGCCGTCGGTCCGGGCTCCATGCCGTCCAGCACGCCGCTGGTATCCGCACCGCCCCCTGCGTTCATTCCATCCGGAAGAATGTCCTGCGCACTCAGGCCGTCCTGGACCACTTCACCATTCCCGTCCACCGTGCCGGCAACAGTCCCTGCGCCATCTGCCGGAAGCTGCTCAACATCTGCTCCGTTTACAGGAAGCTGCTGCGCATCTGCGCTGTCCGTCCCAGCTGCAGACTGCTCCTGCGTACCATCCGTCACAGTCGCCGCATCCTGCGAAGCAGCATATTCTTCGTCCCACTCCGCCGGGTCGTCATACACAGGCTCTTCGTAAAGAATGTCATCCCACGAAGCGGCAAAATCCGACGCCTCGTCCCCGTACGTCACATCTCCGGACGCATCTCCTTCGTATGTCACATCTCCGGACACATTCCCCTCATATGTCACATCTCCTTCAATCACGTCTCCCGGCACATCCCCCTCGTAAATCACATCTCCCGAGAGCTCATCCGCAGTCGAAACGACCGGCGCCGCACACAGCATCATCGCCGCCAAGGCCGCTGCTCCAAACCGCATCGCTGCCGACCTGCCTGCTGCCTTAAACCGCATCGCATTTCCCCATATTTTCTTTCTCATATTTGTAATTCCCCCTTCTTCTCCCTTCACATGCCCTGGTTCCGGCACTCCGGTTTATACGAAGTTCTGCGGCATGCTCTCCCCTATAATACCTTCCCCCGCAGGAACTGTCTACCAGTTTTCCAAAGTGGACAAAAGCCCTGTGTGTCTCTTTCCCGCAGTATTCCAGGCGCC
>CAMOSN010000205.1 GCA_946624935.1 uncultured Lachnospiraceae bacterium | reverse complement strand
GGCGCATAGAGTGGCTGGTATAGAGAGGCTGTCGCAGAGTGCTCGTACCAGAGAGGTTATTGACAGCTTATATGGACAGCTTGGAAAACAGACGACAGAAAGGATTCAGGGATACGGGAGCTTATGCAG
Source organism: uncultured Lachnospiraceae bacterium (assembly GCA_946624935.1). Lineage (GTDB taxonomy): Bacteria > Bacillota > Clostridia > Lachnospirales > Lachnospiraceae > Merdiplasma. Next base: position 2,855 of record CAMOSN010000205.1, on the reverse strand, counting down.
GGGCAGTCTGTGGAGTGTGGGCAGGTCCGTGGCTAAGGCCATGGCGGGTACTTTGTAAATACTGTAGAGTTCTCCCGTTAGAATGATAAATTGATAAATTATGGATGATACGATCAGAAAGATGATGCTCGAGCAGGGGGTGTCGGCCTACCTGCTCAGTGAGATTGACGCGTTTACGCGGCGAAATCCGGCGGACGAGGAGGCGCGCAGGCGTATGCGCCCGCCGCTGCTCCCGTTTTTCGGGAAAGAGATTGTTGAGATGGCGGCGATTGCGCTGCTGCAGGGTGAGAATCTGCTGCTGGCCGGCACGAAGGCGACCGGCAAAAATGTGCTGGCGGAGAATCTGGCCTGGCTGTTCGGGCGGCCGGTGTACAATGTCTCGTTTCACATCAACACCGACAGCTCCACGCTGATCGGGACGGATACCTTTCGCAATAATGAGGTGGTTCTGCGCACCGGGCCGGTTTATGAAAGTGCGGTGCACGGCGGGTTTGCGGTGCTGGATGAGATCAATATGGCGAAGAATGAGGCGGTGTCGGTGCTGCACGCCTGCCTGGATTTCCGGCGGGTGATCGATATTCCGGGTTATGAGAAGATCCGGCTGCACGATGCGGCAAGGTTCATCGGCACCATGAATTATGGCTATGCCGGCACCCGGGAGCTGAACGAAGCGCTGGTGTCCCGCTTTATGGTGATCGATATGCCGGAGGTGGATGAGGAGACGCTGGAGCGGATCCTGCGGCATCTGTTTCCGGATCTGCGCAAAGAAGGAATGAAGCAGGTGATCGGCTTCTTTTCGGATCTGCAGAAGAAGGCGGCGAATCATGAGATTTCCTCGAGGCCTCTGGATCTGCGCGGCCTGGTGGGTGCTCTGCGCACGGTGCAGGGTGGTCTTGCGCCGTTTGCCGCGCTGCGGATGGGCATTGTGAACAAGACCTTCGATCCGTTTGAGCGGGAAGTGACGGAGGATGTGCTGATGACGCGCATCTCGCCGCAGTGGAGCAGCAAGGAGCTGTTTGCATGATCAGCGATAAGGATTTTGAACAGGGCCTGACCGGGGAAGAGGAGTGGGAGAGCGCGGCGGCAAGCCGGATGCGCAACCTGATGTGGACGGTGAGCGGGGATTACGCGCTGGACACAAAGCTGGAGGTCTCCTCCTTCTGGAAAAACCGGTATGTGCCGATGTATGATGCGATGAAGCAGGGCAGCTTTGCAAAATTCTTTGCCAAGGATGATTTCGCCCTGTATGTTGCCAAAAAGATTTACAGCGGTGCGGATGCGTCGGCACTGACGCAGGCCGCGCAGCTGTGTGTCGAAGCCGGGGTGTATCCGTTTGCGCAGGCCGAGCGGCCCGGGACACAGTACATTCGGGAAAGGGCCTACGAGTATCTGCTCGAGCATCGGTTTGCAAAGTACAGCCAGACGCTGCTCGGGCGCATCCGTCTGGCCTTCATGAAGGGTGTGGTCTCGGGAAACTGGGACTGCGAGGGGCGTATCCGGGTTCCGCTGGAGGAGATCCGGGGCCTGGCCGATGGCCTGGAGGATGCCAGGCGGGCCGAAAAGGCGCTGCGCACGGATCGCTTCATCCGCACGGTGGATCATCTGTACAACACGGTGGTGGATCCGTATTTTGAAGAGCAGCATGGTAACCTGGAGAAGGTTCTGGCGGTCAGCATCGAGGAGATGCGCGAGTACGGCTGGAAGAATTTCCTGGAAGAGGAAGCGGCCGATGAGCTGCTCGAGCGCTTTGTAGAGCAGGTGACGGCACAGGTGACCAGTCTGGATCTTGATGCCTCATCGGAGGAGCAGGAGGAAGAGCGTGCGAACCGCAGAAAGGGGCGCAGAATCATCCAGGTGGATGAGAAGGCTCTGGCAAAGATGCACAGCTACATGGAGCTGAATTTTGGCAGGTCCTATCTAAGCGAGCAGGAGCAAAAAAGCGTAGACAGGCGCCTTTGCCGCGGTGCCCATGCGGACTGCAGTCTGTATTATACGGATGGCATTATTCACAACAGTGTGCGCACAAATGCGCAGTATGTGAATGCTGTGCGGCATGCAAAAAACAATGAGCGGCTGTTTTTGAACAACCGGCATTTGATCGAGCAGAGCATCGATACGATGGCCGGCTTTCTGAAACGTTCGCTGCAGGCCAGGACGCAGGCAGAGATGACCCGTTCGGATCACGGCAGCATCGATGTGCACCGGATGTGGCGGGTCGGACGGATGGAGGATCCGGGGAAGCTGTTTACCCTCACGACCAGGACGGGCAGCAATTCCTTTGCCGTGGAGGTGCTGATCGATGCCAGTGGGTCCCAGCGGGAGCGGCAGGGGCAGGTTGCGCTGCAGGCGTATATTATCGCCGCCTCCTTAAGCCGGGTGCGGATACCGCATCAGATCATGAGCTTCTGTACCTTCTGGGATTACACAGTGATGCAGCGGTTTCGTGATTTTGACGATGCCCCCTCCGGCGACCGGAAGGTGCTGGAATTCTCCACTTCCTCCAACAACCGGGACGGGCTGGCCGTGCGCGCCGCGGGAGATGCGCTCCTGGCAAGAGCGGAGGAGAACCGGATCCTGATCGTGCTCAGCGACGGCAAGCCCAATGACATTATCGTCAACCGTCCGGGCAGCCGTAATCCGCAGCCTTATTTCGGAGAATATGCCGTGAAGGATACGGCATTTGAGATCCGCAAGCTGCGCGGTGAGGGGGTGTGCGTGCTCGGGGTGTTTACCGGAAAGGAGCAGGATCTGAGTGCGGAGAAGAAAATCTTCGGCAAGGACTTTGCCTATATCCGGGATATCCGGAACTTTTCCCGGGTGGTGAGCACCTACCTCGTGCGCCTGATGGAGCGCGA
>CAMOSN010000204.1 GCA_946624935.1 uncultured Lachnospiraceae bacterium | reverse complement strand
TTCAAATTCCGGGATCCTACGAAAGAAGGAACAAATGCTCAAAAAGATGATCCTGACTCTCCTGGCCGTGTTTGCCCTGGCAGTTTCCTTTGGTCTGTACTTTTTCCTGAAGAATCCCAACCCGGACCGTCCCGCCCGCATCGAAGCTCCCAACGGGTTCGTGCAGGCGCACGGGACCAATCTGTACGACGGAAGCGGAAATCTGCTGCAGCTTCGGGGGGTAAACCTGGGCAACTGGTTCATCCAGGAATTCTGGATGGGAGTCAACAGCGTTGGCAGCTACGGCACGGGCGTATATACACAGCTTCGGGCCGGTGAAGCAATGGAAGCCAATCACAACCTTTCCCCGGAGCAGATCCGGGAACTGGAAGCGCTGTACGTCGACACTTATATTCAGGAAAAGGATTTTCAGATCATCTCAGATCTGGGGATGAATGTCGTGCGTATTCCCTTTACCTGTTACAATCTGACAGTGGACGGATATACGCTGAGGGAAGATGCTTTTGAAAAACTGGACTGGGCAGTAGAAATGTGTGAGAAATACGGCCTCTATGCCATCATTGATCTGCATGGAGCTGTCGGCTCTCAGAACCGGGATGTCCATTCCGGAGACGATGCGCAGTATGATCTTTACGGGAACGAAACGAACATGCGCGCCACGTGCGATCTGTGGAAGCGCTATCTTCAAAACAGCGCTCCCGTTACTTCGGAAACCTGTTAACCGTTCTGCATCCCATTACATACCGCCCTGCTTTTGGGGCATGACAGGAAGGAGTCGGACATGAAAACAAAAGACATTACATTCATTGCTGCAGGCATTGCCCTTTTTGTGGTTTTGTCCATGTGTTTAAGAGTGCCGGTATTCGAGAATTACTATCTCTGCCTCGGATATATCGTAATGACGTTCTATCTGTGGTGCTTCAAATGGTATGAAGGCGCAGTGATCGGCTTCCTGGGCGTGATCTTATACTGCATCATCGGCGGTCTCGGATTTAACGGAATGCCCGGATGGTCCGTCGGAAACATTGCGATCGGCCTGGTCATGGGGATGGCCATGAAATATATCCGGAACATCAAAAGCAAACCGCTGCAGGTGATCCTGACAGCCGCCTCGGCTGTCATTGCGACCTTTATCGGCATCGAGCTGATCAAATCCTTCATTGACAGCTTCGTTGTCGCACAACCCTTCACGGTTCGCTTTGCAAAGAACTTCACCTCGTTTGTCGCAGATGCTTTTGTGATCGTCCTGAGCCTTCCGGTGTGTGCCCTGGCGGAAAAGCCTGCAAAAAGACTGCGCTATGGGGACGTGAGTTCGCAGTCAGAGTGAGCCAGGGGCAGAGCCATGGCTCACTCTGCCGGGACTACCTCGACGGTAATCGTCCCGGTCGCCTTTTCCTGACAGGCTGCCCTCAGCATATAACTCCCTGCATCCATCGTGGCCGATGCTCCATCTGTCTGAGTGATATTTGCCGTGAGGATCGCCGGCCCATCTATTTCCGGCAATTTATCAATGCTCTGGTTCTCCTCCACCGCCACGATTTCCACCTTGACCTCACCTTTTTTCAGGCTGCCTTTGATCTCGATCTTCTCACCCTGCGCGACCTCAAGCGTTCCTGTCATGACGGCGGCGTCCCGGTCCGCATTCTCCGCGGTGATCACCATCCGTTTTCCGGTGTTTTCCGTCACTCCGAATTCCGACTTTACACATGCTGTGAGCATGATCATCGACAGGATCAGCATGATGATTACTGCTGGTTTTCTCATTCTTATCATCCCCGTTCTCCTTTGCTTTCCATATTTATCCAGTTTACATCTTATCACTTCACTTCTTTATACGAACCGCAAAAAAGAACTCCACAGCCGCGCTTTTCTTCTTACTTCTTCTTACTTCTCATATGCCAGCCTGGGATCATTGTCCTCATGCACGAAGATCGTTCCGCAGTGCGTAAATCCCATCTTCCCGAGCAGATTCTGCATCACTTTATTGTCTGTATGGGTATCGATCCGTAAATGATGGCACTGCCTGTATGCCCAGTCGATGCAGAAGCGTCCGACGCCCCGTGCGTTTCCGCCCGATGCGATCCGGTGTACCACGCCGTAAGCACCGTCGCGAATCCATGCACCGTCCTCGATCAGACGATAGGTGGGTTCAATGTCTTCCCCGAAAACAAAGTAGAAGACGCCCAGGATCTCCTCTGAGGTGGCGGCAGGGTTTTCATTTTCTCCGGCACGGTCACTGGCAGTGCCAGCCAGGGGGTTGCTTTCGCAAGCGCAGTCCGCAGCGTCACGGCTGCGCACGCACACATAGCTGTCCCCGCACCGGATATCCTCCTCGATCAGTTCCCGGGGCGGCCACTGGTTCGGCCCCCACTGGTTCGGATTGCCGTGGGACGCCATAAACGCTCTGGCGTATGCGTAGATTTCCATGATCTGCTCCAGGTCCTCCGGGCGTGCCTTGCGGATCCGGTACGGCAGCTCCTGTATCCTGTCGTGGGCTCCTTCCGGAACATGCTCCTGCAGGGGCAGGTCCATCTCGTGCCACTTTTCCCCGCCCCAGGTGGAATTGGCTTCCCCCAGATCCCGGAAGCCCATCTTCTCATACATGGGAACCTTTTCGTCCAGACAGGTGAGCACCAGACGCTGCCGGCCCTTCTGCCGCTCGGTCCGGCTGTACTCTTCTACCAGCGCCCTTGCCAGCCCCTGCCGGCGGTACGGCGGAAGTACATCCAGGCCGCAAAGCATCACATTTTTCCCATCCTGCTGGTACAGACCCGAATCGGAAAAAAATTCGTCCCGGAATTTGGCTTCGTCCGTGGCGATCCCGTTCAGGAAGCCTGCAATTTTCCCGGTCTCCCGGTCCTCCGCCACCAAAAACAGATCCGGTACCATCGCCACGCGCGCAAAGATCATGTCCGGAGGACAGGCCTCGTTGGGCGGAAAACAGATCTGCTCAATCTCTGCCGCCTGCTGTGCTTCCTCCAGCCGGATCGTGCGGAATGTAAACCGTCTTCGAATTTCTTCTCTGTTCATAACTGCTCTCTTTCTTGAAATCCTTTTTTCATCCTTTTGATTATAGCCGTCTCCGCTCCGGATGACAAGAA
>CAMOSN010000203.1 GCA_946624935.1 uncultured Lachnospiraceae bacterium | reverse complement strand
TGCTGGACAACATGGATCTGGAGCGGGAGCGCGGCATCACGATCAAGGCGCAGACGGTCCGCATCGTGTATAAGGCGGACGACGGGAACGAGTACATTTTCAACCTGATCGACACCCCCGGGCATGTGGACTTCAACTATGAGGTGTCCCGGTCGCTGGCGGCCTGTGACGGAGCGATCCTTGTGGTGGACGCTGCCCAGGGCATCGAAGCACAGACACTTGCCAACGTATATCTGGCGCTGGATCATGATCTGGATGTGGTGCCGGTGATCAACAAGATCGATCTGCCCAGCGCCGACCCGGAGCGTGTGATCAATGAGATCGAGGATATCATCGGACTGGAGGCGCAGGATGCACCGCGCATCTCGGCGAAGACCGGTGAGAATGTGCATGAGGTGCTCGAGCGCATCGTATCGGATATTCCCGCTCCGGATGGAGATCCGGATGCACCCCTGAAGGCGCTGATCTTCGATTCCATCTACGATTCCTATAAGGGCGTGATCGTGTTTTGCCGCATCCGGGACGGCAGGGTAAGAAAAGGGACCAGGATCCGTATGATGGCCACCGGCGCCATGGCGGAGGTCGTGGAGCTGGGAACCTTCGGAGCCGGTCAGTTTATCCCCTGCGAAGAGCTGAGCGCCGGCATGGTTGGGTATCTGACAGCGAGCCTGAAAAATGTAAAGGATACCCGGGTGGGCGATACGGTCACGGACGCGGACCGGCCCTGCGAGCAGCCGCTGCCGGGTTATAAAAAGGTCAATCCCATGGTATACTGCGGCATGTATCCGGCGGACAGTGCCAAATATCCGGATCTGCGGGATGCCCTTGAAAAACTGCAGCTCAACGATGCATCTCTGTTCTTCGAGCCGGAGACCTCGATCGCTCTGGGCTTCGGATTCCGCTGTGGCTTTCTGGGACTTCTGCATCTGGAGATCATTCAGGAGCGGCTGGAGCGCGAGTACAACCTTGACCTGGTGACCACGGCCCCCGGAGTCATTTACAAGGTCCATAAGACAAACGGCGAGCTGATCGAGCTGACCAATCCATCCAACCTGCCCGATCCTTCCGAGATCGAATACATGGAAGAGCCCTTTGTGAACGCAGAGATCATGGTCACCACCGAGTTTGTCGGATCGATCATGGAGCTTTGTCAGGAGCGGCGCGGTATCTACGTGAGCATGGAATACATGGAGGAAACACGTGCCCTGCTTAAATATGAGCTTCCGCTCAATGAGATCATTTACGACTTCTTCGATGCGTTGAAATCCCGTTCGAGAGGGTACGCTTCCTTTGACTATGAGCTGAAGGGCTATGTACAGTCCCCGTTGGTGAAGCTGGATATCCTGGTCAATCATGAGGAGGTGGACGCGCTGTCCTTTATCGTACATGCGGACAGTGCCTATGAGCGCGGCCGGAAGATGTGCGAGCGGCTGAAGGCGGAGATCCCGCGGCAGCTGTTCGAGATCCCCATCCAGGCAGCGGTAGGTGGAAAAATCATCGCCCGCGAGACCGTAAAGGCCATGCGCAAGGATGTACTGGCCAAGTGCTACGGCGGCGATATCACACGGAAAAAGAAGCTTCTGGAAAAACAGAAGGAAGGCAAGAAGCGCATGCGCCAGGTGGGAAATGTGGAGATACCCCAGAAAGCCTTCATGAGCGTGCTCAAGCTGGATGAGAAGTAGAACCGGTATTTTGCCGGAGCATGTTTTGAATGCAGTTTATTTCAGAGAAATATTGAGTGTAGCATATTTCAAAGAAATCTTGATGTAGTACATTTCAGAGAAATCTTGATGCAGTGCATTTCAGAGAAATCAGTCTCAGAAAAATATGAGTATGGAAAATGGCAGGATGAAGAACCTGAACTCCATGGAACAGCAGCTGGGGATATATATACATATCCCCTTTTGCGTGCGAAAATGCAGATACTGTGACTTCCTCTCGGCACCGGCTGATCACAGCGTCCGGGAGCGATACGTACGGCGACTGGTCCGGGAAATTGAGGCCGGCCCGCGGCTGCTGGCCCGGGGAAAAACCACGGCCAGCAGCCGGAGCATTTTTATCGGCGGAGGAACGCCGTCCCTGCTGGATGCGGATCAGATCCGGCGGATCCTCGAAGCAGTCCGCGCAGCGTTTTCGGTGGCAGAGAATGCAGAAATCACAATGGAATGCAACCCGGGAACCGGAACGGATTTTCATGCACTGAAGGCTGCAGGCATAAACCGGTTGAGCTTTGGCGTGCAGTCGGCGGATGCGAAGGAGCTTTCCCTCCTCGGCCGGATCCACACCTGGGAGGACGCCATCCACACCGTAAGCGAAGCACGCGCAGCCGGGTTTACAAACATCAACACCGATCTGATCTTCTCCCTTCCGGGACAGACACTTTCGTCCTGGAAAAAGACCCTGGAGCGCACCCTGCGCGAACTGTCCCCGGAGCACATCTCAGCATACAGCCTGATTATAGAAGAGGGAACCCCCTTCTACGAAGCCTACCATGAAGAGGATGAACGCCGTGCAGAGGGGGAGAGTACGAGCCTGCTGCCGGACGAGGAGACCGAACGGGAGATGTACTGGGAAACCCAGCGGCTGCTGGAGGAGCATGGATACCACCGGTATGAGATCTCCAATTACGCTTTACCCGGCTATGAGAGCGTACACAACACCGGCTACTGGATCCGGAGAGCGTACCTGGGCTTCGGGCTGGGGGCAGCCTCTCAGATCGGGAAATATCGATTAAAAAACACGGAGGACCTTCAGCGCTATCTGGAAGAAACCGCAGATGCAGGCGCACCTCTGGAAGAGGAGATCCTTCTGTCTCATGCGGACGCATGTGCCGAGGCAATGTTCCTCGGCCTGCGCCTGAGAGACGGCGTCGATCTAGATGCATTCGCCGTGCGTTACGGCGTTACGGCAGAGCAGGCCTGGCCGGGACTGCTGCCAAAGCTTGAGGCGGACGGGCTGCTGATCTGCGAAAATAACCGGGTTCGCCTTTCGCAGCGCGGGACAGACCTCAGCAATTACGTGTTTGCGCAGTTCCTGTAGGCGGCCCTGTGATTCGACGGGGGAGATACGTATATGTTTTTCCGCAGTGCCTCAAACAGGGGACGGTTCTCTGTTTGACGTTT
>CAMOSN010000202.1 GCA_946624935.1 uncultured Lachnospiraceae bacterium | reverse complement strand
GTTTCGATGTCTTCTCGTTTTGATATCTTCTCATTTCGGCCAGATGACGTCCAAAGGACAGCACCCATTTTACAGAAGCGCACTCTCACTGCGGTTGATCGCTGCGATCAGCGCCGGTACCACCTGCTTCTTACGGGACACCACCGATTTCACCAGCGCAACATTGTTTTCGACCTTCGCAGGCGGGAAGGCGTCCTCCACGATCTGAGCGGCGTGCTCTCCATAGCAGAGCATGGTCGTCGATTCCTCTATGATATTGGTAAGCATGAACACAATCATGTCCAGGCCGCGGCTGTTATAGGTCTCCTCCAGGAAGGGAACCATCCGCCCGCGCAGCTCCTCCAGCTCATCCTCGCTCATGGAGTTGATCTGTCCGATTCCAAGCGTTCTGCCACCTACCTCAAATTTCTTGAAGTCCTGATAGAAGATCTCCTCGGGAGATGCGTTTTTCAGGTCGCTGCCGGCCGCAAACATTTTTTTCGCATAATCGATGCAGTCGATGCCTGCGATCGCTGCCAGATCCTCGGCTGCTGCTTTATCGACCTGCGTGCAGGTGGGAGAGCGGAACATCAGCGTATCCGAAAGAATGGCACTGCACAGCAGTCCTGCGATCTTCTTCGGGATCTCGACCTTATTCTCATGATACATCTGGTACACGATCGTGGCCGTGCAGCCCACCGGCTGATTGCGGAAATACACCGGGTTCATGGTCTCCAGAGATCCAAGGCGGTGATGATCCAGAATCTCCAGAATCTGAGCGTCCTCGATGTGATCAACGGCCTGGGTCACCTCGTTGTGATCGACCAGAATGATCGAACGCTTGCGCACGCCCAGCAGATTTCTGCGGGAGATCATGCCGATATAACGTCCCTTTTTGTCGAGAATCGGGAAATCACGATACCGCTTGCGCGACATGATCTCCATGATCTCCTCCGTATAATCGGTTCGGTGAAAGGTCACAAGTCCGTCGCTACGCATGAAAAATTCCACCGGCATGCTCTGATTGATCAGGCGGGACACGGTGTAGGTATCCAGCGGAGATACGATGATCGTGCATCCGTGGTCCTGTGCCATGCGCTGAATCGTCTTGGATACCGTTGCTCCGAGGCACACCACAATACAGCCCGCATTCATCTCGATCGCGCACAGCTGCCCTTCATACCGGTTGCCAAGCACCACCATGTCATGCTCATCGATATAATTTTCCATCACATCCGGGTTGGCGGCCGCCACCACGACCTTTCCCTGCTCGAAGCAGGCGTTTTCGTCCCCGACGATCATCTGCCCCTCGAGGGTTTTGAGGATGTTGCGGTAGGGCGTCTTCGCCTTTGAGACGATGGCGCTGTCATACTCCTCCATGTAGGACTTTGCAATATCATTGATCGTGATCAGGCCTTCGAGATGACCGCTGCCGTCGGTGATGGGAAGCGTAAACACATTCAGCTCCCGCATGATCTCCCAGGCTTCCTTTACGGAAATCTTTCGTCCTTCCCCCGGTACCTCCCGGATTTCCATGTCCTTGACACGCGTGCCGATATTGTCAAGATAGGCCGGTGTCTCCGCGCCGAACTTTTCCAGCACAAACATGGTTTCCGCATTGGGCTCTCCTGCTCTGCACGGAATGTAGTTATGCTCCGGATCGATTTTGTTTTTCAAATATGCATAGGAGATCGCCGAGCAGATGGAATCCGTATCCGGATTCTTGTGCCCTACGATACATACAGTTGTCTTTTTCTTCCCGTCCTGAACCTTTTTCTCTTCCATAATATGTCAGGTGCCTGCCTTTCCGCATTCATGATCATTACGCCTGTATCCAAATCCCTCCCGCCCCCTTTGTCGGGCAGCATTTTCATTTATCTTACTATATTCTCCCGGACAGGTAAAGATAAAAAGGCGGGCAGCGCATCGTTTGCACCGCTGCGCTGTCCGCTGTTTCATTCATCGTCTGAAACGACTGGCCTGACCGGTCAGCCGGCCCGATAAGCGTCAAATCCAATTCCTGCAAGATGATAGGAGCAGTTTTCTCTCAGAATCAGATCCCATGTCTTCATCGCTACGTCCATCGTCGTATTGACGGTCTTTGTGATCGTCTTTGTCTTCACCTTGTTCGGGTTCTTCTTCACCGTTACAACTGCTTTTCCGACGCCCTTTGCAACGATGGTTGCTTTTCCGTCGGCTGTTATCGAATTCGCGGCAAACGCAGCAACTTTTGTGTTCGCTGTCTTCCAGCCCGGCTTGGCAGCTTCATCATCACGCGTTCTGCACCTGGATCTGACACGAACGCATCGTCTCCAGCGCAGCCAGATGCTTTTCGGGCGTGACACCTGCGCAGCACGCGGCATCAACACTGATCTTCACCTCCGGCATCGTTGCCTTGAGCAGCAGTGCATTGGAAACGACGCAAATATCCGTGCACAGGCCTACCAGCTCCAGCTCGATCTCCTCCTTCTGCGAAAGCGCTTTCAGATCTTCCGCAAGATTTGTGCTCCCGAAGGTCGGCTTTTCATAGATTTTCGCACCGGTCAGAAGAGCCGCAATGTCCGGACGGATCAGCCAGCCCTCGGACCCCCTGATACAGTGCGGCACCGGCAGATATTTTCCTTCCTGCGTATCCATATAGTTCTCCCCGTGCGTATCCATGGTAGCGATCACGTCCGATGCCGGATAGGAGCGGATCTTCTCCTTTACCGCTTCTACAATGGAAACCGCCTCCTTCGTTCCGAGCGCAGCATCGATAAAATCATTCTGCATATCAATGACAATTAAAAGCTTCCTCATCCTGAACCTCCTGTTCTTTTGGAGCATGGCACGATGCCGCCTCCATTTTCAACATCTTTCATGCAACATGCTTCATTAATACCTGCTGCGAGAAGAGACCTGCTGTCGGAGTACTTCCCAGTATCCGGTCTTGCTGGATCCGATTTTTCTGATTATACCATCGCCTGACGACTTATCCAAGGCCCTCTGAACAGTCCTGACCGTTCTTCCTGTTTTCTCCGCCAGTGTCTCCCTTGTCTGCCTTTTTTGCCAGCTTCTGCGCCAGCTTTCTTCCCTCCGTCCTCTCTGTCCGCCGCCCCTCATTTCCCTTCTGAGGAACCAGTTCCATCATCAGATTGGCCTTCATGCTCTCAGAAAGTGAAAACAGCCCCGAGGTTTTTGCTTCCTCAGGGCTGCCGTCATGTATCATTTT
>CAMOSN010000201.1 GCA_946624935.1 uncultured Lachnospiraceae bacterium | reverse complement strand
ATAGACAGAGGGAAGGAGGGGACGCATGGGCTGGTTTGACGAGCAGATCCGTCAAAGAAAAATCGAAGACGACCAGATCTTTCGCGATTCCCTGAAGGAAGCGGCAGGATCGGTGCTCGGGAAGGACCCGACATACCTGAAGGATGACAGAATCCTGACCGCAAATGCTTTGGAGAAGATCCTTCATTATTATCATCTGAAATACAGGGAAGTCCCGCCGGCGGTGAAAACGCTGGAGGGGCAGCTGGAATATGTACTGAACCCGCAGGGTATGATGTACCGCAGGGTGGAACTGACCGGGAGGTGGTATTATGACGCCACCGGTGCCTTCCTCGGATTTCTGGAGGAGGGCGACACCCCGGTTGCGCTGATTCCGGCCGGTCTGATGGGCTATCGATGCTACAGTGCCGCCACCGGAGAGACCTTCCTCGTCAATCAAAGAACCTCTGCGCGGCTGAAGAAGGAAGCCTTCTGCTTTTATCGTCCTTTCCCGACCAGGAGCATCGGGATTCCCGCGCTGGTCGGATATATCCTCGGAAGCCTGCGGATGATGGACTTTCTGATGATCATCGGCGTAACACTGCTGACCACACTGGTCGGTCTGCTGCTTCCGAGGCTGACGAATGTGCTGTACGGCGCCGTGCTGGACAGTAAAAATGTCGGCGTGCTGATGGCAATGGCCATGTTTATGGTGTGTGTACGTCTGAGCAGGATGATTATCAGTACCGGCTCGACAATGATCAACGGATGTATCCAGACGCGGCTGCAGCTGGGCATTGAGTCGGCGGCGATGATGCGGGTGCTTTCGCTTCCGCCGGAGTTTTTCCGCACTTACAACTCGGGTGAACTCTCCTCAAGGATGCAGTCCGTGAATTCGCTGTGCTCGTCTCTGATGAACGCCGTGCTGTCCTCGGGCCTGACATCGCTGATTTCTCTGCTGTATATTACGCAGATCTTCAGCTACACCCCGGTGCTTGTGGTACCGTCTCTGGTGATCATTCTTCTGACGGTAACCCTTTCCACACTGCGGGTGTTCCTGGAAACCGGGCGGCAGAGGAAGATCCTCGAGGAGGATGCAAAAGCTACAGGCCTGGCCTTCGCTCTGGTGAACGGGATTCAGAAGATACGTCTTGCCGGAGCGGAAAAACGGGGATTTGCCCACTGGGCACAGTCCTATAATAAAACGGCCCGTCTGCGCTACAATCCGCCGATCATTCTGAAAGTCGGAGACGTGCTGATCCAGGCGATCACGCTGGGCGGAACGGTCGTGCTCTATGCGATCGCGCTCGGAGGGTCCGTGAGCATGAAGGATTACATGTCCTTCAACGCCGCATACGGTATGGTGATGGGCGCTTTTACCGCTCTCGTATCCGTGGTGATGGTATTTGCGCAGATCAAGCCTGTGCTGGACATGGCGGCACCGATCCTGCACACTGTGCCGGAAACGGAAGGCCACGGGCAGGTGCTCACAAGTCTGAAAGGCAATATCGAGCTGAACAATGTGACCTTCCGCTATGAAAAGGAAGGAAGAAAGATCATCGATGATCTGTCACTGAAGATCCGCGCAGGGGAATATGTGGCAATCGTAGGGCCCTCAGGATGCGGCAAATCCACGCTGATCCGCCTTCTGCTTGGGTTCGAAAAGCCGGAGCGCGGCTCGATCTTCTACGACGGAAGAAATCTGGACCAGATCAATCTGCGGTCCTTAAGGGCCAGGATCGGAACCGTGATGCAGGGAGGCGGGCTGTTCAACGACAGTATTTACGCGAACATTGCGATCTCGGCACCGGGGCTGACCATGGATGAAGCATGGGAAGCGGCGGAGATCGCCTGCATTGCCGATGATATCCGTGAAATGCCCATGGGAATGCACACAATGATTTCCGAAGGTCAGGGAGGCATCTCAGGCGGACAGAAACAGCGGCTGATGATCGCCAGAGCGATCGCGCCGAAGCCGTCGATCCTCATTTTTGATGAAGCCACCTCCGCACTGGACAATATCGCACAGAAGAAGGTGACGGAGGCGCTTGACGAGCTGCACTGCACCAGGGTGGTGATCGCGCATCGCCTTTCCACGATTCGCAGCTGCAGCCGGATCCTCTATCTCGGAAACGGAAAAATCCTGGAAGAGGGTACCTATGAGGAGCTGATGGAAAAGAACGGACTGTTTGCTGATATGGTAGCCAGACAGCAGTTATAAAATCGTTAGATGAAGGGATTGAAAGCATGCGTGGAGAAAAAGAAACCTTTGAGGTGGTTTACGAAAAGTACTTTTCCAACATTTACAATTATATCTACGGACAGATTCTGCACCGGGAGCGGGCAGAGGATCTGGTCAGCGATATTTTTATCAAGGCGATGACGCATTACGATTCGTTTGATCCTTCCAGAGCTTCGGTGAAAACCTGGCTGACCAATATTGCGAGGAATGCGCTGATCGATGAATACCGCAAGAGCGGAATTCGCATGCATCAGTCCCTGGATGACGAGGAGAGTAATTTTGTCGAGCCTTCTTATGAGGATGAGTATCAGGTGTTCAAAGAAGCGGACCAGCAGGCTGTGTATCAGCTGCTGTCCATGCTGACACCGGCAGAGAGGGAGCTTGCCGGCATGATCTATTTTCAGAACATGAAAAACCCGGAGATCGGGGAGGTCCTCGGGATCAATGCGAAGGCTGTGAGTGAGCGGCACCGCAGGCTGCTGGTAAAGATGAGGCAGCTGGCGCAGAAGGCCGGAATCACGGAAATGTAAGGAAATGTAAGGTTATGACGGGCTGCTGTGATACAGCGCCGTGCCAAAACGCAGCTTAGCACAGTTCGTCCGGAAAAGCGCAGAATAGCAAAATGCAGCGCGACTTGTCCGGGGAAGCGCAATGCAGCGTGGTTTGTCCTGGGAATCGGAATATAAACAGCACAGGCCCGCTGGGAGAAGCAGGTTTGTAATCAGGAAAGAAGCAGGAGGGTGTGAGTTTCGAAGGGAGCAGGTTATGGGTGAACAGGGGGAGCGCAGGGAGAAGACAGCCGGCCGGCAGACGGAAAGCGGGAAGCCGGTCGCAGACCAGTCGGTGAGGGAAAGTACCTCCGGCAGGACAACGGAGAGAGAACGGGGCACGGGCAGGACAACGCAGGGAGAAAGACCTGCGGGCAGGACAACGGAGAGAGAAAAGGCCGCGGGCAGGACAACGGAGAGAGA
>CAMOSN010000200.1 GCA_946624935.1 uncultured Lachnospiraceae bacterium | reverse complement strand
GGGTTTTTCACTTTTTTGTCCGATCAGTGCTTCTCGTCCTTCGGATCCGGATACAGTCCCTGTGCTGCGTTGACCAGCTCAACATCATTGTCGGAAAGACGCTGGAACGGGAACTGGGTGATTTTGTTGGAGGACTTGGAAGCAAACAGTCTCTTTGCAAGTCTTTCCTTCAAATCGGTATCCTTTGAAAAATCAGTCTGACGGAACATCGTCTCAATATCTCTCATAATCATCACTCTTTCTATATTTATTTTTATTTGTAGTTGTGTTTCTATCATTATATACGCAGGGTACAGATATTTTCCATGAATATTTTTAAAAAGTTTTTGGCCGAGATTCGAGATTATTTTGGGGAAAAGTGATATAATACAAGACTAAGATGCGGAATTTTGTCGTTTGATATTAACGGCTTTCTGCACGGACCATTTTAAGGAGATTACATGCATGAGTTCGAATGATAAGATCTTCCGGGAAAAGTCCATGGAGCAGTTATCTGCGCCGGAGCAGCTGACGGGTTATCTGCGGGTGACAGGCCCGGGGGTGTGGATCGTTCTGATCGGGATCGTTGTTCTGATGGTTGGGATGCTGATCTGGGGGACGTTTGGAAGAATCATTTCTACTGTGACTGTGCCGGCGGTGGTGGAAGATGGCAAAGTGGAATGCTATGTGCTGACCCAGGACATTGCGCGCGAGACAGGCAGTGTCGATATCCAGATCGGCGACGTGAATCTGACGGCTGATCTTGAGCAGGCACAGAGCATGACGATGAGTGCTTCGGAGGATCCCGTGCTGTTTGGATCCGGCTATCTTTCTGCAGGAAAAAATGTGACGGTACTGACCAGTCCGACTGACCTGAAGGACGGGATCTATTCGGCAGTGGTAACAACGGAAAGTCTGAAACCGATCTCTCTCCTGTTTGCGCGAAACTGAAGAGGAACTGTACATGAACGACACAAATAATAAGGGCAGCGGGCAGGCACGTCAGCAGGTCCGGCAGCCGGTACAGGGACGCGTCGCGAAGGTTCCGGTGGTCATGCAGCTGGAAGCGCTCGAGTGCGGGGCGGCCTGTCTGACGATGGTGCTGGCCTACTATGAAAAATGGATTCCGCTGGAGCAGGTCCGTAAGGACTGTGGCGTATCCAGGGACGGATCCAATGCGAGAAATATACTGCTGGCGGCCCGCAGTTACGGGCTGCAGGCAGATGCCTATAAGGCAGAGCCGGAGGTTTTGAAGGAGCAGGGAAGCTTTCCCTGTATTGTCCACTGGGAGTTTAATCATTTTGTGGTCCTGGACGGGTTCCGGGGAGGAAAGGTTTATATCAACGATCCGGCCCGCGGGAAGATCGTGATCACAGAGGAGGCATTTGATAAGGGCTTTACTGGTGTATTTATGATGTTTGAGCCGGCAGAAGGCTTTACGCCGTCGGGCTCGCGCAAGAGTACACTGGAGTTTGCACGCAAGCGCCTTCGCGGTGCCGGCGGTGCGTTCGCATTTATGGTGCTGATCTCGGCCATTTCGGCGGCATTCGGCCTGATCAATCCGGCCATGAGCAAGATCTTTCTCGATCGGCTGCTGCCGGGGCGCAATCCGGACTGGGTGATTCCGTTCCTGATTATTCTGTCCGTCCTGACGGGGATCCAGCTGATCGTTGCCTGGGTCCAGACCATCAATCTGCTGCGGATACAGGGGAAAATGGCGGTGGTCGGAAACATGACCTACATGTGGAAGGTCCTGCGGCTACCGATCGATTTCTTCTCACAGCGGATGGCCGGCGATATCCTGCAGCGGCAGGGGACGAACGCTGCGATTGCGGACCGTCTGGTCAATACCTTCGCGCCGCTGATCCTCAATACCATTATGATGGTGGTATATCTGGTGGTGATGCTGCGCCAGAGCGCGATCCTTACGCTGATCGGAATCACATGTATGTCGATCAATCTGATGAATTCGATTGTTATGTCGAACAAACGGGTCAATATCACCCGGGTGCAGCAGCGCGACAGCGGCAGGCTGGCAGGCCTGACGATGAACGGCATCCGGATGGTGGAAACCATCAAGGCAAGCGGCGCGGAGAACGGGTTTTTCCAGACATGGTCCGGGCTGCAGGCTTCCGTCAATGAGCAGGGCGTGCGGTTTGCAAGGCTCAATGTCACCCTGGGACAGATCGGTCCGGTCATTACGGAGATCACTGATATCGTGATCATGGTACTGGGTGTTTATCTGACGATTCAGGGAAAATTTACGGTTGGTATGATCTATGCATTCCAGCAGTTCCTGAATTCCTTCATGATCCCGGTATCGACCCTGATCAATGCTGGACAGACCCTGCAGGAGATGCGCACAGATATGGAGCGTGTCGAGGATGTCATGGAGTACCCCGATGCACCGGGGCTCAACGATCAGCCGGTATCGGAGGAGATCCGCTACGAGAAGCTGAGCGGGGAGCTGGAGCTGCGCGACGTGACGTTTGGCTATGCCCCCATGAAGCCGCCGCTGATTCAGAATTTCAACATGCACATCCGACCGGGCAGCCGGGTGGCCTTTGTAGGCTCGTCAGGCTGCGGAAAGTCCACGCTTGCGAAGCTGATCTCGGGACTGTATGAGCCGTGGAGCGGCGAGATCCTTTTTGACGGGAAACCGATCCGGGCGATCGATCGAGGGATTTTCACGGGATCACTGGCTGTGGTGGACCAGGATATTACGCTGTTCGAGGATACCATTGCGGAAAACATCCGCATGTGGGATTCCACGATCGAGGATTTCGAGATCATTATGGCAGCCCGGGATGCACAGATCCATGATGACATCATGCAGAGGCCGGGCGGTTACGAAAGCAAACTGACGGAGGGCGGCAGCGATCTTTCCGGAGGGCAGCGCCAGCGGATCGAGCTTGCAAGAGTGCTTGCGCAGGATCCGACCATCATTATTCTCGATGAGGCGACCTCCGCGCTGGATGCCAAGACGGAGTACAAAGCTGTGAAGGCTATCACGGACCGCGGAATCACCTGTATCATGATTGCGCACCGGCTTTCCACGATCCGCGACTGTGACGAAATCGTGGTACTTGATCACGGCCGGGTCGCAGAACGCGGAACGCATGAGGAACTGTACGCTAAGGGCGGACTGTACACGTCACTGGTTACGAGCGAATAAGCTCCGCCGAAGGTGCAGTCCTTAAAGTCGCAGCGGCAGATGCAGG
>CAMOSN010000199.1 GCA_946624935.1 uncultured Lachnospiraceae bacterium | reverse complement strand
CAGTTTGCACCGTTTGCGGCACTGGTCGGGTTTCATGAGGCAATCGAACGGACCGCGCGGGAATGGGAAAACGAGCGGACTGCCAGAGAATGAGCGGGTAATAATATAAGGAGATTTTTGTGAGATGAGATACAGCTATCATCAGGAGTCGGAGGAGATGCAGGATGCGCGTATGCCGGGGCGGCTGCAGGAAACGGTGGACTGGAAGCCATTGTTTTCAGAAGAGCTGATCGAAAAAGCGAAGTCTCCTCAGGTGCAGCGTCAGATCACGGAGTGCCGCAGCTGGGGATCCGGATGCAGAGGGCAGTATCTTGAAAAGCGTACGTACTATCGAATCGAGATCTGGAATCCCCCGGTCCGGCTGGGAGAGACCTGGGAGCAGGCTCGTATGAGCTGCAACTGTCCCGAGGGACGTATGCGCGGAAGCCGCTGCATTCATATGGCGGCATTGATGATCTGCTGGGAGAAGGAACACGGTCCGTGGATCGTAAAAGAGAGCGAATGGGATTACCAGGTGCGGATGCGCAGGCTGGCGGAGGAGAAGGAAAAAGCACGTCAGGCGGAGCTTCGCAGCCAGCTGGGCGATGCACTGATTCCGGCGCTTTCCTTTTTTGAAAAGCAAAAAGAGCCGGAGGGACTGGTGTTCTTTGATCTTAAAGCTGCGCTTGCGGACCGGGTGACCACGCCCTATCATATGGAGCGGGCGCGGGAGCTTCGAAGAGAAGGAAAGCAGAGAGATGTGCGTATCCGGGAAGAGGAAGACCGCAGGGGGGAACGCTGGATCGCCTTTTATATAAGCTTTTATGAGGCAGTCGGGGAAAATCATGTGACAGGGATCCTCCGGGGAAATCACCTGGAGAACTTTTATTCTTCTGCGGAGGAGGATTACTGGGAAGAGGAAGGGTATCTGGAGAAGCTGGAGGAAGAGACGGAGGACAGTGATCCGGATGAGGTCGAGAAGGGGCTGCCGCTGGATGAATATAAACTGAGAGCTCTTGCTTTTGTCTGGGAGTACCTGCAGCAGCACCCGGAGGGGGACCAGACAGACACTGCAGCAAAAGCGTTTTTCAGGGCACTGGAAAAAGCCACCGCCCCTGCGGTAAGCCCGGATGATGCATTGCTTCAGCACCCGGCAGTTCGCGAAAAAAGCCTGGTGCTGATCCCGCGCATTATTATCGATTCGGGAGAGGCGGTGCTTGGCTTTAAGCTGGGCAAAACCGGAGGTCGGATGTTTGTGCTGAAAAATGTCCGAGGCATGGTTTACAGCTATCAGCATCAGGAGGATTTTGAACTTACCAAAAAAGAGACGATCCGGTTTTCAGAGCTGGCTTTTACAGATGAGAGCATGTCCATTGTCCAGTTCCTGATCCGACGTGTAGGGGAAGTCAGCGCAGTCAATGAAAAGCTGATGTATAAGGGGATCGGCCGGGGCACCGCGCTGTCCATGGCATCGGCCCTGGAGCTGAAGGGCGCGGTTCTGGACGGCTTCTATGATGCTGCACAGGGCAAAATGTGTGAGTATCAGGACAAGACAAACCAGATCTCTGAGGCACTGATTCCCATCGGGCATCGGGATATGCAGTTTCACCTGAAAGCGGACCGGATCAGCGATGCGCGCGGAACCTTTGCCGGTGTGGCGGTTTCAGGCCTGATTCCGGTGATGATCAAGGGAAGCACCGGCAATTATATTCTGAACCGGGATGGATTAAGCCGCATCACGCCGCAGGAGCAGGAGCTTCTGCGTCCGTTCCGGAAGGTCGCGGATGATTCCGGATATTTCCGTTTCAGCGTGGGAATGCAAAACCTGCAGGAGTTCTATTACCGGGTGCTGCCGCAGCTGATGAGCAGTCCCTGCGTGGAGATGGAAGATCACTGTGCGCAGGAAGCGGAGCAGTATCTTCCGCCGGAGCCGGTCTTTACCTTTTATCTGGACCTGCGCGAGGGTGAGCTGCGCTGCAGATGCACGGTCAGCTATGATACGCGTACCTATACGCTCGGGGCGAAATCGGTAGATCTGGTGGAAACAGCAGACCCGGTCGAAGTGACAGAACTTACGCATGCTGCAGCTTCCACGGGAGACGTCAGAAGAGAAGTCGGCACAGGCGCCGCGTACAGAGCAGAGAAATCGGAACACACACAGATATCAGATCCTGATTATCACGATACCGCGCAGGAGGGAAGAGTCCGCAAGGCAATTTGCGAGTGGTTTTCATCCTATCATCCTGAGGAGGAATGCTTCTGTGCGAAGCCGGATGATGATCAGCTTTATCAGTTTCTCATGGCTGGCATCCCGGCGCTGGAGCATTACGGACAGCTGCAGGGAACCGATGCCTTCCGGATGCAGGCCAGCGTAAAACCGGTACCGCCGGTGACAATGGGCGTCAGCGTGGAGAGCGGCCTGATGGACATTTCCGTCACATCGAAGGAGCTTTCGTACGAGGAGCTTGCCCAGGTGTTCTCCAGCTACCGCCTGAAGCGGCGTTACCACAGGCTAAAAAGCGGAACCTTTATTGACTTTTTCTCCGGAGCGCAGCAGCTTGGAGAGATCGACACACTGCTGCAGGACATGGATATTTCTACCGATCAGGTGATCGGCAGGAAGGCAGCGCTGCCGCTATACCGGGCCCTGTATCTGGACCGCCTGCTGGAGGAGCATGATGCAGTCGCGACGACCAGAGACCGGACCTACCGTGCCCTGATCCGGAATTTCCGCACGATCCGGGACGCGGAGTATGAGGTGCCGCAGGCGCTGGAGGATACGATCCGTCCCTATCAGAACGAGGGCTTTAAATGGCTGAAAACACTGGAAGGGGCTGGCTTTGGCGGCATCCTGGCCGATGAGATGGGCCTGGGGAAGACGCTGCAGATGATCAGCGTAATTCTCTCTGACAAGGAGAGTGGTGTGACAAAGTCTTCGCTGGTTGTATGCCCGGCTTCGCTGATCTTCAACTGGCAGGAGGAGATCCGGCGGTTTGCGCCGGCACTGCGGACCGCAGTGATGAGCGGCACACTTCCGGCCCGAAAAAAGATTCTTGGCACGCTGGAGGCTGGTGAGATCGATGTATTGATCAGCTCCTACGATACGCTGAAGCGGGATATCGCACTGTACGGGTCTTTGTCCTTCAACATCTGCGTGCTGGACGAGGCACAGTTTATCAAGAATGCGAAGGCTGCCGTGGCGAAGGCGGTGAAGGTGATCCGTGCCGATCATCGGTTCGCACT
>CAMOSN010000198.1 GCA_946624935.1 uncultured Lachnospiraceae bacterium | reverse complement strand
ATTTGTGCGGCGGCCGAACCGGGCTTGACGACAGCTGCATCGGCTGTAATGGCGACGCCAACTGTGACGATCTTTGTGGCTGTGCCTGTGTATATGCAGGAGCTGCGTTGTCATAACCGGCGTCATACTGCATCTCCTCCCGGACAGCGGCTCTGCTTCCGGCTTCACCCCGGAGCGGAATTCTGCCTTCTTTCCCGGGCAGTGCCAGAAGCTTCTCCAACGCAAGTACCGTCTCCCGCCTCGGCGCTTTCGTAATTCCGGAAAAAATCTTCTGCACGGTTCCAAGCGGAAGCTGCGCCTTCTGTGCGATCATCTGATTGGTATAGCCCAGTTCACGCTTGCGCGCTTTCATCTCTTCGAGTGTCATGCCGTTCTCTCCTTTATGATCCTTTTCATTTATATCATGATCTTATCACATCAGCATCCTCAATGCAACCCTTTTTGATCCTATTATTCTATTTATTTCCATTATAATTCCATATATTCTCGCTATAATTCCATTTTCAGTGCCGTTCAAGTCCGTTATTATACCGCTATTATCCCATCCGCTGTTCACGAAAATGGAAGGAAGAAAAGCGGGGACCTGTCCCCATGGCCCGCAAAATTATGTCTGGAAATTGCATCTTTTCCATGGCATTCTTTCCTTAAGTTCGTATATCTACATGAAAATCAGCTTTAGCAAAGGAGGATTTAAAGATGAGTGAGAATTCTTTCGATAAAATTAGTTTAAAAGATCTGGATGCGGTAGCCGGCGGTGTGGCTCTGTCGGAGCTGGATAAGCCCCACAGAGATATGCTGGATTTCCTGATGAAGAAGCTGGACAGACAGAGCTTTGAGGATTTGCTGAAGGGGATCAGCGACGCGAATGATATCGATGAGGCGAGACGGCTGATCGAACTGCCCTACGGTGTTCACGCAGGACATTAAGTGTAATTGCGGAACATTAAGGATCATTTAAAGCAAAATTTAAAAGTAAAACAGAATGGAAACAGCGGGGATGCTGCAGTGATCATGAAAGATCACCGGAGCATCCCCGTTTTTTCGTGTTTTGTCACGATTGCTGATGCGGTGCGATGGAGCCGCGCATCACGGCAGGACTTTCCATGAGGCAGCTTCCGTCAAATGCAGGATCACGGATCATCTGCACGAGGTTTTCTCCGACCCTCCTGCTAAGGGCTTCCTTGGGATGGGCCACGGAAGCAAAGGGCACTCTGCACACACCGGCCAGATAAGAATCATCAATACCGACCACCGAAAGATCCTCCGGAATCCGTATTCCTCTCTCAAGGGCAATCCCGATCAGCTGATAGGCGATCTGATCGTTGTAGCACACTACTGCGCTGCATCCTTCCAGACGGCCGAAAAGATAATCTCCGATCTGCTCCATGCCGCCGGCTGCAGGCGTATCCAGCCACAGGACGGAGTTCTGCTCCGTACGGCATCCCGCCTCGCCCATGGCCTTCATATAGCCTTTGTACCGCAGCGGTCCCTGACCGTCGTCCGATTTGAAAATGGCACCGATCTTCTCATGTCCTGCATCCAGAAGCATCTGTGTGGCGGTCTGTGCTGCCGCCTCGTCATCGATCCGCACACAGGGTGCATCCACTTCCGGATAGAACGCATTGAAAAAAAGAAGTGGAATTCCCTTTTCCCGGATCTGCCTGTAATAGTGGATATTGGGATTGGGGAGGGCACTCTTTACCGGCTCTACGATCAGGCCGTCGATATTGTCCTTTTCCAGTTTCACAGAATGGGACAGGGGACGGTTCTCTGCCCCACTATCTGACAATTTCAAGGATCTGCCGGCACATCTCTTCCTCAGAAAAAGCGGTCCCCTCCGGCCGGAATTCCCCGCTCTCCTGCCCGTGGTGGGAATACCACAGGGTGTGCCAGCCGGCGGCCGAGGCGCCCCCGATGTCGTTGACCAGGGAATCGCCCACCATCCAGGTATTCTCCGGCGTAAGTCCCATGCGCATCTCGCACACGCGGAAGGCCTCGACGGAGGGCTTGGCAAATCCGGCTTCTTCCGAGATGACCACGTTTCTCCTTGGGATCCATCGGGCCAGACCCAGACGCATGTATTTCCCGAGCTGATGTTCAAAGGGACCGTTGGTCAGCACGCCCATGACCGTTCCCGATTTCGAAAGCTGCTCCATCATTTCGGTGAGTACCGGGGAGAGCTGTACCTTTCGCAGCTTTTCCATGTAACTGTGCTGGAACAGTTCCGCCTCACGATCGGAGATCGGCTGTCCAAGCTCCTCCATGGTGTACTGAATGCGCAGAATGCGGGACCTGCCAAGGTCCATCCGGTTGCTCTCGGTCCGGCGGAACATGGTGTTGCTGTAGCTGTGGAAGGTACGGTAGAAAAGCTCCGGATCCTCTGGCTTCCTCCCGGTCACCTCTTCGATCGCGCTGCACACGGGAAGGCTCTGGTCGTACAGTGTGTCGTCTATATCAAAAAGGATTGCTGTTTTCGTCATGAACTCTGTTTATCCTGTTCCTCATGTTTCTCCGGATCCGCCAGCGGCGTCCCGGGCTGTGTTTTCGCCTCCGGATCTGCCTGCGGCGTTCCGGATTCTGTGATCTCCTCCGGCACCTCCCATGCGTCCGGATTGCTCTCCTCCTTCTCGCTCTCCTGCGGCCCGGCGATCTGCCGGAACAGCTTGATCTGCAATGTGGAATTGAGCAGGGAAAGGGCGGCAAAGCCTGCCACCAGCCACACGAAAATGCCCCACACAAAGGTGTTGCCGTTCCAGAAGGTCAGAAGCACGGCTCCTGCCACGGCTGCGAGCATCAGCAGTGTTTTCGGTGCATTTGCAGCTGCCATCAGCAGGGAATTGCGCAGCGTGTTCCAGATGGAATTGTAAAATCTCGCCTGCAGTGGAAATACATACAGGACTACCACAAACCACAGCAGCGCCCCTGCCACCACCAGATACTGCATGATCATCCAGGAGCTGCCGCCCCCGTTGGCACTCAGCTGCCGCAGGAACATCAGATCCACGCCCAGCACCGCCGCCACCACCAGCAGGATCAGCCAGATCACGGTCGACTGCCGGAAATTCTCCTTAAAGGCCTTGAAGAAGGATTTCCAGATGTAGCCTTCGCTTCCGTCCTTCATTTTCAGCGTTACATAGGACATCGCGGTAAGGGAAGCACCGATGGTCACGACCGGAATGCAGCAGATCACAAACAGGACATTCAGAATCATGATATCGGCGAGTTTCGAAAGGGCCTCAAAGACCGGGCCCTCCATGCTGAAAACGGA
>CAMOSN010000197.1 GCA_946624935.1 uncultured Lachnospiraceae bacterium | reverse complement strand
ATGTGTGTGTACCTGCACTGGCCGAAGAGTATTATGATGAAAGTTATGACGAATCCTGGTCCGACGATTCCTGGTCGGAGGACTCCTGGTCCGATGAATCCTGGGACGAGTCATGGGATGATTCGGAGGGCTCCGATACGGAGGAAACGGAATACATTCCGGAAGCCTATTATGCACCGATCCAGACCAATGCACTGAGCGGATGGCCGCAGGGACAGGCGGTGCAGGCGGCCTCGGCGATCGTCATGGACATGGATACGGGGGCGGTGCTATACGGGAAGAGCATTTTTGATCAGCACTATCCGGCCAGTATCACCAAGATCATGACGCTTCTGGTGGCTGTGGAAAACGGCGATCTGGATGATGTGATCACCTGCTCGGAGGAGGTGTACAACATTGAGGCGGAGAGCTCGCATGTCGGAATTGCTCCGGGGGAGAAGGTTACCCTGCGGCAGGCGCTGTACGGGCTGATGCTGGAATCGGCCAATGATCTGGCTATGGCTATCGCAGAGCATATCGGCGGAAACGTGTCGGGCTTTGCACAGATGATGAACGAAAAGGCAGAATCGCTTGGCTGTGTCAATACGCATTTTGTCAATCCGCACGGCCTGCACGATCCGAATCACTATGTGTGTGCCTGGGATATGGCGAAGATCGCTCAGGCAGCCTATCAAAATGAGACCTGCCGGAAGTTCATGGGGACGGTGGAGGAGAACATTCCGCCCACCAATATGACAGAGGAAACGCGGTATTTCATCAATCATCAGCGGATGCTGCGCACGGACAGCGAGTATTATCAGAGCTGGTGTACCGGCGGAAAAACCGGCTACACAAGCGATGCCTGGAATACCCTGGTAACCTTCGGTGAAAAGAACGGCCTGCGGCTGGTGTGTGTGCTTCTGCAGGAAAACGGTCTGGAAAAGCAGTATCTGGAAACAACGGATCTGATGAATTACGGGTTCGACAATTTCAGTCATAAGACCGTTGACATGCAGGTGGAGTCGCCCACATTCTACGAGCTGATCGGCTTTAATTATCCGAATCCGGACGGAGTGATCTATCAGTCCGATGAACTTAAGCAGAAGGTGCTCACCATTTCCGATCCCGGAACCGTCACGCTGCCGGAGGGGATCGACACGAACTCCCTGACTGCGGGAGGCGGAGAGAATCCCGGACAGGTCCTGTATTATTACGAGGGACAGCTGGTGGGAAGCGGCCAGATCGGCTTTACGCCGATCCCCACAGGGATCCATTACGCGTACGAAGAAAAGCGTGATATGGATACGATCCTGGAAACCGCCAAAAAGACGAAGCGGGAAAACGAGATCGAGGAAACCTTCCAGAAGGCCTGGAGCAATATCGAACACTTCGGGGAAAATTCCTATCAATGGGTGGTCAATTATATTGAGAGTAACCGGATGGCTGTTGTTCTTGCAGGCGCCCTGGTGCTGTTTGTGCTTCTGATTCTGATTGCGATCATGATCATGCGTGTGACCAGTGATTACCGCATCCGCAGGCGCAGAAAGATCGAAGAGCGGCAGAGAAGGAGACGGGAAGAGGAGATCGACCGCAAGTCCGCGGTGGAAATTGAGGAAGAGCTTCGGGAGGCCATGAAAGCCGAGCAGGAGAAAAAGCTCCGGGAAGAGAAAAGAGCTGCGCTGGAGCGGGAGAAAGAGGAAAAGCTCCGGGAAGCTGAATCCGTTCTGGAGGAGATCGAACGGATGGAGCAGGCAGAAAGAGAAGTAAAGGGATCGTCACCCGTAAACGAAAAATAAATTTTACCACAAAAAGGAGGAAATGTATGAATTGGGTAGCTCCTATCAAGGACGATGAAACACTGGCAAAGTTCAAGGAAAAGCTGAAATCGATGGATGAGAAGTACTATATCATGTTCGAGATCGGTGTGGGAACCGGCATGCAGCTGCAGGAGATCCTGAAGCTGAAGGTAGAGGATGTGCGCGGAAAGGATGAGATCGAAGCTTACATTGGTACGAAGCACATTCGCCGAACCTTCCGGTTTTCAGAAGAACTCAAGAAAGAGATCATGGATTATACCGAGGACATGCAGCCGGATGAATATCTGATTCAGGGCTATGCAAGCTCCAAGGAAGCGCTCTCCAGAGAACAGGCTTACCGTGCGCTGAAGAATGCGGGAAGAAATATTGGTCTTACTTCCATCGGTGCGCAGACGATGCGCAAGACCTTTGCATGGAGATATTATCGTGAGACGGGAGATATCTATTATCTTCAGAACCTGCTCAATCATGCTTCTCCCTCCATTACCTATCGTTATATTGGTGAGAAGCCCAATGTTGAAGTTGTGCTGAAAAAGCTTACGGCGGAGGAGAATGAGCGCAGCCGCTATGTGCTCCTGAATGAAAACGGCGGCGTTAAGAGAATTCAGAAGATCCAGAAAACGCTGCAGCAGGTGGAGAAGGAGCTCGGCAATCCGGGCAACAACGATGCATTTTACGGCAGAGTGGACTGCTTCCTGAATGAGCTGGAGGAGCTGATCCGCAACTACGAAGAAACTTCTGCGAAGAGCAGAAGATAAGTCAATTGGTCAGATTGACAGGAAAAATGAAAATAAATCGTCAGATTGTACAGTGGACTGATTCACGGGTTTCGAAATGGGTATAAATGACGGCTTGTATTCGAAAACTTTGGATAGTTCATCTATGGCGCAGAACCGGAAAAACCGTTATACTTTCTAAGGGTAAGGGATCCTTTCCCGTATATTTAGTTACGAATATCTGTGACGCTATTAGGAGGAAGTCAAGATGGCAAGCTTATCATTGGAACACATTTGCAAAAAATATCCGAACGGATTTGAAGCAGTAAAGGATTTTAATCTGGAAATCGCTGACAAGGAATTCATCATCTTTGTAGGACCGTCCGGCTGTGGTAAGTCCACCACACTTCGTATGGTTGCCGGTCTGGAAGAAATCTCCAGCGGTACGCTGAAGATCGGCGACAGAGTCGTGAACGATGTTGAGCCGAAGGACAGAGATATCGCAATGGTATTCCAGAGCTACGCTCTGTATCCGCATATGACCGTTTATGATAACATGGCTTTCTCCCTGAAGCTGCGCAAGACTCCGAAGGATCAGATCGACAAGATGGTTCGCGAAGCTGCCAAGATCCTGGATCTGGAAAAGCTGCTTGACCGTAAGCCGAAGGCTCTGTCCGGTGGTCAGAGACAGCGTGTAGCCATGGGCCGTGCAATCGTTCGTAATCCGAAGGTGTTCCTGATGGATGAGCCGCTGTCCAACCTGGATGCCAAGCTGCGTGTGCAGATGAGAACCGAGATCTCCAAGCTGCATCAGAGACTGGGCGC
>CAMOSN010000196.1 GCA_946624935.1 uncultured Lachnospiraceae bacterium | reverse complement strand
CCAAGAGGTATCCTCGGAAAACAGCCCCTCTTCCTCTACAAAAAGGTCCCCATCCTCTTCCTCAAACAGTATTTCCGACGGAATCTCCTCCGCCAATCCCGTCAATGAATTGACCGGCAAAGATGAAAATAGCATCGAAAAAGACAACAGCCACGCCAATTTCCGTCTCATTTTGTAAACTCCTTCCTGTCACCCTTCGCATTTGCGAAATTCAGCTATTGTATTTTTATTGTACATGATTACCGATGCTATTACAATAAAAATGCAACCGTTGTGATTCCACGCTGCCGAGATCTTCTTTCTGAAGAAGCAGAAAGCATACAGGCAGAGACTGAAAAACAAGAGATGAATGAGAACAGAACAGAAGAACCGTCCACGGCCGAAATGGGTCGGGAGACGGTTCTTCTGTCCTGTTTTCAGGTTGTTTCTTTCAGTGACTGCATGATCCGCCAGATCATGATCACCGCGATCAAAAAGGTGAGCAGGTCAGAGACCGGCATGGAGTAGAGCACGCCGTTCAGGGCAAAGAAGACCGGCAGGATCAGTGCAAAGCCCACACCGAACACTACCTCACGGATGAAGGACAGCATGGAGGAGGCGAGTGCCTTTCCCAGCGACTGCAGGTAGATAAAGGTGCCCTTGTTGACGGTGGCCAGCGGCATCATGCACAGATACGTGCGGAAGGCCTTCACCGCAAACTGCGTATAATATTCACTCTCGTTGGCGGCCCCGAAGATCCCGATCAGCTGTCTCGGGAAGCATTCCACGATCACCAGACCGACTGCTCCCAGAATGAATTCCGCTGTGAGAAGCATTTTAAAGAGGGTCCGGACACGGTCATTACGCTGTGCGCCGACGTTGTACCCGACCACCGGGATACACCCCGCAGCCAGACCGACGGAAATGGAGATGACGATCTGGAAGAACTTCATCACGATTCCGACCACAGCCATGGGAATCTGCGCATACTGTGCCTGGCCGAAGATCTCGTCCATTGCGCCATATTTTACGACCATGTTGTTGATGGCTGCCATCGCGGCCACAAGGGCGATCTGGGAAAGAAAGCTGGTAAAGCCCAGTGCCAGGAAGCGGCGCATCAGTCGGCCGAACAGCCCGAAGCTCTGTCTGCGCAGCTGAATCGCCTTCATGTGCCGCAGGTACCATACCGCGAGTACTGCCGTAAGGATCTGTCCGCCGACCGTTGCAACAGCGGCACCCATCATGCCCCATTTCAGTCCGTAAATGCAGATCGGATCGAAGATGATATTGAAGATCGCTCCGGCCACGGTGGAGATCATTGCGAAGCGCGGACTTCCGTCGGAGCGGATGATCGGATTCATGGCCTGCCCGAACATATAAAAAGGGATTCCGTACGAGATCCAGGTAAAATATTCCTTTGCCAGCCGGTTGGTCTCTTCATTGACACGACCGCCGAACATGGTCAGAATCGGGCTTTGAAAAATCAGATAAACTGCAGTCAGAACAAAACTTACCAGCACGCACAGCACCACCGCACAGCCGACCGTTTTATGCGCATTCTCCTTCTCATTGGCTCCGAGGCTGATGCTCACAAACGCGCAGGCACCGTCCCCGATCATCACCGCCAGTGCCAATGCCACCACCGTAAGAGGAAATACCACATTATTTGCGGCGTTCCCGTAGGATCCCAGGTAGGATGCATTCGCGATAAATATTTGATCGACGATATTATAAAGTGCTCCCACCAGCAGGGAAATAATGCAGGGCACAGCGTACATCCGCATCAGTTTTTCAAGAGGCTCCTGTTCCAGAAATGCATTTGATCTTTGTTCCATGTTTCTTTTCTCCGTTTCGTATAATGATAAAAGTTCCTACGCGATTTCCGCATGTTGTCCGGACAATTGCGCCTGCCATATTCCGCAGGCAAGTCCTCTTTGCCTTAGAGAAAATCCGATGGGATTCTCCTGGGCATAAAAAAACAGACATGCCGCCAACGACCGGATTTACGCCGTAGCAACACGTCTGTTTAAACATTATGGATTATAGAACGAACCGTCCAAAATTGCAAATGCTTTTTGGGACAGGGGACGGTTCTCTGTCCCATTTCCCTGTCCAATTTTCTTACATATGGATCTCCTTCGGATAGGCCCACTGCTCGAATTCCTCCATCGGCAGCAGAGGCGGTTCCTCCCCGCCGGTGACAGTGAGGATGTGATGGTACACCTCAGCCATTTCTTCGATGTAACAGGCCTTCAGATAGGCATTGTCGATGCTCCGGGCATCCGCGGCCACCGCGCCGTGAGCCTGCATGAGGATGCAGTCGGCGTTTTTCATTGTGGCTGCAACGTTTTCGGCCAGCGCAGGCGTTGCCGTTCTTCCGTAGGGTGCCACCCGGATGTGCTGATCGGCATTGTTCAGGGCCATCATTTCGTTGACGAAGGGCGGAATCGGCCGGTTCAGTGCGGCGAAGACGGTCGCGTATTTGGAGTGGGTGTGCACGATGCTTATCAGATCGGGCCTTGCCTTGTAGATCGCGATGTGCATCAGCACCTCACTGCTTGGACGAAGCCCTTCCCTGCATTCGATCACATTTGCATCGAGATCCATGACGATCATATCCTCTGTGGTCAGCGCCTCCCGGTCCACGCCGGAGGGCGTGATCACCAGATATCCGCTTTCCCGGTCGAGGATGGAAAAGTTTCCCGCCTTATGCTTGCAAAGACCTTCCCGCTGTGCCTGCCGGCCGATGCGAATTACGTCTGTTTTGATATTTTCCAGCATTTTATGTTTCCTGTCTTCCCTTTCTTCGCGTTCTACGCTTTCTGCTGTCGAACTTATGCAGCAGGTTTTTTCCGTTCGTTCTCCGATCCCTTCCGATCCCGGATTTTTCGGATTACGCTTTCCTGTTTCACACGGCTTTTCTACAGCTTTCTTTCGGGAATTTCTACAGCCTTCTTTGAGAATCAGAATTTCCCGTCGCTCCAGATGCCGAAGGGCTTCACGTCCTTCACGGCCTCGCAGGGCTGGATCCTCGCCTCATCGTTGTCCAGGTCGATGAGCACGTACTTATCATTTCCCATGCCCATTTCCTTCATATAGGAAAGCTGACGAAGGCCATGCCTGGATTCGATGCGCTCTTTCAGATGCTTGCGATCCTTTTCGGACATCGCATAGACAAGGTCCACGCAAGCCTGATCCGCCGCCAGAATATCCAGTGACGCCACGATTCCGACGTTCGGGGTAACCACCGGAGCCGCTTCCACCCCCGCACAGTCACAGTCCACGGACATATTACGCATCACATTGATAAAGGAGATCTTCTTACCGAAATGATCCAGCGTTGCCTTGGTGGACTCGGTGATCTTCTCCATCAGCTCCT
>CAMOSN010000195.1 GCA_946624935.1 uncultured Lachnospiraceae bacterium | reverse complement strand
TGCCTACTAACACATAACTGAGCCATGCCTGACCTCGATTACGCTATGCAGAGTATAAGGACAAAGTAAAATACAGGCTGTTTCCGTTTCTCTGGTAATGCAATGAAGGGGAGCCCGATTTGCCGGGCTCCCCGTTTTCATTTTCTCTTATGTTATTCTCCTTTTCTGCATTTACGAACCATTTGTTCCATTCGATCCGTGAAATGCTGCAGGTTCTTTACCTTTCGGATTTCCGAAGCATGAAATCAGCGACGATCGCCATGACGAAGCCGACAACCAGAATTGCAGCCAGAAAACCGAAAAGTCTGCGGTCAAACAAGCGACGTTTTCCCTTCATTGACAAAGTCCGGTGTATGATCATAAAATAGTTTTGGGATGGCTTTTGATGATGGGAGACGAAAGCCGGGGCCCGCACGGGAGCAGAGAGTTGTATGTTGAAGTATGAAAAAAGAACCTGAGCGGAAGGCCGGAAAAGACCGAAAGGCATCGGAGCGGGAGGCAGGAAAAGACCGAAGGAAGGAGCATTACGCTGAGGGATCCTTTCTTGCAGAAAAGCTTGCTGATTTATTTTATCCGCCCAGATGTCCGCTGTGCGCAGGGGTGCTGCCACCTTTGCCCCGGCTGCGCCGGGAATGTTCATGGCAGGAGCTGGTGTGCGATTCCTGTGCGAAGGAGCTTCCCTGGATCCGGGAGCCGGTCTGCAAAAAATGCGGAAGACCGCTGGAGGATGACCGGGAAGAAGAGGAGTACTGTGCGCAGTGTGCACGGACAGAGCGGCCTTATGTGGAGGGGAGAGGTGTCTTCTCCTATCGGGGAGCCCTGCGCAGGAGTGTGCTGCAGATGAAATATTATAACCGGCGGGAGTGGCTTACCTTCTTCGCGGCTGCGATGACGCCACATGCGGTCGATGCAGCAGTGCGCAGGGGCGTGCGTACGATTGTGCCTGTTCCGTGCAGCAGGAAGAAAAAGCGGCAGAGAGGTTATGATCAGAGCGTTCTGCTTGCTAAGCAGCTGTCCGACCGGAGCGGCATCCGGATGTGTGCCGACAGTCTGATCCGCACCCGGGATACCAGGGCCTTAAGCGGACTGGGCATGCGGGAGCGGCGGGAGAATCTGGAAGGAGCTTTCACGGTTTTGCATGCGGAGCGGCTGGAGGAGCCTGTTCTGCTGACAGATGACATTTTTACGACAGGCAGTACGCTGGAGGAATGCTGCGCTGCACTTGGACGTGCAGGTATCCGGGAGATTTATTTTCTGGTGCTTTGCATCGCGTAAGGTGACGGTGGCAAAGGGTTGTATGCAGGGAAACTGTATGTAAAGTATACAGGAGAGAAAAGATTTTACATCTGAGAACATTTTGATAATTGAGGGAGGAGCAGCCATGGAAAACAGGCCAACCGGAAGACAGAAGCATGTAACCGAGGGCGGCAAGGGTGTCCACAAGCAGGGTGAGGGTCTTGGAGGAGGCCCGGTCGGAAGAGCGGACGGCTATGCCGGCAGAAAAGCACAGTCCGGAGCATCCGGCGCGGGCCGGGGTTCTTCGGGAGGCGCCGGCAGACAGGGCAGAGGAAGCGGCTCGGGCGGCGGGAAAAGCCCGCTGGGCATGATCATTGCGCTGATCGTTGTTCTGCTGGGCGGTGGAGGAGGAATCTCCGCTCTGCTGGGCGGCGGAGGAAGCTCGGACAGCTCTTCTTCCTCTTCAGCAACCTATACCTACTCTACAACCGGCAGCGGGAGCAGCACCGGAAGCAGCTCCGCAGGAAGCTACAGTGGCGGGAGCAGTACCGGGAGCAGCTATGGAAGCAGCTTGGCAGGAGGTTCCTCGGATTACACCTACGGGTACAATTTCGGGAACCTGTTCTCGGGGAATTACCAGAGCGGCGGATATACCTATGAGGATTACACACAGGGCAGCAGCACGGGAAGCAGTTATGGCAGTACGGGAAGCGGCTATGGTTCCACGAGCAGTTACGGTACCTCGGGCAGCGGCTATGGCTCCACAGGCAGCACTTCCTCCTCTGCCGGAAGCTCAGGCCTGGGCGGGTTTGACCTTTCAGGGCTGGAAAGCCTGTTTGGCGGCGGCGTCAGCTCTTCGGCGATCGGAACCAGCGGAAGCTGGACCAATGCGGCCAATGTTGGCGTGCTCAATACCAGTGTCGCAGCAGGCGCGCGTGACAAGTTCACGAAGCTGAAGGGGAACGGAAGCGATACCATTACGCTGATGGTGTACATGTGCGGGACGGATCTGGAATCCGGCAGCGGAATGGCCACCTCCGATCTGGTGGAAATGACGAAGGCGACGATCTCCGACAAGGTGAATATTCTTGTGTACACCGGCGGCTGCAGCAGATGGCAGAATCAGGTGATCAGTTCCAAAACCAATCAGATTTATCAGGTGAAGGACGGTGGCCTGGAGCGGCTGGTAAGTGACGATGGCGACCGGGCGATGACGGATCCGTCCACCCTGACACGGTTCATCGAATGGTGTGCGAAGTATTATCCGGCGTCCCGCAATCAGCTGATCTTCTGGGATCACGGCGGCGGAAGTGCCAGCGGCTATGGCTATGACCAGAAGCACAGCCGTCAGGGCTCCATGAGTCTGGCTTCCATTCGGAAAGCGATCGCGGCTGCCGGTGTGAAATTTGATTTTATCGGCTTTGACACCTGCCTGATGGCGACGGCGGAGAATGCGCTGGGGCTGGCGGATTATGCGGACTATATGATCGCGTCCGAGGAAACGGAGCCCGGGGTCGGCTGGTATTATACGAACTGGCTGTCACAGCTGTCACAGAACACGTCGGCATCCACGCTGTCGATCGGGCAGAAGATCATTGATGATTTCACCGATGTGTGTGCGCAGAAGTGCCGTGGACAGTCCACGACGCTTTCCCTGGTGGATCTGGCAGAGCTGGAGGCGACACTGCCGGAGCGCTTCCGTGCGTTTTCACAGAATACCGGGGAGATGATCGAGGAG
Source organism: uncultured Lachnospiraceae bacterium (assembly GCA_946624935.1). GTDB lineage: Bacteria > Bacillota > Clostridia > Lachnospirales > Lachnospiraceae > Merdiplasma. Next base: position 398 of record CAMOSN010000195.1, on the reverse strand, counting down.
CAGTCCTATAATAAGATTGCAACGGCGAGAAGCCAGACCCGTGAATTTGCCAAGTCCAACGGCATCAATCAGGTGGATCTGACCGATCTGGCCTACCGCGTGGGGACGGAGGAGGGCAATGCCCTGGCGCAGGCACTGATCAGCGCGGTGAAGTACAACCGTACAAGTCGGGACATGACCAATTCCTTTGGCCTGAGCATTTTCTTCCCAAATAAGAATATCTCCAAGGTCAGCTCGATGGCACAGACCTATCAGGAGGTCGGACTGGATCCGGAATGCATGGTAAAGTTTGCAACGGTACAGGCCTCCGGACAGGCCGTGACCGGCGGCAGCCACAGCGCGTTCGATTCGCTGAGCGGGAATACCTCCTACGAAAGCTCGCTCGGCAGCCTGATCGG
>CAMOSN010000194.1 GCA_946624935.1 uncultured Lachnospiraceae bacterium | reverse complement strand
ATTTGATATAATTAAACTACTATTAGTATCGTAGAGAAACCATTTGACCGAGCTTAAGGAGCATGAAAAGGAGGGATTTTATGAAAAAAAGAATCCTTGTGCCTGTGATCGGCCTTTCCCTGTGGCTGTCTTCCATGACAGCGTTTGGCGCCGGCTTCACCGCCGGGACTTATGAAGCGTCGGCACAGGGGTTGGGCGGGGCTGTCACAGTCACCATGACAATGGACGAGACCTCGATCACGGATGTCGCGATCGAAGGTGCGGACGAGACACCGGAAATCGGCGGTGCAGCCATCGAGACGCTGCAGGCGGCCATTCTGGAAGCCCAGAGTGCGGACGTGGACGGTGTGGCAGGTGCTACGATCACCAGCACAGCCGTACTGGATGCCGCAAAGGACTGTCTTGCACAGGCCGCAGGCGGTGAAGAAGCTGCCGGTGAGGAAGCACAGGAGGCCGGGACGGAGAAGGAATATCCGAACAAAGAAGCGGCCCTTCCGGACTGGTATAAGTCCAGTGAGAAAAATGCCCAGGCGGCACAGGATTTTGCACCGCGGGTGCAGACCATGGAAAACGGTGTTCAGGTCCAGGATACTCCGTGGGATGACCGAGGATGGAACAATACCTTCATGGATGCGGATATGCGCGGATGTAATGCCTGCCACGTGCTGGAGGATATTGTCACCCAGATGGAATCCTACCACGGTGTTGTATATTACAAGTACAACTCCACGCAGACGCTGGCGACCTGCCTGATGTGTCATTCCTTCTATGAGACACCGCTGCGGGATACGATCCATGCGACGCACATGGGGAATGCTGCGTTCCAGTCCATGGGCGGCAGCTGTAATTCCTGCCATTATATCACCATGGAAGGGGAGTACGAGCGCTGGGATTATGTGAAGTATGACCATCTGAAAGGGATCACCGATATTGCGGCGGAGGATGCCCAGATCGAGGTGACGTATGATCAGGATGTACTTACACCTGCCGATCAGATGTTCTACAAGAGTCCGAAGGTTGTCATTAAGGAGCCCAGTGACTGGCTGACGGATGACAGTCAGATCGTTCCGGAAATGTATGAGGAATGGACGATCAATGTATCCGGGGATGTGGATAATCCTTTCAGCATGACGCTTCCTGAGATGGTGGATACGTTTGAACTGCATTCTCAGGTACAGTCCTCGCAGTGCTGTATCAACGGTACAGGCCAGGCACTGATCTATCAGGCGGAGATCACGGGCATCTACCTGAAGGATATCTTTGAGTATGCCGGTGTGCATGATGATGTGACCACCTTTAATGTCATTTGTGATGACAGCTACGGAACCGGCCACAACCAGTATCCGCTGAACTGGGATTTTGTTCTGGAGAATGACGGTATGCTGGTGCTTGAGATGAACGGTGAGCCTATTCCTGCGGATCAGGGTTATCCTGCGGCAGTGTGGGTTGCAAATTCTTCCGCCGGCAATGCCGAGAAATTTGTCACTGATCTGATCGTCACCAAGGAAGAGGATCCGCAGCACTGGCCGCTGCCCGGCTACTTTGTAGATCCGGCGACGGGTGAGACCTTCTCGAAGCCGAACATGGGCGTGCTGTCCACCTGGAGCGGAACCATCTTCCCAGCAGGCGAGACCATCCACCTGGAGGGCTTCGCGGATGCATGGGATGAGCCGATCGAGTACATGGAGTACTCTCTGGATCACGGCGAGACCTGGATCAAAATCGACACACCGGACAACGACCGGCGTAAATGGACCTACTGGTACCTTGACTTTACCCCGCCGACGGATGCGCGCGGCGCTTATCTGCTCCGTATGCGTGCCACCAGCCGACAGGAGGACGGCGAGCTTCGCACTGCGAAGGTCAATACCGATTTCCTGATCAACGTGCAGTAAAGGAGGGACGGACCATGAAAAGAAAAACCATGAAAAAACTGGGCTCCATGTCCGGTGCGATCGCTCTCCTTGCAGGAAATGCAATGCAGGTCGCAGCGGAGCAGGAAGCTCCGGAAGCCTATGATGCTACGGTTACCGAGCGCGAAGCGGTCACCTACGACGAGATCGCCAATGTAAAGGGAGAATTCTCCTACGATCAGAATGTCATCACCCCGGGGGATGAGGTGTTCAACCTGTTCGGAACGGTTGCCACCGCGATGTGCGCACGGCCCGGATTTGCCTTCGGTGATGTACAGGAAGAGCAGTATTTCATCAATGTGGGCGGTTCGGTTCAGAAGATCCAGACGGTTTCGCTGGATGAGCTGAAGAAGGCGGACAGCGAGTCCCGGATCCTGAAGTGCTCCTGCGCGACCGGCGAAGCGGTTGCCAATGCACAGGTGGTCGGTGTACCGCTGAAGAACATCATGCAGATGGTGGATGTCATGGATGAGGCCAACACCCTCACCGTGACCGGCGCTGACGGCTATAATGTTTCCGTGCCGTTAAGCTATGCGCTGGACCGGGATGCCATTTTTGTGTATCAGGTTGGCGAGAACCCTGTTCCGACGGGCGTTCAGCTGTGGATTCCCAAGAGCGTGGCGCGGTACTTCGCCCGCAACGTAGTGGACATCGAGTTCTCCGCGCAGGCACAGACGCCCGAGATCATCCAGGCGGATGCAGCACAGCGGGCCAAGATCAGTGTCCTCAATTCCTTCGACAATGCTACCTTTGAGGTAGGCGATCAGATCGAGTTCGAAGGGTATGCGGATGATTTCGATAAGGCCATCACGGCTATCGAATATTCTCTGGACGGCGGAAAGACCTGGACGGCGTACGAGACAAAGGATGTCAACGCAGAGAAATGGGTTTACTGGCATTACGCTTACGTGACCGAGGCGGAAGGCACCTACAAGCTTGATGTACGGGCAAGGGCAGAGGACGGCACCGTATCTCCGCTGGCAGCCAGCGTGGTGTTCACGGTCGGCGGACCGGGCAGCAGTGCGCAGAGCAGGTCCTGAAATGAACAGGTTCTGAAATATATGTGAGCTGTATGCAGAAAACAATCAGTATATAGAAACAATGTATTTTGAAAAGGGCGGCCTTGCATGGCCACCCTTTTTCTATGGTACGGCCATGCAAGGCGTCTCCATTCTTTCTCAGGCGCCTCCATTATTTCTTTTCTCTGAAACGGATTCTCATTGGTTGAATGTTTTTTTGAAATACTTTCGAATATAAAGGTTTCAGCAGGGGATTGATATTGATAAAATGCCCAAAAGAGTGTACAATAAGCACTATAATTTTGGAGGAGATGTGCAGTGCTTCCCGCAAGGTATCATTCAATCGTGAAAAATATCCGAAAATGGCAGATGCAGCTGTCATCGCTGCCGGACCGGGAGCTGTGTGCACAGGCGCAGCAGATGCGTACCGGGAAAACCGGAGGAGCTGGGGAAAACAGAGGATCCGGG
>CAMOSN010000193.1 GCA_946624935.1 uncultured Lachnospiraceae bacterium | reverse complement strand
AAACGCTGCGCGTTCCTCTGACGCAAACGCCGAAAACACTGTGCGTTCCTCTGACGCAAACGCCGGAAACGCTGCGCGTTCCTTCGCGGTCAGCTCCGGGATCGGCTTTGATGCGGCTGTGTGTCATGCAGCAGAGGCGGGTGAAGGCCTGGCTAAAAAGCTGCTGAACACGTTTCATCTCGGGAAGCTGATCTACCTGGTTAATGCCCTGCGGATGCTCTATTCCATGAAGCTCTTCCGCATGAAGATTCGCTTCCGCGATCCCAGGGTCCTTTCTTCTGCTGAGGTCAGCGGCGGTTCTTCTACTCAGGTCAGCGGCGTTTCTTCTGCTCAGGCCAGCGGTGGTTTCTCTGCTGAGGCCAGCGGCGTTTCTTCTGCTCAGGCCAGCGGCGGTTCCGCTACCCCGGAAGAAGGCTCCTCCGCCGGCGTCCTAACGCTGTCCTTCGACAAGGTGTGTTTTGCCGCAGCAATGAACACCCGCTTTGAAGGAGGCGGTTTTATGTTCGCACCGGAAGCGGATCCTTCGGACGCAGCGCTCGATGTGATCATCGCCGAGGGACTTCCAAAGTGGAAGATCCTGCTGCTTCTGCCGACGGCCTTTTCAGGAAACCATGTGAAGCACAAGGGCATCCATCTGATCCGCTGTTCATCGGCCGAGCTTCTCTGCGACAGCCCTCAGTGCGTGCATACCGACGGGGAACACCTGGGATACTCACGGGCGATCCGCTTCGAAACGCGACCCGAGAAACTGCGCGTCATTCTGTAAGCTGCTTTCGCGGGCCCGCATGCAAAGCATCCTGATTTAGTTAAAGCCCACAAACTTCCGAACGATACTATACCCGAACACCGAAAGCTTCCGGCCGAGCCATCCGGGCAGGTTCACCAGGATCCCCACCAGGGTAAAACGCAGATGCATGTACATGCGTCTGCTTTTTTTACGCAGATAGGCCCAGATTGCGCGCTTCTTGCGGAGGTTCTCTTTGGTACCACTCACCAGCAGCATCGTGCTGGTCACCGCCATGATCTTGTCCAGATACACATACATGACCTTCTTCACATGGGGATCCATCTGGTCAAAGTTCTGCTCGGCCATAATGTCGATCATGATCTTGTTGACCTTGATCTGCTGGTCGATCCGGCCGATCATCACCTGCTCGTTGACCGACTGGTCCTCGCGGCCGATGTAATAATGATAAAAGTCGGCATCCATGTAGTAAAGCGTCTTCACATACGGGTACGGCTGGAACGCGAAGATGTTGTCCACGTAGAAGGTATGCTTTGGCAGACGCAGTCCGCTGTCCTCGAGGACCTTGTGCCGGTAAATAATGTTGTGCATCAGGATGTACTGGGTCGTTTTCATATGATGCACCTTCGACCAGTCGAAGATCTCGTCCACGGGGAATGCATGGCGGAAATGCATCACCTTTTTATGCTTCGCGCCTTCTTTATCATAGATGAAGTTGGCCAGGAACATGTCCACCGGCGTCCCCGCCTCCTCCAGCTCCTTCAGCTTGCGGATGATTGCAAGCAGAACATCCGTGTCGGCCCAGTCGTCGCTGTCGATTACCTTGTAATACAGGCCGGTCGCATTGCGGATGCCGGTGTTCACCGCCTCGCCATGGCCGCCATTCTTCTGATGGATCGCGCGGACGATCGTTGGGTACTTCTCCTGATACGCATCCGCGATCTCGGCTGTGCGATCCTTGAAGGACCCGTCATCCACGATCAGGATCTCGATATCCTCTCCCGCAGGCAGCAGAGACTGGATGCAGTTTTCCATATATGCTTCTGAATTATAACAAGGAATTGCAACTGTAAGTATTTTCAATGTTTTCTCCTGTACGGCTTTTTCGACCTGTCCGGCAGACATTTCCCGTCCTCCGCGAAGATCACGCGGGTGGAACGTTCCATGGCAGGAACTCCTGCGCATCTGCTTTCCATGTCATTTATGTTTATCACACGAATTGTTGATTGCTATGTTATTTATGGATTGTCGCGGTAGTTGCTGATTGCCGCGGTGTTTGCTGATTGCCGCGGTGTTTGCTGTTTGCCGCGGTAGTTGCTGATTGCCGTGGTGTTTGCTGTTTGCCGCAGTGTTTACTGTTTGTTTTTTGGTATGCCGATATTAATTTGCAGCGCACTGGCATAGGCACGGTATGCTGCCGGTATCGGAAACTCCCGGCGGGTCTGCGCCGGTTCGACTACGAGATAACGGTTCGCATGCTCGCCCGGAAGCTCGACTGGGTTCTCACCTGAGAGCTCGCCTCCATGCCTTCCCGGGAGCTCGCCCGTATGCTCTCTCAGGATTCCAAGATCCTCCACGAGGACCATGTATCCCGTCATTTTCCATTCAATATGTGAAAAAATATGCTTTGCCTCCTGCAGCGGATGGATCTGCACTGCATTCAGATGCAGCTCTTTTTCCAGGTGCTCCAGGACTTCTTTTTCACATCGATGACCATCCATGTATGGAAATTCATACATTCCTGCGAGAAGTCCCTTTTCCTCTCTTCGGTGCAGCAGCGTGTAACGGCCATCCCGCACGACGAGAACGGTCTTCTCCTCGATCCGGCGCTTCGCGGGCGGGGATTTGAAAGGAATTTCACCTGTCAGGCCTTCGTCTCTGGCAAGGCAGTCCTCCTGAAGAGGACACGCTTCGCATCGCGGGGGGCCTGATGGAACGCACACCATAGCGCCAAGCTCCATCAACGCCTGGTTGAAAGCGCCCGGATCCACAGGATACTCCTCAGGGCAGCTGTCATAGTGTTTCTCCAGACTCTGCTCACAAGGCCGCTCCAGAGTGAACCCCTCACACAGCATCCGGGACAAGGACTCCCGAATGTCCTTCGTGACCTTCGGATCGCGGATATCTCTGCGATCAGCAGCGAGTCGGGTCATCACCCGCACAACGTTGCCGTCCACCGCCGGAACCGGAATGTGGAAGGCGATCGAAGCAATTGCGCCGGCTGTATAAGGTCCGATCCCGGGGAGCTTCTGCAGCTCCTCATAGTCCGCAGGCAGCTCGCCTGCATACTGTTCCTCCACAACAAGCGCAGCCTTTTTCAAATTCCGCGCTCTGCTGTAATAGCCCAGGCCTTCCCACAGCTTCAGGAGCTGGTCATCGCTGCAGTGCGCCAGCGCCGGAATGTCCGGCAGCGCCTCCAGAAAACGCTCATAGTAAGGCTTCACCGCCTCCACACGCGTCTGCTGCAGCATGATCTCCGAAATCCACACATGATAAGGCGTCGGATCCGACCGCCACGGAAGGTCCCTGTGGCCAGCCCGAAACCAGGCTGTCAACTTTTGGGACAGGGGACGGTTCTGTGTCCCACTTTTCACTGGCGGGAGGGTGTGCCCTTCTGCTTCACTTTTTCCTCGCGGGAGGACGTGCTCCTCTGCTTCATTTTT
>CAMOSN010000192.1 GCA_946624935.1 uncultured Lachnospiraceae bacterium | reverse complement strand
CAAAGGGACAGGTACACTGAACCCGAATACAGTGTACCTGTCCCCTTGACTTACGTATCATCCATCGATCAATCACGTATTATCCAATCACTGCAATACGTTCCGGATGAATTCCAGGATCATTTCTTTTACGTTTTCCTGATAGAATGGGCAGTCTGCGTGATGTGCGCCTTCTACGAGGTAAAGATCTGCCTTTCCTCCATTTTCAACGAGCGCATCGTGGAGGTAGCGGCTCTCTTCACAGGAGACGATCCCGTCCTCGGTGCCGTGGAACATCAAGAACGGCAGCACCGACCCTTTTCGGATGTAGCCGGTCAGGTCCGGCATGACAATGCGGTCTCCCTCCATGTGGACTTCCTTCGAACAGGTGTAAAGCGTCACAGCTGCCTTTACATCACTGTCATAGTCGGTGTATTCCCCGAATTTGAATTCGTCGGTTCCGCTGGTCAGGGCCGTGAGCGCCGCAAAGTAGGCGCCGGCGGATTCTCCCATGACCACCATGCGGTCCGGATCGAGATGAAGCTCCTTCGCATGAGCCTTCAGGTAGCGGATTCCCCACTTGATGTCTTCCATCGGCATCGGGAAGCGCATCCGGGCGGCGGAGCTGTAATCAATACTGGCAACGGCAAAGCCATGCTTCGCGAAGTAGGTGAGCTCCGGAGCCCACACGTTTGCATCAGAGTGTGTAAAAGCCCCGCCCGTAATCCAGATGATGACCGGAAGCGTCTCATGCGGATCATAATCGAAAAACTGCCGGCTTCTGATAAGGCTCAGCTTCAGCGGACGCCAGGTTGCATCGCTCCATTCCGGCCTGTTGCCAAAGATGATCGAGTCCCCGTGACAGATAATCTGCTCGGTCCGATCCTGCTGCATTGTGCGTATCATTGATTATTCTCTTCCTTTCCCACACGGCCTTCCGGTGAATAGATACCTTTTTTATGTTTGCGCATGTAGCGGTCGCAGATGGCTGTCACGATCGGGCAGCACAGGAATGTGACCATACCGGCGGAGACGATCATGGATGTTGAAAGCTCCACGCTTGCCGCATAGGTCGGATCGACGGCCGCAACTGCCTGCGGTGTAATGGCGGCATTTCCTGCCGTAGTACCGATGGCGGCACCCATCGCATTGCGCTCCTTCTTCGGCAGAAACAGATTGAACAGGAAGAAGAATACGAAACCAAGAAGCGTGGAAAGCACACCCAGAAGCAGTCCGGCAACACCTGCCTGTACGAAAGAATTCACTGTGATATTGGCAGTGATCGGGAACATCAGGAAGAACATCACGAATACATGGGTCTTTTTGCAGATCTCACGGAAATCACTGTCAAAGCTTCCCCAGAGAATACCGATCAGCAGCGGAAGCAGCACCGAGATCACGGACTTGATGTTGATGGAGGCAAAGCCGGTGGCACCCAGAGCAACCAGTGTGAAGAACGGACCATCGTTCAGGCTCAGGATAGAAATCGCACCGGTATCGCTCGCATCTCCGTATTTGCCGGAGAGGATCGCGTATAAGGAGCTGTTGGAATTCGTCAGTGCAGCGATTGCAACCATCGGGGTAATGCCCCAGATACCGGCCGGTCCGAACACGGCACCGATCAGCACGCCGATCCCAACGCCGATGAAGAACTTGATTGCGGTGAGGATAAACCCTTTATACAGCGGCATGCCCATCTGACGGATGTTCAGGGATGCGCCGCAGCAGATCAGGAACACACCCATCAGCGCATTGCCGCCTTCGACAAACAGCGCCTGTGTGATGCCTCCGATCCGGAACACGCCCGGGAACAGGTTGTTGACAAGCAGTGAAATCACAAGCGCGACTACCAGCATGCCGCCCGGTATCTTGTTCATGCGCTGCAGAATGTGAAGATCCATTGTTTTGTTATTATCATTCATGATAATCTCCCTCCTGTGATAAGAAGTTGAACGTTGTTTATGCTTATACTATAATGTTTTCCGGAGGAAGCGTCCAATACCCGTTAAGCTTGACGCGATAGCCTGAGGCTATAATGCATCATTACAAGGTACTTACAAGGAGGCCGTCATGGATCTGAAAAAGCTGCGTTATCTGGAAGCCATTTACCGGCTGAAGAACTATACGAAAGCCGCAGAAGAATTGTATATCTCTCAACCCTCACTGTCAAATGCGATCCACGCACTCGAAAAGGAGCTGGGCGTTGTCCTGATCAACCGTGCCCGCCAGCCTCTGCGCTTTACCGCCGAAGGAGAACGATTCATGTGGCATGTGTACCGGATTCTCGAATGTGTCCATGAAGCCGAGGAAGACATTGCGGAAATGAGCGCCCGGCGCTCTCGCTCTCTGTTTCTGATCTGGCCCAGCATTACGGCAAACGATTATATCCTCCCAAAGATTTATACCGATTTTCACAAACAGCATCCGGGCTATAACGTCGTCGTCCAGGACGCCACCATCCAGAGCACGATGACCAGGCTGCTCTCGGAAGAAGTGGATCTTGCACTGGTAAACCTGCCGGACAATCAGGACCTGAACGCATTTTCCTATATTCCGGTCATGGAATCCTCCGTCTGGGTAATGCTGCCGCGGAATCATCCCCTGCAGGATCAGCCTTCCATCTCCTTCCAGATGCTTCATGACCAGACCCTCCTGACCTTCCAGCGCGGATCCCTGATCCGCAAAAAGATCGAAGAAAGCTGCGAAAAAGCAAATATCACGCCGAAAATCATCAGCGTCAATCAGATGGATGTGGCAAAAAAGCTGGTACAGCAGGGCTACGGGATCACCTTTATTACCATGGATAATATAAAAGCATCCCCCTACGAACAGGACCTGATCCTCAGGCCGCTCGACCAGCCAATCGTTTTTCAAAAAGGATTTCTGTTAAAAAGAGGGAGACAGCCCTCTCCCGGTGCAAACAAGCTGATCAAGTTCGTGCAGGAAACCGTCGAAGCGCTTCAATAGTCAAACAGGGGACGGTTCTCTGTTTGGCTCAAACAGTAGGGGACGGTCCTCCGTTTGGCTTAAACCATGAATGCACAGCGGCAACACGCAGCATGGAACACGCAGGGCATGCAAAAAGCCCCGGCCGCGATGGCCGGGGCTGAAACAACTCAAAATGCGTCAGGCGCTATGTCCCATTTGACTCAAAATGCGTCAGGCGCTATGTCCCTCTGGTTCAAAATGCGTCAGAGGCAACGTCCCTGCTGACTTATGCCTGGGTGGCGCCGTCCGTCACGGTGAACTGTACGGAGGATGCCAGCGGGGATACCTTTCCGTCCGCCGTCACGCAGCGGGCATCCAGGCGGTAATCGCCCTCTTCCTGCGGTGCGTTGATGGCGAAGTGCCAGTACACCCATTTCGAGGTGGAGGTGTTCTCCGTCTCACATCTGGTCCAGGTATTTCCGCCGTCCATGGAGAATTCCAC
>CAMOSN010000191.1 GCA_946624935.1 uncultured Lachnospiraceae bacterium | reverse complement strand
CGGAGAGAGAGAAGGCCGCGGGCAGGACAACGGAGAGAGAGAAGGCCGCGGGCAGGACAACGGAGAGAGAGAAGGCCGCGGGCAGAACGCCGGAGAGAGAAAGGACGACGGGCAGGACGACCGAGAAGGAGAGCGCCGCAAGCAGCAGGATGACGGAACGGGAGAAGCGGCGCCGCAGGGAAATGATCGCACGCAGAAAGCGGATTCGCAGGATCAAGCTGGGGATCGCAGCGGTAGCGCTGCTGCTGATCGTGATGCTTGCATTTTTGGGGGTTCGGGCGATCATACATGCCGTAAAGGGCGGGAACAGTAAAAATTCCAATACGGCGGTTCCGGCCGGCGTGGCTGTAACTTCCGGTAAAACCGGATCTTCCACTGCTTCCGCTTCGGGGCAGGATACCCAGGGAGCGCAGGGTGCACCGGCCGATCAGCAGGGTGCCGGGGATGGAGCGCTGGAAGAAGCAGCGCAGACCGAGAGCGCGGCAGATGCTGCGAACGTCCGGGAGGAGGCAAGGATCCTTGCCATGCAGTACGATTATGACGGTGCCATTGCACTTCTGGAGCAGCATGGTCTGTCCGACCAGGCCCAGGAGGAAATCCAGGAATGGGAAAGCCTGAAGGCGTCCTGCGTTGCAGTGGATGTGACCAGGGTTCCGCATGTGTTCTTCCACTCTCTGATCAATGACGACCGCGCGTTTCAGGCGGATCTGGTGGGGGCGGACCGCGTACGGCAGAACAACGCCGCCATGACCACGACGGTCGAATTCGACAACATGATCCAGCAGATGTACGAGGCGGGCTATGTGATGGTCGGACTCGATGACATGTGCGTTAAGACAACGGATGAAAGCGGGACGGTGCGCGTGGCAAAGAACACGAATCTGATGCTGCCGCCGGACAAGAAGCCCTTTGTCCTTTCCATCGATGACCTGAGCTATTATCACTCCTACGGAATCGGAACCCAGGGCTACGCCACGAAAATGATCGTGGATGAAAACGGTAAGCCGAAATGCGTGTACACCAACGAGAATGGGGAGACATCCATCGGAGATTATGATGTGGTGCCGCGGATGGATACCTTTATTGAAAACCATCCGGACTTTTCCTATCACGGGGCCAGAGGAACGGTTGCCATGACCGGCTATAACGGCGTGTTCGGCTACCGGACCAACAACTATTATAAGGACATCAATGATCCGCATCTGGATCCGGATCAGATCCAGTGGCTGCAGGAGCATCCCGACTTTGACTGGGAGCAGGACTGCAAGGACGCCAAAGCCGTGGCGGATGCCATGAAGGCGGAAGGCTGGACCTTCGCCAGCCATACCTATGGACATCTGAACGCGGAATCCAGTGATCTGGATCATCTCATGGCGGACCATGAGCGCTGGAAAACCGTTAACGAGCCGATTCTGGGCAAGACCGACAAGATCATCTTCGCTTTCGGCGCGGATATCGGCATCGTCGGCGCCTACACACCGGACAATGCGAAATTCCAGTATTTCAAGAATCAGGGCTTCAACATCTTCTGCAATGTAGATGGAAATATCGGATGGACTGAATTCGGCGATACCTTCATGCGCACCGGCAGAGTGGCTCTGGACGGGTTTACGATGTATCAGGCCATGACAGAAGGCGCAATCGTGCATTCCGTGTACGCCGCTGACTACGAGCAGCTGGGAATTCATGATGTGGCAACCTTCTTCAATCCGTTACGTCCCACGCCGATCGACAGCGAATAAGGTAAAGATGAGGCGAATTGCGAAAGAAGCCTTGGCAGAGACCGGGGAAGAATTCTGAGAAGAAGAGGATAACTGCATAAAAAACGCTCCCGGGAATAAGAGCCCGGGAGCGTGGCAGGATCAGGGTCCGGTTATGAAGGATCCGGAAGATCATCAATATATTTGGAAGCGAGGAGCCCCTGTCGAATGACATGGGCTCCTTCCGGGTCAATCATGGTCAGATCCGGAAGGTTATAGGGGCGGTTTGTGATAAAAGAGGTTGAAAGCTTGTAGATTTCGGCATCGGCGCCGGAGAGCTGCTCGGACATGGAGTCACCCTCGTCGGCCATGCTCTTCAGGCTGCGGGTGCCCTCGATGGTAATGAGATTGATGATGCTTAAAAGATCGGCATAGTGGACATCGTCCCATGAGGCCAGGTACATGCACTTACACAGGCCCTTATTAAAGAAGGGAGCGGTGTAATAGCAGTTCAGAATCTCCAGGAAGCGGTTGCGATGCTCCGTTGTTTCAAACATATTGTGATGGGTCAGTTCAAGCACACATTTCTCGTCCCAGCGCATAGGTACACTCCTTCAGGATAATTGCTCCGTACCGCATACGGAACCCGGTCTTACAAAGCTGCTCCAGGGTGGAGCAGAAAAAGTATTCCTTCATATAAAAAAATAAAAAAGGAAGTATTGCGCTAACTATAAAATAAATGCGTGAAATAGACAAGTGAAAATTTAAATTTATTTTTAATGTTCTGTTAAGAAACCTATGATATACTGGCTTCGAAGTGCAAAATCACAGGCCCCAGAGGAGCTGATTTCTGACAGAAGGCCGGAAGCCTGTGAAAAACAGATGCACTGTTCAGAAAATAGATCTCAGAGAAATAGAACTCAGAGAAACCGATCAACTGATCCGGAAATCGAAGAACAAAAAAGGAGGATGAATATGGGACTGGAGTCATTGGGAAAGAAGCTGGCACAGCTTGGCCAGGATACCGTAAACAGCATGCAGAAAACCGCGGAAGGCGTGCAGCTCAACAGTAAAATCGCCGATGAGAAGAAAGCACTCGAAAAGCTCTTCGCACAGATCGGAGAGAGTGTATTCGAGAAGGCCGGCGACGTGATCCCCGAAGGACTGGAGGATGTATTCGCGGCAGTGAAAAGCGCGAAGGAATCTCTCGCTGATTTAGAAGTACAGAAGCAGAAGCTTACCAGAACGAAGCCGGTATGCCCGTCCTGCGGGAAGGAAGTGGCAAAGGGCGAGAACTACTGCTCCGCCTGCGGCACCGAGCTGAGCAGCGTCTGGCAGGAAGAGGATGGCACCGCGGAAGAGGGTGACGCCCCCGCCGACGATGTCCTTGACGCCGAAGCACTGAAAGCAGATGCCAGAGCCGCAGCCAATGAAGTAGGCGATCTCGTCAATGAAGCAGCCGATAAGGCCAGAGGGATCCTTGGAGGATTCGCCGAGGCGGCGGATGCCTTTTTTAAGGGTGTTGCCTCGAAGGTAAACGAGAAAAAAGAGGAAGCAGAGGAAGCCTTCGACGATACCGCCGAAGAACTGCAGGACGTGTTCGAGGACGCACAGGAAGAAGCCGAAGAGGCCGTCGAGGAAGTGAAGGAAGCGGCGGAAGAGGCCTGCTGCGAAGCAAAGGAAACAGCGGAAGAAGCCTGCTGCGAAGCGAAGGAA
>CAMOSN010000190.1 GCA_946624935.1 uncultured Lachnospiraceae bacterium | reverse complement strand
CTGCCCGCAAGGCACATTCCTCTGCCCGCCGGTTCTTTTCTTACCCGATCACGCCGCTCTTGGCGTTCTTCAGCACCGGAATCGGGGTCTCATCCTTATCGTCAATATGCGCGCCATCGTACTTCTTCGTTTCCTTCGCGATCACATTGGACAGCAGAAGCACTGCAATGATATTCGGGATCGCCATCAGTCCGTTCAGCAGGTCCGCCAGATCCCACACTGTATTCAGTGTCATTACACATCCAATGAACACACCTGCAACCCACAGAATCTTATACACGATGATCACTTTTTCACCGAACAGATACACCGCGCAGCGCTCGCCATAATAATACCACCCCAGAATCGTGGAAAAGGCGAAGGTGATCAGACCCACGATCAGGATCGGAAGTCCGACCTTCGGGATCATGGAGAAGGCCATACTGGTCAGTTCACTGCCGTTGCCGGACAGGCCGTCGATCTGCGGATGCTTGATGATGCTGGACACCAGCACCAGGCCGGTCATCAGGCAGATGACCACGGTATCCCAGAAGGTTCCGGTCATGGACACCAGCGCCTGCCGCTTGGAATTGCGCGTCTGCGCCGCAGAGGCAACCAGCGGAGCAGAACCCATACCGGATTCATTGGAGAACAGGCCTCTGGCAAAGCCGTACCGGCAGGCCATGGTCACCGTGCTGCCGATAAAGCCGCCGCCGACCGCTCTTGCCGAGAAAGCTGCAGAGCAGATGGTTGCAATGGCCTGACCGAGCACATCGCGGTTGATGATCAGAATGATGATGCAGCCAACCACATAGAAAACCGCCATAAACGGCACCAGCATCTCCGACACCCTGGTGATGGACTTGATGCCGCCAATGATTACAAGACCTACGATCACACTCAGGGCCACTGCCACGATCCACGGAGAAACGCCCAGATTCTCCTGGAAGTTGGCTGCCACGGCATTGGCCTGCACCATACATCCGATACCGAAGCCGCACACTGTAGCAAGAGCTGCAAACACGATTCCCAGCCACTTCATATGCAGCCCGCGATCCAGCGCATACATCGCACCGCCGATCATCGTGCCATTCTCACTCTTCACACGATACTTCACTGCGATCAGCGTCTCAGCATACTTCGTCGCAATGCCGAACACACCCGTCAGCCAGGTCCACAGGACAGCACCCGGGCCGCCCAGCGCGATTGCTGTGCCAACGCCGATAATATTACCGGTACCGATCGTCGAAGAAAGGGCCGTGGTCAATGCGCCAAACTGGGACACATCTCCCTCCGCATCCGGATCGCGCGTCACCGAAAGGCGGATCGCCTTAAAAATGTCCTTCTGAATAAAACCGGTCCGGATCGTCATAAAAATATGCGTGCCGAACAGCATCACAATTAAAGGCCAACCCCAAAGAAGTCCATCAAGTTTACTGATGATCGCTGAAAAACTCATACTTATCCTCCCGTTTTTCTGTGGGACAGAGGGACGTTCCTTTTGCCCCGACCCATCTACAGGTTCTGTTCATTACCATTATGCCGAGATTTTCCGGTTTACGCAAGCAAAAAGGCTGCCCATCCGGATTTTTTTTCGTTTTCGAGCATCTTTCCGTAAATTTTCGTGAATGCATCCTATAAGTTCTTCATACCTCCGCGCAGAAGGATCTTCTGCCGAAGCAGCTGCGCTTGCGGTCATTAAGGCAAGCTGCTCATTGGTGATAATATGGCGGAACCGGATATGACACTGACCTGCAGATCGCTCATATTCCTTCCTCCTCCGGACCGGCACCGCGTACGGACAAACTGCAGTCAAGGCCAAGCACGTTCGCAATAAACAGCGCTTTTCCAAGTTCAGCGGTTGTTTTTCCGCGCTCCAGATCAGACAGGAAGCTTACGCTGAAGCCTGTCACCTCAGAGACATAGGACTGCGTATAATTCAGCTGTTTTCTGCGCGCACGGACTGCCGCGCCAAATTGCTCGGGAGTGTAAATGATCATATCTGTGTTCTCTTCCTATGACAGTAGTAGGCCGTGCGGCGAAAAACGGTACGCTGGTGATGGAAATTAGCCGTACGGCTAAGTCAATTTTCTTTTCGCCTGTGGGGCACTTCAGTAATCCCTGACCCACTCTCCCCTGCCAGCCCGTACTCAGGACTTTCACCCGACCCGGCAGAACTCGCCCATGGTGCGCCCGTCCATACAAAATACCGCCGGGCGATCCCTCGTCCGGCGGCAGATATTTTATTCATCCATGGGCATCTCGAACTCATCGGTGACGACAACGTCGGCTTCGCTTTCTTCCTCCACCGGCGCAGGGATGAATTCGGACATGTATACGGATTCCTCGGCGCCTGACAGCAGTGCCGGGAGATTGAGGACGATCCCGTCCATGTTGTAGGGGATCTCCAGCGCGACGGCGCTTCCGACCTTCTTGGCGTCTTTCTTCGGCGTGATGTGCAGCACCATTTTGAATTTCTGTCCCATGGTGGTCACCATGCCGCGGTCGCCTTCCCGCAGCTTGGCCACGGACTGGTCGTTCACGAACACCTCCACCTTGTAGAAGGGACTGTACACTTCACCGTTCGCACTCAGCTCTTTGTTGTCAAAATAGATCGTATGTCCGCGCCCGATCACAAACATCCAGGCAGCGATCCCCAGCACCACAGCCACTGCGAGGATGCGGATCAGAAGTCTTCTCTTCGATTTCATGCTTCATCCTCCTTCTGCTGCTCCTGCAGGCGCGCGCCCTCGAGGCTCTTCGCTCTGCGTTTGTTGGTTTCGTACATGACCAGGGCCACGGTGATAACTGCGTAGGATACGAACACGCGGAAGTATTCGCCGATCATGGAGTCGCCGGTGATGTAGGCACCGGCCTTCGGCGCTACGATGAACATCAGGTGGAACAGGATCACGCCCAGGAACACGTTACCGATGGACGCCTTGTCCACAGAGGCGCCGCCCACCAGCAGCGCGGCGATACAGAACATACCGATCTGGGAATGAGCGCTGTAGGTCGCGATGTTGCCCATGTTCTGCAGATAGATGATCATACCGAACCCTGCCAGCACCGTCGAGATGATGATGGAGAGGATACGGGTGCGCTCCACGTTGATGCCTGCGTCGCGGGCCACTTCCATGTCCTGCCCGACGGCGCGCATATCCTGCCCGAGCTTAGTGCGGCGGAACCACACGATCACCAGGCACAGCACTGCGATCACGATGAAGGTGGCCACCGGGATCTTCACGCCCTTGATGGTCAGCGGGATCAGGTTGTCCAGCTTCTGGCGCATCTCCAGCAGGCTGACGGTGTTGCGGATGCCGTAGCCGCGGGGCAGCTTGATGGAGGAGTGCTTGATCGGGATGACCGAGCCCATCAGATACAGCACGACCAGCTGGTACACGCCGTTGATGAAGTAGCTGATGATGTAGCTGGTGATCATCTCACGGCCCTTGGCCATGTTCAG
>CAMOSN010000189.1 GCA_946624935.1 uncultured Lachnospiraceae bacterium | reverse complement strand
ACACAGAACCGTCCCCCTGTTTGCCCCTGTTTGGAACCGTCCCCTGTCCCATTTACAGCTGGGTGTCGGCGTATACTTTGTGGATTTCGGTGTAGCCGTTTTTCTCCAGGGTTTCGACCTGGAATTTGGCGTTCTTTTTGAGGGGCTGCACGGTGACGATATTCCCTGCGCCGCGCAGAGCGGTTGCTTTTTCAAAGACAGCGGTCAGCTTTTCTGCCGGGATGCGCTCGTCCACCAGAAATGCCATGCGCTTTGCAGCGGTTCCGGGCTCCTGCCAGTTGAGGTCGCGCAGGATGGTGATGATGCGCTCGAAGCCGATGGAGAAGCCGCACGCAGGTGCACTCTGGTTGGAAAAGCGACCGATCATCTCATCGTAACGTCCGCCTCCGGCGATGGAGAAGTTGTAGCCGTCGATGCTGATTTCAAAGATGGTGCCGGTGTAGTAGGACATTCCGCGCACAAGGGTGGGGTCAAACTCCAGATGCACGCCGGAGGCGATCATCTTCCGGACGCTGTCGAGGATGGTGTCCATGCCTGCAGCCACTGACGGATCAAGGGTGTCGGCGCACACCTTCTCACAGAAATCACTGCAGGAAGCCTTCGCTGAAGCTGCGGGATCGGTGGCGGCCGCATCGAACATGCTCACATATTTTTCCACCACTTCTTCCGCATAGCCATGCTCCCTGAGCTGCTCCTTCACGCCATCCAGACCGATCTTGTCCATCTTGTCCAGGGTGATGAACACGTCATCGTACTGCTCCGGCGTGAACCCTGCGCTTGCAGCCATCGCCTTGAGGATCCGGCGGTCATTGATGTGCACGGTGAATTCACTGACGCCCACCTCCGAGAAGATGCGCGTGAGCATGCCGGAGGTCGCTGCGATCAGCTCGATCTCAGCCATGATGGAACCATCACCGATAATGTCGATGTCGCACTGGGTGAACTGGCGGAAACGGCCCTTCTGAGGATTGTCAGCTCTCCACACGTTACCGATCTGCAGCGCTTTCAGCGGCGTGGGCAGATCATTGCGGTTCTTCGCATAGAAACGGCACAGCGGTACTGTCAGATCATAGCGCATGCCGCTGTCGGCGATCTCTCCGGTGGCCAGGCCCTTCTCCAGCTCACGACCCCGCTTCATCACCTTGAAGATCAGCTTCTCATTTTCTCCGCCGACCTTGCCGGTAAGATTTTCGATGTGCTCCATGCTGGGCGTTTCGATCTCATCAAAGCCATAGGTTGCATACGTATCGCGGATCAACCGGAGCACATGCTGCCGAAGCTTCATATCCTGAGGAAGAAAATCATTCATGCCTTTCACGGGGGTAGCTATAAATTTCATATTGTAGTCCGCCTTCCTGTTTTCGTATTTTATCGTTCGTATTGTTTATTCTTACGTCCGGATGCCGGTCCGTTCTCCGGCAGATTCATAAAGCAGATATCATCATATCATTAACCGGTCGGATTGTCACGCATGAACTGATTTTGTGAACCCGATTTACTTTAGCGCAAATCTTACCAAATACCCCACTTTCACAATTGTTTTTATGTGTAAAATCCACATTATCGCCTTGACTTTGTGCATATAATGACATATAATCAAAAGGCGGTTGGAATATTGTAACGTAAAACGTAGTTCTATTATGATTCATACAATGCGAATAACGGTCTAGGTTTTCTTCATTTCCTTCGCGAAATCTTATTGACATTAATATTTGGAGGTACTTGGTAATGTACAAAGGCAAAGTAAGATGGTTCAAGAACACTTACGGTTTTATTATCGGCGAGGACGGACAGGATGTTTTCGTTCACTGGTCCGCCATCGAAGGCGATGGATATAAAACACTGGAAGTGGATCAGGAAGTGACCTACGATCTGACCGAGGATGAAAAAGGCGTAAAAGCCATCAACGTAAGAAGAGTTACCGAATAAAACCATTCGGAAGAAAGCGACAAAAAGGAGGACACTCAGCTGTCCTCCTTTTTTCATGGAACGGGAAAGTGGGACAGGGGACGGTTCTCTGTCCCACTCAAAAAGGGTTGCCTCAAAAGCATAACGTGGAAATGGGACAGGGGACGGTTCTTTGTCCCACTCAAAAAGAGTTGTCACAAAAGCATAACATGGAAAGTGGGACAGAGAACCGTCCCCTGTCCCATTATACGTTTCCGTAGATTTCAGGGGGGACAAGGGCGGTGAGGGCGATGCCCTCGGGGCGGTATTCGAGGGAGATGATTTTGCCGTATTTGCGGATGAGGGCTTCTTTTCCGGCCTGTTCGTAGGGGTAGAGGCGCTCGATCCGGATGAGATGCTCAGTAAGGAGATCTTCGAGCTGCGCGGCGAGCTCGTCCATGCCTTCGCCGGTCATGGCACTTCCGCATACGATGCGGTCGGCGTGGGCGTCACGGTAGCGGGTTCTTCCCGGGCAGCGGTCCTGTTTGTTGAACAGGGTGATGCTCTTTTTTTCACCTGCACCCAGCTCACGAAGGGTCTCATATACGATGTGCATCTGTTTTTCCATCTCCGGACTGGAGGCATCCACAACGTGCAGGATGAGATCGGCAAAGACCGCCTCCTCCAGGGTGCTGCGAAAGGCTTCGATCAGGGAGTGCGGAAGCTTGCGGATGAAGCCGACGGTGTCGGTGAGCAGAACCTGGGTCCCGCCCGGGAGCACATATCCTCTGGTGACGGGGTCGAGGGTCGCAAACAGCTGATCCTGCGCGTATACCCCTGCCTGGGTGAGGCAGTTCAGCAGTGTGGATTTCCCGGCGTTGGTGTAGCCGACGATGGCTACCTCCGCCATGACGCCATCCGCGCGTCCCTTTCGTACGACCTCCCGATGCCGGCGCACCTGGGCAAGTTCCTGCTTGAGATGAGAGATCCGTTCCCGGATACGGCGCCGGTCGATCTCGAGCTTCTTCTCGCCGGGGCCGCGCGTACCGATGCCGCCGCCCTGCCTGGAGAGGATTTTGCCCATCCCGGACAGATGGGTGGCACGGTAGGTCAGCTGCGCCAGCTCGACCTGGATTTTTCCCTCGCTGGTGCTGGCGTGCTCCGCAAAGATATCCAGGATCAGAAGAGTACGGTCGAGCACCGGGCAGTCCAGGAGACTTTGCAGATTGCGCAGCTGTACGGGGGAAAGCTCATCGTCGCAGATGACCGCATCCGCGCCTTCCTCTTCCACCAGATCGCGCAGCTCCTCCACCTTCCCGGTTCCCAGATAAGTCACAGGATGCATCTCGCTGCGCAGCTGCATGATCCGGCCGGCCGTTACCGCGCCGGCAGTCTTTGCCAGCTCCTCCAGCTCGTCCATGGATTCCAGAAAATCCTGCTCATCCCCGGTGCACACCCCGGCCAGAATCACTCTTTCCGGCTGTGGACGCTCCTCCTGCCGGTTTTTCCACATCTTCTGCTCCATCCTCACGCCTTTCTTCTGATATTCGGGATACGGCCGGCCGCAGACCGGCCGACCGTATCTTTTTTCATATATCCATGATC
>CAMOSN010000188.1 GCA_946624935.1 uncultured Lachnospiraceae bacterium | reverse complement strand
TCTTCCACCGCCGCGGCAGCGCTGCCTGTGTCGGAATCCGGCGCATCCGCATTCTCCGAAGTCTCGGCCTTTGCGTCTTCTTCTTTTGTTTCTTCGGTTTTCGTTGTTTCTTCTGATTTCTTATCCGAACTGCCGCAGCCGGCAAGCGAAGCGGCAGCCATCGTCATCGTCAACAGTATAACAAAAAGCTTCTTTTTCATGTAATCTGTCCTTTCGAGGTCCATTTTACCGGATACGGTCCGGGAAACCCACCTTCCGCTGTACCTTGCGGAGGGTCTTGCTTGCGAAATAGCCGGCCTTCTCTGCATTCTCCTTGATGATCGAATCCAGATACGCTTTATCCTTCGAGAGTCTTGCAAACTCATCCTGCAGCGGCTTCAGCACGCTGATCACGGCCTCTCCTACGGCCGGTTTCAGCTCGCCGTAGCCCTTGCCCTCAAATTCTGCCACGGTCTCCTGCGGGGTCTTTCCGGTGCAGGCACTGTAGATATCGATCAGATTCTTCAGGCCCGGCTGCTCATCACGGTAGCAGATGCAGGCTTCGGAATCGGTCACGGCACGTTTGCATTTCCGCATGATCGTATCCGGGTCATCCATCAGATAGATGCTTCCATTCGGATTCTCATCGGATTTGGACATCTTTTTGGAGGGATCCTGCAGGCTCATGATCTTGGCGCCTACTTTTCCGATATAGGCTTCCGGCACGGTAAAGACATCCCCGTAGAGGTTGTTGAACCGCTCCGCAATATTCCGGGTCAGCTCCAGATGCTGCATCTGGTCGATTCCGACCGGAACCACATCCGCCTGATACAGCAGGATATCCGCAGCCATCAGCACCGGATAGGTGAAAAGACCGGCGTTGATATTATCCGCATGCTTGGCAGATTTATCCTTGAACTGGGTCATCCGGTTCAGCTCGCCCATGTAGGTAAAGCAGTTCAGGATCCAGGCCAGCTCGGCATGGGCAGACACATGAGACTGATAATAGATGCAGTTCTTTTTGGGATCCAGACCGGCGGCAATATACAGAGTCAGGAGATTCCGGGCACGCTTCCGAAGCTCCGCCGGATCCTGCCGGACGGTGATGGAGTGCATGTCCACCACACTGTAGAAGCATTCATACTCATCGCTTAAGGTAACCCAGTTCTTCAGCGCCCCCAGATAATTGCCCAGGGTCAGGTTTCCGGTCGCCTGCATACCGCTGAAAAGGACTTTTTTTCCGTCTATCATCACTCTATCCTCCGTTTGATTGTCTGCATTTCATTCTGAATAAGATTCAGTCCATATTCTTCTCTGCATGGCTGTATTTCTGGCCATGCTGACAGATATGAAAGATTCGTCTTTCATACCTATAAGACTTTATCACTTTATCGCGTGTTCGTCAAGAAAAGACAAAGGGAGTCACGGAACCGGTTCCGTGACTCACTCAAATCCTCTTGCCAGCTCATCTATGATGGGCAGCAGGTTTGTTCTGGCGTCCTGGATGCTGGCGTGGAGAACGGCTTCATTAAGGTCGCGGGCGAAGTATGGGGCCAGTGCGACCTTTAGTTTTGAAAAACCGGCGATGCGGTGATCGATTTGTCTGATCTCATCGGTGCTCTTTCCTGCAAAATAGTCTTCCATCAAGCTCTTCCACAGCCGGGATATCATAGGAGCCGGCATGCCCGTAAACTGCTCGGCAAAGGCCGGATCCAGCTTCAGCAGGTTCACCTGTGTCGCCGCTGTGGCGAGAAAATCAAACACAGGATGTCCGGTGCTTACGTCTCCCATGTCGATCAAGGCCAGCTCACCGTCGATCAGCATGATGTTCTTGGGATGAAAATCTCCATGAATCAGCGTTGTCCGTTCGGGAATGTTCCGAACCAGCAGCCGAAGCTTTTCCAGCTCCTGGGGCGTATATACATCGCTGCAATACTCGATAGCTTCCTCATAGATGTCTTTCTCCCGCCCAAAGGTTTCCACATCTCCTTCTGTACTGTGGATTTCTTTGTAGAGTGCGCTGTATGCTTTTGCATAACGGTCAAAATGTGCTTCATCCTCTTTCAAGACATCTGCCAGACTCTTGGATCCGATCATCTCAAACACAATCCCGTAGCTGTCCCCGACTTGTACCACATCATAGGAAATCGCCGTCGGCAGTCCCTTCAGCAATGCAGCACGGGCCTTCTCCCGTTCCCGTTCCACAACCGAGAAATCCGCATCCGGCCGGAATACCTTGATGATGGTATCCGGATTCAGCCGGTACACCATTCCGTTTGCGCCTCGTCCGATGATGGCACATCCGTCCAACGACACCCGACGCATCTTGCGGGACAGGTCAAAAAAGGTATCAAATCCGGTCATGCGGAATATATCTTCCACCTCCGGCGAAACATTGACAACGCTGATCCTGTTCTTTTCCGTTTTTGAAAGCTTCAGAAAGACACGCAGTCCCATGCTGGACAGATACTTCAGGTCTTCCAGATCAAAAATGATCCGGCCTCCCGGACAGGTCTGCCGCAGAGTCGTCACTACCTGTCCGAAGGACACTGCATTTCCGGAATCAATCCGCTCACCTGTCCGAATCCGAAGAATACCGGCATGCTTATCGTATATATGGTTTATGATTAATGGTTTTTCCATTTTATTCACTTCCGTCTGTGTAAGCTGTCTTTTTATTCGTCAAAACCGCACGACCAGATTGTTCAGATCCAGCGTACTCGTATAGCGTACCTCTTTGGCCCGTTTCAGGATCATCCGCAGTCCGATATGGTTCTCCGCATCCGGATCCTTTTCAAAAAAGGCCACCGGATCAAACTTTTCACAGTCATCCCGTATGCGGAGGATCCAGTCCTCCTTATGTGTCACCCGGATATCCATGCTGTGCTTTTTTCCATCGGTAAATCCATAGCGCATCACGTTGCCGGCCAGCTCTTCGACGGCCAAGGAAATCCGGCCCGCCGTCCGCTGATCCGCTCCTTCCTGAAGGCAGAAAGCCTGCAGCTTTCGGGAATACGCCAAAACCTCCTCCATGGAACCAAGCGAAACCTCCATCAGCCTTGACGGTACTTCGAAGGACGGAGGAATAAAAAGAACCCTGTCCCAGACAAATCCATGGTTATTCGGATTACGCGAAGCACCTCTGCGCACAAAGGCAATCAAAAACAGGATGAGCAGCGCCGCCGTCTCTCCTGCCGCATAGGAAAGCCAGACCCCGTTCACGCCCAGCAGCCTGTCCAGCATCACCATCGCAAGCGCAATACAGGCAAAATTGTGCAGAAAACCAAACAGAATGCTCATTGCCTGCATCTTCATACTCTGGTAATATCCACGCAGCGTCAGATTGACCGAATGGATCACCGTGCAAAGCACATAGAGCCGCAGACCGGTCACGGCGGCCGGGAACAGCTCCCCCGAAGCAAAGTACAGCCGGATCAGCCATTGTGCTGCCAGCAGCGTAACGAGCGTCTCCACTCCGTTCAGAATCACACTGTAACGCAGCGCCGTTCGTATC
>CAMOSN010000187.1 GCA_946624935.1 uncultured Lachnospiraceae bacterium | reverse complement strand
GCGGAAGTAAAAGCGGAAGCTGCGGAAGTGAAAGCGGAGGCAGAAGTGGCGGAAGTAAAAGCGGAAGCTGCGGAAGTAAAATCGGAAGCGGTGGAAGGAAAAGCCGAAACAGCGGAAGGAAAAGCCGAAGCAAAGGAAGCAGCGCCGGCAACGGAGGATGAAGAAGTGGAAGAACAGGTGACCAGCGAGGTACAGCCCCAGATGCCCACTCCGCGCAGAAGTATTGCGTTTATCGGATCGGAATGCTATCCGTTTGTGAAAACAGGCGGCCTGGGAGACGTGATGTATGCACTGCCCAAGGCACTGATCGGACAGAACTGTGATGTGAAGGTGATCCTGCCCCGTTATAAATGCATCCCTCAGAAGTATCAGGAAAAGATGGTATATCGCGGTTCCTTTGAAATGAACCTCTGCGAGGACGGTCGTTCCTTCTATGTAGGGATCATGGAATATGTATGGGACGGCGTTGTGTATGATTTCATCGACAACGAAGAATTCTTCAGTTCCGGCAATCCCTACACCAACCTGATCGATGATATCCCGAAGTTCTGCTTCTTCGGAAAAGCAGCACTGGCGGCGCTGAACTACATGGACTGGATTCCGGATGTGATCCATTGCCATGACTGGCAGGCAGGCCTTGTTCCGGTATATCTGCGGACCATGTTTGACAACACCCCCGTCGGGCGGTCCAGAGTGATCATTACGATTCACAATCTCCGCTTCCAGGGCGTATATAATATCCCGACCATCCGTTACTGGTCCGGCCTTCCGGATTATGTGTTCAATAAGGATGCACTGAAGCAGGGCTACGAAGATGCCAACATGTTCAAGGGCGGACTGACCTACTCCAACATGATCACGACCGTGAGCGGCACCTATGCGATGGAGATTCAAACGCCGTTCTACGGAGAAAATCTGGACGCCCATCTGCGGTATCATTCCGGGAAGCTGCGCGGTATCGTCAACGGCATTGACTATGAGCTGTGGGATCCGGCGAAGGATGAGCTGCTCGCAGCACCCTATGATCTTGCCACGGTCCTGAAAAACAAGAAGAAGAATAAGCTTGCGCTTCAGGAGCAGCTGGGACTGGAAAAGGATGAGAACAAGTTTGTGATCGGCCTGATTTCCCGCCTGACCAACCAGAAGGGACTGGATCTGGTGAACGCCATTCTTCCGGCGATGATGGACGGGAATACGCAGGTGGTCGTGCTGGGAACCGGCGATCCGGAATATGAGGATTCCTTCCGCTACTACGAAAATGCCTATAAGGGCAGCGTGTGCTCGAACATCATGTATGATGAAGGAAGAGCACACATGATCTACGCCGGAGCGGATGCCTTCCTGGTACCGTCGCAGTTTGAGCCCTGCGGCCTGACCCAGCTCATCGCCATGCACTACGGCACAGTACCGATCGTGCGTGAGACCGGCGGCCTGAAAGATACCGTGCAGCCGTACAATCAGTACACCAACGAAGGAAACGGCTTCACCTTTGACCGTTATGAATCCGGCCTGCTGCTGGATGCCGTCAACCGTGCCAAGACCCTGTACTTTACAAACCGCTGGTGCTGGGATGAAATGGTGCAGCGTGACATGCAGAAGGACGTTTCGTGGGAAAACTCCGCGAAGCAGTACCGGTCGCTGTACATGGAGCTGACACAGTACTAAAAACATACGCAGACAAAATGGGACAGGGGACGGTTCTCTGGCCCATTTTTCTGGCCTTCTGGCTTTTTCAATCGGCAAAAAAGATAAGAACCTCCGAATAGAGACCCGTCCCCTGTCCCACTATACGCAGATGACCTGGATGTGATTTGACGCCAGTTCCTGCCTGCTGTCTGCGGAGAGTGCGTCGTCCGTGATGACGAGGCGTACCTGCTGTGTGATGTTGAGGCCGACCACCCCTGGTCGGCCGAATTTTTCGCTTTCGGTCAGTACAATGATCCCGTCTGCGCTGTGCGCCATGTCCCGCACGGCCTGGGCGCGCATCTGGTCGCAGTTTGTGAAGCCGGTGCGCGGTGTGTAGCCGTCGGTGCCGATGAAGAAATGGGTCACGAAAAAGCCCGAGACACACTGTCGGATCATCGGCCCGACCATTGCCTGGGATTCGGGCTGATAGATTCCTCCGAGCAGAATGGTCTGATTGGAGTCGGCTCCGGCATTGCTGCGGACGTAGTCGGCGATGAAGGCGCTGTTGGTGACGATCGTGAGATTTCTGCGGCTGGTATACAGGAGGTCGGCAAGGATGGCACAGCAGCTGCCGCTTTCAATAAAAATCGTATCGCCGTCATGGACCAGACTGCAGGCTTCTGCGGCGATCCGGCGTTTCGCTTCATAATGGTAGGCGATTCTGCCGTTAATATCATCCGTGCTGCTCAGCAGGGCATAGCCGTGCTCACGCCGGATGATTTTTTTCTGTTCCAGGGCATCGAGGTCTTTGCGCACAGTCACCTGTGAGACACCGAGGGCTCTGGCCAGCTGGGCCACTTCAATTATGTTATGCTCAGTGAGAAGCTCTAGGATTCGGTTTGTTCGTTCTTTCATGGAAAAGATCCGCTTTCTTGGACAGATGGTTAAAAGGTGCAGTCGATCGAGGCATCCAAAAAGACCTGGCGATACGCGGTAAGATCCTCCGGGTGAAGCGCTTTTTCGCCTTTCAGTGCGTATTCCCTTCCGAGCAGCTCGTATTTACGTTCTCCGAACTGATGGAATGGAAGCAGCTGTGCTTTCTTAAATCCGATGTCTTTCAGGAGCGCGGCGATGCCCCGGGCATCCTCGATGCGGCTGTTAAAGCCGGGAATCACCGGAATACGGGGAAGGACATTCAATCCCCGGGAGAAGGCCCACCGAAGATTTTCGAGGATGCCATCATTGCGCACGCCGGTTCCGGCAAGGTGCATTTCCGGATCATAATGCTTTACATCAAAAAGCAGCAGATCAAAGCAGGGTGCCAGCTGCCGGAAGACTGCGGAGCCGATGCATCCGGTGGTTTCAGCAGCAACAGAAATGTCATGTGCATGCAGCAGATCAATGAGCTGCGTGCAGAAGTCACTCTGGCACATGCATTCCCCTCCCGAGAGGGTAACACCTCCACCGCTTTCCAGATAAAAAACCTGATCCTGCAGACAGGTTTTCAGGACATCTTCCGCTTCGAGCAGCTCTCCTTCTGCCTTCAGTGCTTTGGCGGGACAACTGTGAACACAGGTGCCGCAGCCTACGCAGCGGTCGTGGTCGATTCGGATCCCCTCCGAAATGCATCCATTGGGGCAGGCCGAGATACAGGTGCCGCAGCCGATGCATTTTCGCGGATCCCAGGTGATCTGCGTGTCAGATGACTGGGATTCCGGATTGGAGCACCATTTGCACCGCAGGGGACATCCTTTCAGAAACACGGTCGTCCGGATCCCCGGTCCATCGTGGATGGAGAATTTTTGTATATTGAAAATATTACCTTTCATAGTGATGCATTTCCTTCCTTTACCGAATTCCCTGAACGCGTACGCCCATATAATATG
>CAMOSN010000186.1 GCA_946624935.1 uncultured Lachnospiraceae bacterium | reverse complement strand
TCAGGTCACTTGCTGCGGTATGTCACCGCGTTCCACAGCCGGTTGGCATTGCGCAGTGCCCTCGCCGGCGCACTGATCTGCGTGTACGGGAGGATCGGGTCGTCTGCCTTTGTCTTTTCCAGCTTCCGGTCGAATGGCATCTTCTTCCGGTGAAAACCGTTCTCATAGATGGTCGGGACTTCGTTTGCCTTCAGGAACCCCAGATAGTGTGCGGCGTTTTCCTTCTGCACCTTCTCCGGCCCATGGAAATCCTGCCCTGCCATCAGCTCCGGCAGCCTTGTCTCATCGGTGAGGACAGAAGGATCCACCATCGCAAAATGATGGTACTGCCCGACCTCCTTCGTCCGCCAGTCCTTCTGGATCATCAGCGCCGGCACCCCCGACAGCATCGCTGCCACACTCCCATGCAGCCGCGGTCCCACAGCCATTCCCGCTCCCCTGGCTGCCTTCAGCCAGCCCTGGATATTCATCGGGAAGCAGGCCCGGCCGCTCGAGAAGATCGGATCAGAAAGGCTTACCGGATATTCCTTTCTGTCCTTGGGCAGAATCTTCAGATCCATGTCCTTCCCATTGTAGAACATGCGCATTTCCTCGATGCGCTGCGGAATGTACAGATGGTTCGGATACTCGCCGGCCATCCGGCGAATGAAGCGGTGGATCTGATCAGAGGCGAAAATACTGTTGGAGAGCAGCAGCGTCTTTTCCGGTGAAAGCACCGGCTCGTGCAGCGCTTCCTGCTTTCCGATCGTGTCCCCGTAGGTGTACATGGAAGGGCATCCGATCGCCGTGATGTGCTTTCCCTCCTGATACCCCATCTTCGCCAGCAGTGACACCGTAAATTCTCCGCGAAGGCCCACGAGAGCGGAGCGTTCCAGCACGGCCTTCATGAAGCCGTGCACCACTTCCTCCGGCACACAGCTGGGCACCGCGCCCTCCTCCAGAGCGCAGGAAATTCCGACGCCCACTAAAACGACCGGTATCTTCAGTTTCTCAATGAAGCGCGTGTATTCCCGAAGCCGTTTCTCAAAGGAGATGCGAAAAGTATCCGCCATCGGCATGATATAGCAGCTGTATTCCTGATTGATCCGGTCGATCTCCTCCTCGCTGCATTCTCCCCGCTCCGGCCGGTAGCGGTCCGGCACAACGATCGTATCCTCATCCGTCATCAGCCAGCGGAACAGACTGAATGCATACAGAAGATTTCCAACATTATTGCCAAACAGATTCTCGTCGCTGATCGCCTTCTCCGAAAGATTCTCAAAGGGAGAGAGTCCCGTGCGCATCAGTATTTTCTTTTTTCCCATATCCGTTTCCTGTCCCACGCATCTGCCTTCTTTTTTCTTTCGATATTTATTGTAAGTCAATGCAAATACCCGGTCAAGCCAAAAGAAGGCTGCTGCGGATAACACAGCAAAGCACAGCAGTGATCACAGCAAAACGCGGCAGTGGAAAGCAATTATGAATTTTTTATATCAGCAATTCTTTTATTGTAATATCGGGAAGAACTTGTTAGACTTGCAAAAGAACGGTTTTCAATGACATTTTCAGAAAAAAAGAGGTCATACATGGAAAAAGCAAAAGTATACTTCACGGATTTTCGCACGGACCTGGATGTTTCGATCACCACAAAGCTGAAAAAGCTCTGCCGGAAGGCCGGGATCGGCAAGATCGACATGGAAGGGAAATTCGTCGCGATTAAAACACATTTCGGAGAGCTTGGCAACCTTGCCTTCCTGCGTCCGAATTACTCCCGGACGGTCGTGGAGCTGGTGAAAGAGGCGGGCGGACTGCCGTTCCTGACGGACTGCAACACCCTGTATCCCGGCAGCCGCAAAAATGCCCTGGAGCATCTGGAATGTGCCGCCATCAACGGGTTTAACCCGATTTCCACCGGCGCGCAGATCATCATCGCCGACGGCCTGAGGGGAACGGATGATGTCGCTGTACCGGTCGTAAATGGCGAATACTGCCAGGAAGCCTACATCGGACACGCCATCATGGATGCGGACATCTTCATCTCCCTTTCCCACTTTAAGGGGCACGAAAACACCGGTTTCGGCGGCGCCCTGAAAAATATCGGCATGGGCTGCGGCAGCCGGGCCGGCAAAATGCAGCAGCACAATCACGGCAAGCCCCACGTGGACGCCGAGCTGTGCCGCACCTGCCGTCGCTGTGCAAAGGAATGCGGTTCTGACGCGATCTCCTACGAAAGCGGCAAGGCCGTGATCGACCAGGAGCTGTGCAAGGGCTGCGGCCGATGCATCGGTGCCTGCGCCTTCGACGCCATCTCCAACGACAATGACAACGCCAACGAGGTTCTGTGCTGCAAGATCGCAGAGTACTCCCAGGCCGTCTGTCACGGGAGGCCCTGCTTCCACATCTGCATTGTGCGGGACATCTCCCCGAACTGCGACTGTCACAGCGAAAATGATGCGCCGATCCTTCCAAACATCGGAATGTTCGCATCCTTTGACCCGGTCGCGCTCGACCAGGCCTGCGCCGATGCATGTCTGAAGCAGACACCCCTTCCAAACAGCCAGCTTTCCGACAACTTAAACAGGCCGGGCTGGAACTGGAACCGGGATCATTTCCTCGACAACAACCCGAATGTGCGCTGGAAGGAAACGCTGGAGCACGCCGAAAAGATCGGACTGGGCACAAGAGACTATGACCTGATCGTCATGAAATAAAAAGCAGGCCTCAAACAGGGGACGGTTCTCTGTTTGAGGCCTGTTTTTCGTCTGCGGCTTTTTTCAATGAAAGCCTGCTTTTCATCAGCGGCCGCTTCTTACTTTCAAGAACGCCTCGGCGTTCTTGCCGCGCCTGCAGGAGAGGGAATTTCATCAGGAGAGAACCGCTTAGCGCAAGCATATTTCTCTACCCTACATTCCTCACGGTCCCGATGGACACGTAATGATGGACGATTGCCCAGAAATCAGTGCCTTCCTCGGCATCCTCATTGTAGATGCCTTCCACCATCACCCGCACGCCCCCGCCGTCAAGCTTCTCCAGCTCTACATAGCGATCGTGGTAGAAGGTGCCGTGGGAAACGGCACGCTCCCTGGCAAGACCTGCGCACTGCTCCAGCGGACAGGCCGGAAAATTGACATTCCACACGCTGTCTTTCGGGGCTGGCTTTCCGATCAGTTCCCGCAGCACCGGAAGCAAATATGCATCGGTCACCTCGTGCACCCCATGGGCTCCCTCCGACAGCGCGATTCCCTGATATCCGAGGAACTGCGCCTCGAACGCTGCCCCGACCGTGGCGGAGTACTGGATGTCTGTCGCGGCGTTGTACCCGTAATTGATCCCGGACAGGACCACATCCGGCCGCTCCGGCATCACATAAAGGCTGCCCACCCGCACACAGTCGCCGGGCGTACCGGAGCAGGCCCACGCATGGACGCCCTCCACCGGAAAATCATAGGGACAGATATCGATCGGACTGTGCAGGGTAATGCTGTGGGAGGCCGCGCTGCGCTGTCCGTCCGGTGCGATCACCCACACCTCCCCGAACTCCTTTGCGGCCTGTGCAAGCCTGCGGATCCCGTCCGAGCCGATCCCGTCGTCATTCGTCACCAA
>CAMOSN010000185.1 GCA_946624935.1 uncultured Lachnospiraceae bacterium | reverse complement strand
TTCGCGGTGTTTCATCGCAGTTCTTCTCAGTGTTTCATCGTAAGGCCCGGGTGAATGCCCGGGAAAAAGCCTTAGCAATGTTATCACGGATGGAAGGTTGACGCAAGGCTGCTTTCGTGGGAAAATAATACCGATGTTCGGGAAAACGAAGAACCGGACATCGGTATTGTTTTCTAACGAAAGCAGAACAATAAGGAAAGGCGCCTCCTTCGGGAGGAACGAAACAGGATCACAAAAGCATGAAGGAATTGATACTGGCATCCGGATCGCCGCGGCGCAGGGAACTGCTGACGCTGATCGGAGTGCCGTTTGTTGTGGAAAAAAGTGATGCGGACGAGACCATCTCCGAAAAGGAACCCGGGAAGATCGTCATGGAGCTTTCCGACAGAAAGGCGGAGGATATTGCTTGTCGGATCACGGATGGCTATGTACTGGGTGCCGATACGATCGTGTGGGCGGAGGGAAGGATCCTTGGAAAGCCCAAAGACAGGGAGGACGCCCGGCAGATGCTGCGTCTTCTTTCGGGGAAAGCCCATGAGGTGTTCACGGGAGTGACGATCCTCTCGAAGGAGAAGGAGCCGGGGAAACCGGATGATCCTGCAGCCGAAGCGGGACAACCGGCAGGCTGTGTCCTGCGGCGGGACTCCTTCTTCTGCAGGACCACAGTGCATGTTCATGCCATGACAGACGAAGAGATCGATGCCTATCTTGACACAGGGGATGCCTTCGACAAAGCCGGAAGCTATGGGATTCAGGGCCCCTTTGCCGCCTACGTGGACGGGATCGAGGGAGATTATCAGAACGTGGTCGGTCTGCCGGTGAGCGAGGTGTACCGGCATCTGCGTGCCATGGGATACACCTGGCAGGCATAGTATATCCAGTACATCCGCACACCTTTTCCGGATGGGCGGTCACAGGCATCATTCTTCGAATTGTGCCGGCTGCTTTGGCTGCTGTGTATCAGGAGGAAGCCCTGGAGATGTTTGACCGGGAGAATTGCCGGTAATGAGAAAACCAGCTGACGGGAACAGATCCATAAATGGATGAGTGAAACATGAATAGATCAGAAGAATTAACAATCGCTCCGCAGCTGGAGGATGCGCTGCAGGAGCTGCCGATCCTTCAGTACAGTGTGCTTCCGGTATCGGAGGTGACCTTTGAACAGAGAATCCGGTACGTGTGCGAGCATGAGTGCCCGCAGTACAACACATCCTGGTCATGCCCTCCGGCGGTGGGCACCGTTGAGGAGTGCCGGGAGCGCTGCAGCGCGTATACCCACTGCTTCATCTTTTCGACGATCAGTGAGGTGCGCGACATCACGGACATGGAGGAAACACTGGCCACCCGGATGGATCATGAGGAGATTACTCATGAAGTTGCGAAGCTGTTCCGGGAGCAGTATGGAGATGTGATCACGCTGTCCACCGAGTCGTGCGCCGTTTGCAGCAAATGCAGCTGGCCGGATGCGCCGTGCCGCAATCCGGACCGGATGTTTCCGTGCGTGGAGAGCTACGGGATCGTTGTCTCGGAGCTGGCACAGAAGGCCGGGATGGAGTTCATGAACGGGCAGAACATCGTGACCTGGTTTTCTGTGATCTTCTTCAGAAATATATGATGCGGCGGACATGATAGAGACGCGTGACAATGCGGACACGACAGAAATGCGTGGCAAAGCGGATACGAAAGAAGTGCATGACAATGCGGATATGATAGAGAAGTGTGACATTGCAGATGCGGTAAAGAGATCGAGCGTTTCAGCTGTATGCTGAAACCATAATACATAATGGGGGATCAGTATGTTTAATCAGGAGCAGCAGCAGCTTTACAATCAGTCCTACAACGCCAGCCGGAAGCTGGCCTCCTTTGTGGAGAACTATGCCGCCTCATCCGGAAACGAGACGATCGCACGCAGAAGCGACCTGCAGCTGCAGGGGCTTCTGGCCGAGATCGGCTTCGCCGGCGGGAAGGAGCTGACGGATGACGAGCAGATGTTCATCCGCTCTCTCTCCGGAAATGCCGCACAGTGGCGGGAGGAGGTGCCGGGCTATGGGAAGTTTTTCCTGAACATCACTCCGGACACCTACGCAGCGCTGGATGGTGTAATGGGCCAGGAAGTGAAACGGCCGCTCATTGCGCTGCAGGCCGCCGTGCGCCAGACCAGGGCCGGTGACCGCCGCTGCCTGGATGCAGTCCTCACACAGCTGCTGCTGATCGGCAGCTCCTTCGTGCTGCTCACCCCACAGAAGGCCGCATCGAGGGGAGGGTACTTCTCAGAGTATCTGGCGAAGACCCGCCGCTATCTGCAGAAGGAAGGCGTGGCTCCCTCACAGGAGGTACAGGAGCTGTTGGAGCAGGTAGAGAGCGGAAAATTTACCGCTTCCATGATCAGGGCATCGCAGCTTAAGGCATCGGAGATTTCCGGGGAGAAGCACGTGCTCTCCTTCGGGAACGAGTTAGAGCATCAGCCGGAAAACGACGGGCCGGGAAGCGACGGGCCGGAGAGCTCGCGCCTGGATGCACTTTCCGCCATGATCGATGAAAACCTGCACACCATGAAGGATCTGGCCTCCATTCAGGGCGTCAACGGACGCGTTCATAAAACACTGAGCAGCCTGGTGGATGATTTCTTCGGGGGAGAAGCAGGCTCTTTGTCAAATGACCCGGGCGTAAGCAGCACCGGAATAAATAACCCTGGAATAAACAATGCGGGCATCAACAATCAGGACAATCTTGCCGTGGCTGCCTCAGGGCACGGACAGGATTTGAAGCACGAGGAAGCGGCGGAGCCGAAGGCGCAGGAGGAGCCGCAGCTGGATCTGGCCGCGGAGGATGCCCAGGAGAAGATCGATGAGATTCTCGAGGAGCTGAACAATCTGATCGGCCTCACGACGGTGAAGGAGGAGGTTTCCTCTCTGATCAACGTTCAGAAGGTGAACCTGAAGCGCAAGGAGATGGGGTTGAAGGAGGCGGATGTCTCCAAGCACCTGGTGTTTTCGGGCAACCCCGGCACCGGAAAAACCACGGTGGCTCGTATCCTGGCGAAGGTGTACCATGCGCTTGGCCTGCTGAAGAAGGGGCAGCTGGTGGAGGTGGACCGTGCCGGACTGGTGGCCGGCTACATCGGCCAGACTGCGATCAAAACGAAGGAAGTGATCGACAGCGCGATGGGCGGGATCCTGTTCATCGACGAAGCCTACACGCTTTCCGCCAATAAGGGAGAGGGCGATTTCGGCCAGGAGGCTATCGACACGATCCTGAAGGCCATGGAGGACCACCGGGACGAGTTCATCGTGATCGTCGCCGGCTACACGGACCTGATGGAGGAATTCCTCGACTCCAATCCGGGCCTGCGTTCCCGCTTCAATAAATTCATTCATTTCCCGGACTACACGCCCGAGGAGCTGCGCCGAATCTTCGAATTTACCGCCGGGAAAAACGGCTATAAAGTATCGGCGGATGCGCTGGAATATCTGCAGAACTACTATAAGCTAAAGCTGGCGATGGCCGAGCCCAACTTCGCAAATGCCCGCGACGCCCGCAATATCTTCGAGAAGGCCGTCACCAGGCAGGCCAACCGGCTTGCCGACAAAGCAGACTGCACGAAGGAGGAGCTGGAGCTTCTGACCCTTTCCGATATCACCGGCGATCTGCCGGAGGGAGCGGACAC
>CAMOSN010000184.1 GCA_946624935.1 uncultured Lachnospiraceae bacterium | reverse complement strand
TTAATGTCTCGCATCCTCCACGGCGCGGTACATGGCCATGATATTCTCGGGCGGTACATCGCCGAGAATGTTGTGCTCCTGGTTGAAGATGTAACCGCCGTCCTGGAAGAAGATATCGATCTTCCGCCTGCAGTGCTCATACACCTCCTCCGGGGTGCCGTGGTTGAGCACCTGCCGGTTGTTGCAGCCGCCGCCCCAGAATGTGATATCCTTCCCGTAGGTCTTCTTGAGCATTTCGGCATCCATGTTGGCCGCCGAGGTCTGCACGGGACTTACAATGTCAAAGCCCGCCTCCGCAAGATCGCCGATCACCGGGAAAATGGATCCGCAGGAATGCAGGAAGGTCTTCATGGAGCTGTGCTTATGCACATATTCATTGATCTTGATATGATAAGGCTTGAACAGCTTCCGGTATTTGTCCAGTGACATGAACATGTTGTTGTTCATCCCAAGATCGTCACCAAACCGCAGCAGATCCACATAGCCGTCCAGATATTTGCAGGCGTTCTCCAGTGTCGCCAGATGCCGCTCCAGCAGCTGCTCATTCAGCGCGATGATCTGATCCTCATCCTCATAGATGTCCATCAGGAAGTTTTCCATGCGCCGCAGGAAGGTTCCCCACTCAAAGAAATTGCAGCCGCAGGTGACCATCAGTGCCCGGTCGGTACTGGCACGCAGCACCTGACAGCGCGCGCGGAAATCCTCCCAGAAGTACTTTTCCGAGCTGTGATCCCAGGGGCTGTGCACCAGATTGCTCCAAATCACCTTTCCCATCGCATGGTCCAGGTCGTCGAAGTTCTCGGGAAAATCATCCTTGTAGGGGAAACACTGCTGGTCAAAGCACATGCCGCCCTTCGGCATGCGGGCGATGTGGGTTCCCTCGGAATCAAAATAGTCGTAGGAGCCGTCCGGATTGTGTCTGGGCCGGAACCAGGACGGCCACTGGGCCGGAATTCCTCCGGAGAGGGTCACATCATACCAGTCCTCGTCCGCCGTGTTGTATACACGGCCGACATCCAGGCAGTCGGCACCGATGATATCCAGGACCTGGATCTCCGGCTGTGCGACCTGCTGGACCACGTCATAGATCCGGTTGTGTCCGGTCGTGATCCCGAGATACTCCTTCAGCTTCCCGTACGCCTGCCCGCTGATGCCAGTACTCACGTTGCTGCCAAGATCCATCGGCAGCGTATCCGGGTTCTGATGATTGATGGATGCGAGCACCCGTTCTCTGGGTGTCATTTTCGCCATAACTTTTCCCTCCACGGTTCCAGTTGAAAGAGAAGGCTGCGGATTTCCGGACAACCATATCCCTGATCCGCAGCCTCTTGCAATTGTTCATTCAGTCGTTAAAAAACGTACACCCCAATACGATAATGTGTTATTTACGAAGAATTACCACTGGCAGGGCAGGAAGCTCTCTACGTTCTCCTGATCGATCAGGTCGGTCTTGATGTAGGAAACTCTCGGGATCTCTTCGCCGTTGAAGAACTGAGCCATGGTGCGTACGCACAGACCTGCGTCTGCCTGGCAGGACTGATAGGAAGCCATGTACAGCTTGCCGGCCTGGATCAGCTCAGCGCCCTGTTTGGAGATACCAGCTGCCACAACAATGATGTCGTCACGGCCTGCAGCCTCGATTGCCTCTGCGGTACCGATCGCCTGGTCGGAGTCATCTGCCAGAACGATTGCATTGAGCTCATCACCGAACTTGGTGATCCAGTCGGAAACGACCTGCTTCACAGCTGCTGCCTCAAAGCCCGGAGACTGGATATCCAGAGTCTTGATGTCCGGATACTTGTCAGCCAGTTCGGTCATCGGGCCGTACAGACGTGCATAATAGGGAGATCCGCCTACGTTATGGGTGATGTAAGCAACGCCGCCTTTGCCGCCAAGCTTTTCGCCAAGAGCAGCACCCAGATTTCTCATCTGATACCAGTCATTCGGGCCGGTGTAAGCCAGGATGTAGTTCATGGCATCGGCTGCCGGAGTGGTGTTGGTGCAGAATGCGGGGATGCCTGCATCCGTGATGTTCTTGAACTGCTGACGAGCATGGTCAGCGGAAAGCGGGATCAGCGCGATCGCATCCGGGCCTTCGTTGATGGCCTGGTCGATGTAGCCGTCCTGTACGGACTGATCCCAGTTCGGATCGTAAATGTCAACGGTCATGCCTACTGCATCGCAGGCCTGTTCAAACGCTTCACTGTAGCAGGTGGTCCATGCATGCGCACCATGAACGATACAGATCACGTGCTTGCCGATGGAGCCGTCAGCGGGAGATGCGGGGAATTCGGCATCCTCTTCCTGATTCCAGTCGATGTACTCATAATAATGCCACTTTGCACTGTTGGAATCATCCAGTTCTTCCAGCTCCTCAGCAGTTCCCTGTGCTTCCGGAATGTCGAAGGTAATGCCCTCTTCCATCATCAGATGATTGTCGGTGGTCATTACGGAAGCAACTGCTTCTTCGAACTTCGCCTTGGAATCTTCCAGATTGTCTGCCATTGCCGGCACCGTAAGTGCTGCTGCAAGTACTCCGGCCAGAACCAACGTTGTCCTTCTCTTCATTTTTGCTACCTCCTCTTTGTATGAATGTTTATCTCTATAAAAGCTTCCGCTTCTATATTCTGTGACTACGGCATCTTACGTTTCCTGGTCTGCTTCGTTGTCATGCCTTTCCTTTTTCTCTGAGATACTCGTTGCGCAGATTCGGACGCATGCCGAGGATCTTGCTTCTGCGGAAGGCTGCGATCGTTTCATAGGCGATACACAGGATCATAATGATCGAAATGACCAGGACCTGCATTTCAGTCTTTTTGAAGATACCCTTCAGGAACGCCAGTGCGATCATGGTGATGAAAGTATTGAGCACGCTTCCCGATCCGCCTGAGGTGTCCGTTCCGCCGATGATGGTCGCCGTCATGCCGATCATCAGCGGGGAAATTCCTTTTTCACCCATGCTGATGTTTGCCGCTCCGGAGAAGATACCGTTCAAAGCGCCGCCCAGTGCGCACAGCACCGAGGAGATCACAAAGGTCAGGATCGTGATCCGGTCGCTCTTCACGCCGGCCAGCCAGGCCGTCTCAATATTTCCGCCGATCATGTACACATTTCTGCCGGTCCTGGTCTGGCGCAGGAAGACCCATACGATCAGTACGGCCACCAGGCAGATCAGGAAATACGTCGAGAACGGCAGAAATCCGATCAGCTTGTCATTCAGGAACTCATTTGCCGTCATATCCCTTCCGATGCTCTGCTCATCCGGTGCATACAGGTACATTAACCCCCTTAATATAAACTGCATGCCCAGCGTGGCAATGAAGGCGGATATCTTCAGCCTCGTGACCAGAAGTCCGTTGATCATGCCGACGACCACACCCATCAGCACCGCGACGAGGATACACACCAGCCACGGCCACTTCTGCCGGGAATGCGTCCCGAGGCAGATCAGCGCGGCGAAGGTCGAGCAGTACTGCACCGTCAGGTCCATGTTGCCGGCGATCATGCAGATCGTAAAGCCGCAGGCCAGCCAGATGAACAGGGTATTGTTTCCGGTGATTGCCTTAATATTGTAGGCCGTATAAAACTTCGGAGTGAACACACCGACGATCATTACAGCAATCAGAAAGATCCATGCACGGTTCGCATTCAGGAAAGCGCCGTTTATTTTCATTTTCTTCATAAGATCAGCTCCTTCCCAGTTTTCTCTCAGTG
>CAMOSN010000183.1 GCA_946624935.1 uncultured Lachnospiraceae bacterium | reverse complement strand
GGTCATTTGGAGAGTTCGCATCCAGGGAAGGTGCAGCCGGAGATCGGTGTGCCGGCAGATGATCCTGCCGGCAGATCTCCTGAAGAGGAAGTCGTGCCTGTTCCGACCCGGATGCGGATGCCGCTCTACGGATGTGCCTTCAATGGGGCGGCGACCACGGCAGTCCATCTCACGGATGCCATTGTGATCGCGCACGGACCGTCCGCATGCGCATTTTACACCCTGCAGAATATCACCTCGACCGGGCGGAAAAACCTGTTCAACCGCGGGATTTTGATGCCGTCCGCGCTGAGCCCGCATTTTGAGAGCACCGATATCGGACAGGCAGAGGCGGTGTTCGGCGGAACGGAACTGCTTCGTGAGAAGGTCAGAGCAGCCGTTGAGCGCCGCCCCGGCGCGGTGGTGGTGATCAGCTCCTGCGTGAGCGGAATCATCGGGGATGATGTGCACAGCGTGGAAGACCTTTCCACACCGGATACAAAGGTGATCGTGATCGATACCGATGGCGTACTGGCCGGGGATTACATGGCGGGAATCCGGCTGTGCATGGACACCCTTTCGGATGCGCTGATCGATCCGGATGTCCGGCCGGAGGGCCGGTTCGTCAACCTGATCAATGAGACCGGCGTCTCCAATCAGATCGAGCGCAATTTCAGGACCGTGCAGGGGATCCTGTCCCGTCTGGACGTTGCAGTAAACTGCCGGTATCTCGGAGACGCCAGCGTGGAGCAGATGCGCTCTTTTTTGCGCGCGCCGCTGAACATTCTGGCGACCGAAAATGAGGACAGTCTCAATCTGCGCAGACGTCTGGAGGAGCGCTACGGGTGCCGGTTCCTGGACGGAGCGCTGCCGGTGGGCTTCGAGAACACCTGCGACTGGGTGCGCCGGATCGGTGCGTTTTTCGACCGTCAGGAAGCCGCGCAGCAGATCATTGAGGAGGAACGTGTCCGGTATCTGCGGGAGATCGGGGAACTGAAAAAGGATCTGGAGGGAAAGACGGTCCTCCTGACGACAATCAATGCGGGACTTGACTGGCTGCTGGAGGCGGCCGGACGCGCCGGCATGCGGTTTGTGTGGATCGGTGTGCTCAACTATCTGCACCAGGAGCTGTGCGTGACAAAGAGTGAGGAGTACCGCGCTCTGATCGACGATGAGTATGACTGGCAGAAGGTACGCGATAAGATCCGGCAGCTCAGGCCCGATCTGGTGCTGTCCAATTATACCTCTGTGATGGAGGACGGGGATTACGTACAGGATGCTATTCCGATGATGCCCGAGGCAGGTTTTCAGTCGGCACTGCCGGTACTGCGGCGGTGGGCGAAGCAGTTTGTATCCGGAAAGGAGGGAGCGTGGAAAAATGACCGGTCATATTTCGATGGATATTTCTCCTGACGGGATCACCGGCATGATCTTCGCCATGGAAGGAATCCGCGGCTGCGTGACGCTTCTGAACGGACCGATGGGCTGCCGCTTTTACCATAGCACGACATCGCAGTTTCTCAGCATTCACCCACTGCTGTATCTTCCCTCGCGGGACGGAGAGCGCATACCAGTGGACTACAATCATCTGGACAACTGGTTCTTCCGGCAGCAGAGAGTGCCCTGCACCTATCTGGACGGAGAGGACTATGTGTTCGGAACCGTGGAGAAGGTGCGTGAGGGACTTATGTATCTGAAGGAGCATATCCAGTTCGAGGTGCTGGCTGTGGTCAATTCCCCCGGGGCTTCGCTGATCGGAGATCGGCTGGCAGACATGGCCGTGCAGATTCTGCCGGACCGGGATATCATCGTGCTTGAATCCCCCGGATTTTCGGTGGGGTTTGATCACGGGTATGAACAGGCCTGCCTTCAGCTACTGCGTCAGGTCAGTATAGCTGCAAACAGTACAGGAGAAAGCATTACAGGGAAAAGCATTTCAGGAGAAAGCGGTACAGGAAAAATCATTTCAGGAGAAAGAAGTACAGCGGAAAATACTACAGGAAAAAGCAGGGCCGGCGAAAACGGCGCAGGGGACAGAACGCCGGAGCAGCATAGCGGACCTACGAAAACAGCACCGGTCGTAAATGTTCTCGGACTTTCTATCTGGGACCGCTACTTTGAAGGAGACCGGGAGGAACTGGAGCAGCTGTTTGCCGACTGCGGCATCCGCGTGAACTGCTTCCTTGCGGCAGACTGCTCGATGGATCAGGTCCGCCGGATGGGCAGCGCCGATCTGAATATCGTGCTTGCCCCGGACCGGGGAGCGGCCTGCGCAAGCTGCCTGCAGGAGCTTACCGGCGTACCTTATTATCAGTGCGACACCCTGCCGATCGGATTCGCGGCTGTGGAAAAGATGATCCGTGAGATCTGCGCTCTTGTTGGTGCCGATCCGGGGAAGGCCCTGGAGAAAAGCCGCAGGGCCAGGGCGCTTGCCTGGTATAAGATCAATGGAATCTATCAGTCAAGCGGCCTGCCCCAGGGAGCACTGTTTGCCATCGCCGCACAGTGGATGCAGGTGTATTCCTACAGCGCATTCTTCATGGACTACCTGGGGATGATTCCGGATGCGCTTACAGTGACCGGAACCATGCAGCCGTCTGCCGGAAAAAGGCTGTCAGATCTTCTGGAACAGGCACATGCCCGGCAGGCACTGGAAAAGCCGTTTTCGGAGACCCGGGCACAGCTGATCTTCTCGGATGCCAACCACATTGCCAGTCTCACAGGCGCCGGCCATGCATTCTGCGGGATCGAGATCAGCCTGCCCGGAATGGGCTACACCGATCTGGTGAAGAAAACACATCTGGGCATCAACGGAGCACTGTTCCTGATCGAGCAGGTACTCAATGGCCTGATGACCAGGTTATAGTGGGACAGGGGACGGTTCTCTGTTTGAAGTTTTCATATCTCTTAAGCGGACGAAATGCCGGAGGATACCAATCTATTCGTATGTCTTCTATCGCCTGCCCCTCCTCATCGTGTGCTGTCCGCTCAGGTGCCAGAGAAACGCCTGTGGAAAAACCAGTAGAAATTAAAAAAACAGCTTGACATATTATCACGATGATAATAAGATAAAGACGTAAAGAGAAATAATCATTTTGATAATAACAGGAATGAAAGGGGGATGCTTCATGAACGATTTTATGAATGGTATGTTTGGAAAGATTGCTCCCGAGATGTGCAGGCTCTCCATGCAGGGCGGGATCGCGATCAAAACGCAGGATGGTTACAAGTGCTACGAAGCCCGCACGGGACGCATGATCAACTGTGATCATTTCGTTTTCCCGATTGGTGAGGAATTCTTCTTTGTCATTCCGACGAACCGGGTAAAGCCGGGGGATATCATCCTGGCCGGCGGGAAACCGAAATATGTGATGAAGGCTGAGAAGAACCGGATCATAGCACTGAACTATGAGAATTCCGTCATTGAAACGATCCTTCCGGAAAGGCATATGTTCCTCGGAAATACGTATTTTTACGGAAAGATCGTCAGCCTGTTCGGCAGCGGAGGCTTTACCGGCGGGAAGGGAACCGGAAAGATCCTGAAGTATATGATGCTGAGCCAGCTGCTGAAGGGATCCGGAGGAGAGAACGGAAAAAACGCAGGAATGCAGGGAGGCTTTCGGGAGATGCTCCCGATGATGTTTCTTCTTGGCGGGAAGGATACTCCTTTCTCCTTTGATCTGGATGAGGATGAGGAGGATCCGGAGGATGGAGAGGAAGAGGAAAGAGCAGAAGACTGACGGTTGTCAATTCTGACAGGCCCTTTAAGAAACACAGAAGAGAAGTTCTGTTGTAATGGAA
>CAMOSN010000182.1 GCA_946624935.1 uncultured Lachnospiraceae bacterium | reverse complement strand
CCTGCAACTCTTCCGAAGTAGCAGGTACCGATGATGGCCGTGCCGGAACCCGGATAGTACGGTCCTACCCAGCCGCCTGCATTCAGGCCGGCCGCATAAAGGCCCGGGATCACATCGCCTTCAACATTCAGCACTTCGCACTTCTGGTTGATCTTCAGTCCGCCCAATGCACCAAGGTTGAACGGCGTATTGCGGTATGCATAGAAGGGAGCCTCGATCTTTGCAAGACCCTGGATACGCCCGTAGGGATCCGGATTTCCTGCTTCGATATCCTCATTCCAGGCCGCCAGTGTACGGGCCAGGTTCTGGGGATGTACACCGATCTTCTCGGCCAGCTCTTCGATGGTATCGGCTGTGGTCAGCTCGCCGGATTCGATGGCTGCGTTCAGCGTCTCCTCATCCTGCCATGCATAGCTGGTGCCCTCGGTAGTGTTGGCGATCTTCTGATCCACGGATCCGCCGCCTGCACCAAAGATCATCCAGGTGGGAGCACCGGTCGCTCTCTCCTGCTGGAAGATCGCTCTGTAGTGGTAAGCATAGGTCGCATCCTCGCACACGAAGCGCTGTCCTGCGGAGTTGACAATGAATTCCGGGAAGATCGGAGTACGGTTGTCCGTTGCCGCACCGGTCTTTCCGCAGAAGTCGATGGTACCGCCGCCCACGAAGGCCGCGCCGATCTTCAGGCCCATGCGGATGCCATCGCCGGTATCGGTCGCTGCACACAAGCAGGTGCCCGGATACTCGGTCTCTACCCAGTACTGCTGCGCATTCAGGGCTTTCGCCATCTCGATGTTGTGGTCGATGCCTGCCGTCGCCAGGATCACGCCCTTATTGGCCTTTACCTTGTAGGTCTGCCCGTCCACCGTGATCTCTACGCCGACTACCTTGCCGTCCTGGCAGATCAGGTCGGAAACCTCGGTGTTGTACTCGACTTCCGCACCCAGGCTCTCGGCATATTTCCACACTGCCTGTACATAGATGCCGCCCGATCCGGAAGCACCGCCGTCCTTATAGTAATGGATACGGTCCGCCATCAGATCATCGCTCACATACGGCACATGGCAGTGACCGTACACGCCGACCCACTCGATGCCGCAGGTGTCCGCCAGCCAGTCGATGCACTCGGGAGCGCCGTTGGCCAGATCCGTCACCAGAGCTTCATCCAGCATGCCTTCGCCTTCCGCAAGCCATTCGGCAGCATGCTTTTCGGGGGTGTCGTCCTGATAATCGGAGAATTCCTTCTGATACTTCGTGCCCGCTGCCTGCATCACGCCACCGGAGAAGTTGGTGGTTCCGCCCATGATGCCGGATTTTTCAAACACGATTACACTGCCTGCGCCCGCTTCCTTCGCTGCCGCTGCCGCGCTTACGCCCGTACCGCCCGCACCGGCGATAACCACGTCATACTCACGGTCCCAGGTAAGTTCCTGCGTCTCCTCCGCGGAAACAGCACTGCCCAGAAGACCTGCTGCGCCAAGGGCTACTGCACTTGCTGCGCTTCCCTTCAGGAAGTCACGTCTGGATAATGTTTTTTTCATAACGCACTCCTTTTTGAAAAAATTTTACATGGTATCTTAAAAGTACCATACTGCAGTGATAAAGTCAAAGTATTCCTTGCTCGCCGCGGTCGGTTTACAAACCATTCCCTGCCCGCCAAAGCCAGTTTGCCTATTCGGAAAGCTCAAACAGTCCTTCCTCAAGCTCGCCCAGCCACTCCTGGTAATTGCTCTGCAGCGAGTGCTGATTGGTGGACACCTTTTTGTGCTTATTGACCGCAGCAGTCGATTTGGCGATCGGCTGTACCGTTCCGGCTCCGGCGACGCAGCCGCCCGGGCAGGCC
This sequence comes from uncultured Lachnospiraceae bacterium, assembly GCA_946624935.1. Classification (GTDB taxonomy): domain Bacteria; phylum Bacillota; class Clostridia; order Lachnospirales; family Lachnospiraceae; genus Merdiplasma. The sequence goes on along the minus strand of CAMOSN010000182.1, from coordinate 1,954 downwards.
ATTCCCTCCAGCAGATAGCCGTTATAGGCTCCCTTCTTCGCAAGCATCAGCAGCTTGCGGCATTCCTCCAATCCCTGGGCGCTGGCGATCTTCACCTCGCGGTCCGGATACTGATCTTTGATACAGTGCTCCACCGCCGCGGCCACACCACCGGTGATGGCAAATCCTCTTCCGTCCGCACTGGCCCCGTGCATGGCATCCAGCGGCTCCAGCTTCGTGAAGTCGACCTCCTTCGCCTCGAACATTCCCTTCACCTCTTCAAAGGTGAGCACAAAGTCGATGTCGCTTCGGATCGTCCGGCGGCTGGCCTCCAGCTTTTTCGCCGCGCACGGACCGATGAACGCCACCTTACAGCCCGGGTGCGCCCGCTTGATCAGTCTTCCGGTCAGCACCATCGGCGTGAGCGCCATGGAGATGCAGTCGCTCAGGTCCGGGAACAGCTTCTTGGCCATCATTGCCCAGGCCGGACAGCAGGATGTCGCCATGAAGGGCTTCTCATCCGGCACCTCCCGCAGGAAGTCTCCGGCCTCCTCGATCGTGCAAAGGTCCGCACCGATGGCCACTTCCACCGCATCCGCAAAGCCCAGTGCCTGGAACGCCGGACGGATCTTCTCGGGTGTCAGATCCGGGCCGAACTGCCCGGCAACCGCCGGTGCGATCGCCGCGTACACCGGAACGTCACTGCGCAGTGCCTGGATGGTCTGGAAGATCTGTGCCTTGTCGCCGATCGCGCCGAAGGGACAGTTGGCCAGGCACATCCCGCAGGATACACATTTCTCCTGATCAATCTTCGCCCTGCCGTATTCATCCGATCCGATCGCCTTCATTCCGCAGGCGCTGGCGCAGGGCCGTTTCAGGCGCACGATCGCGCCGTAAGGACACACATCCATGCACTTGCCGCATTTGATGCACTTCTCGGGATCAATATGGGAGCGTCCGCCCTTCAGCGTGATCGCGTCCTTCGGGCACACCTCCCGGCAGGGATGCGCCAGACACCCCTGGCACGCGTCCGTCACCTTCACCACATTGTCGGGACAGGCGTGACAGGCAAAGGAAATGATGTTGATCAGCGGCGGCTGATAGTACTTCTCCGGACGGATGCACTCCTCCGCTCCGTGCGAGATCGGTGCCTGCTCCGAGGCTGAACGCACATCCAGGCCCATCGCCAGGCGCATCCGCTCCTCCACGATCGCCCGCTCCAGGAACACACTCTCCCGGTAGGTCGAGATCTCGCCCGGAATGATCCGGTAAGGAATCTCCTCCAGCTTCGCAAGATCCCCTTCTTTGTATTCGTAAGACAGCTTCGCGATCTCCGCAAAGACGCGCTTGCGGATATCGTTGACGGATGTGTAGATGCCTCTGGCTCCGCTCATTGATTTTCTCCTTTTTCTTTTTGAATTGTTTTCACAAAATATGATCCATCCTGATTTTGAAATGAAATACAGTTAAGTGTGAATATGGAATGAAACACTGGGTTAAGGATAGCAAAAACCGCGATGTCATGCAAGCACGTCTGAGAACACCTATGTCGGATTTCGTCTTTGAATTCAGAATCTTTCTGCTCATTTCTGATATATATTCTTGGGATTCTTCTATTTACGCACTATGATCGAATCTGTTATAATTAAGTTACTAATTGACTGCATTTCATTTTCAAAGGCCCGTGCCGGAGAGGAGTGTTCTTATGTTCAGAAAAAACCATTCTATTTTACAGATTCCTTTGACGAAATTACGAGTTTTTCTTGTTGCATGGATCATGCTGCTCGTATGCGCCATACCGGCAGGAGCCTCGGTAGTCTTTAATTCCGGGAATTTCTGGGATGAAACCTTCCGTCAATATCTGAAAGATGAATACAGCTTCGTTGACAATGCTACACTGACAGATACACAGCTTGCCAACGTCACTGAGATTTACATCAACAGCATGGGCAAGTATGGAAAGAACAAGATCAAA
>CAMOSN010000181.1 GCA_946624935.1 uncultured Lachnospiraceae bacterium | reverse complement strand
GCGGGATGATATCGGCGCCGAGACCCGGTTCCGTCAGGAAAGCGCTTCGATTCGCGAAGGAAACCGGCCTGGATGTGTTCGTCCCCTACTATCCGCTTTGCACGGACTATCCGCTGACCAGGGCATATGAGATGATCCATAAGACCTATCGGGTCATGCTGCAGGACTATAAGGCGGAGAATATCTCCGTGCTCGGAACATCCTCCGGCGGAAACCTTGCGCTCGGAATGGTGCCGTATATCAACGACGGCCATGGAGATACGCCGATGCCCGGCTACATCATGGCGATCTCTCCGGGCACCTGCGTGGATACGGACGAGGAATGGCAGCGGATGCTGGAGCTGGATAAAAAGGACGTGGCCATCCCGGCGCAGTACATGAAGACAGCCGTGGAAGTCATGCGGCACGGGGATGACAGTGTCCCGGAGTATATGATCTGGCTGCAGAAGGGCGATTTTACGAACTGTCCGAAAACCACCTTCATCTACGGCAGCGATGAGACACTGTATGCCTGTGCCCCTTCCTTTGAGGCGGCCATGAAGAAATACAACGTCGATTACGAGATGATCATCGGAGAAGGAATGTTCCACTGCTATCCGGTTTTCCCAATCTGTAAGGAAGGAAAAGACGGCTGGAATATGATGGTTCGGCTTATAAAAAATAATACGAAATGACCCATGGTTCCTTTGGACGGCAGTCACACGAAGTATACGGACCGGGTTGAGATCCGGGCAGGCTGGGTTTTTATCCCTTCTGCGGAAGCACTGGCAAAAAATTTTGAAGGAACAAAATCAAACACATGTTTGCGAACATGTGTTTGAGCATCGCGATAATGGGGTACACAAGTTCCAAAGAAATCGTTTCGCCGAAGGACACCCGACTCCGGGGTGTTCTCCGGCGATTCTTTTTTAATTGGGGTCTTCTCAAAAACGGAGGCAGAAGACCGTGTCAGGGCTTTTCATGAAGCGGCACGCGATCTACAATCGTATTTTGAAAGCAAGGGTCTGTCGGATGTTGAAGTGGTTTTGTCAGATGAGATTCCCAGGGCCGATCAGATAAGCGGAAAGTTTAAGCACGTATATAAGGACTTTCAATGAATATCACGATCTGCACACAAAAGGGTTTGGGAATTCCCAACATGCAAGCGTCTGGACGAAAATAGCGTTCCAGACCCTGCTTGCAGCAGGGAGCGATCACCGGAATCACTGCCCGTAGAGCGATACTTCTGCTGGTCAGAGGTATTAGCCGTGCAGTAGGAAAAGTTGCATATTGACTTTCTCGATAACATGTGTTATTCTGGGTTAGAATAAGCTAACTGGAGGAAATGCAATGTCACGCCTTCCACAGAATATTCGAGCAGCATTGTTAAGCAGCGGGAAAGATCAGTTCCTTGCATACGGTTTTGAAAAGGCCTCCCTTAGAACCATCTGCAAAAAAGCCGGGCTTACTACAGGAGCATTCTATCATCATTTTTCCGGGAAAGAGGATTTGTTCTCTTCTCTTGTTGAGCCGATGATCCATGGGTTTCGGAAAATGTATCAGAATGTGATTTCACAGGAACTGGCTGATCTGACCACTGGTGTCGAGAACGAACTGACATCGATCACTTATGCTATCGATCACAAGGACGAGTTTCGCCTTCTGTTTGAATGTTCAAAGGGAACCAAATATGAGGGCTTCAAGGAGCATCTGATCCAAGAGGTTTTTTACCCAAGCTATCAGGAGGTCTTTGACCGCTATGCAGGAAGGCATGTTGATCCTGCCCTTGTCCGGATCATTCTGTACATGAAATTTGAGGAGTATATGGAGCTTATTTACGGAGGATACACCATGAATGAAGTAAAGAAGCTGATCACACAATTGACGGTATTTTCAGAAGCCGGATTTCACAGACTGCTGGAAGAAATCAATAAAGAAAGCTGAGAGCCTGATCGCAAAGCGATCAGGCTTTTTTAATAACATTTTTGCGAAATCGTTATCTGGCAAAACGGGTAAAATCGGCGCAGGCCGCTTTTATACAACATCTAAAAAGGAGAAACAAATCATGGCAAGAAAAGAAATCACCAGAACCACACAGCAAAACGACCGGAAGCTGCGCACCAGAGATCTTATTTACGCGGGTGCATTCGGCGCGGTTTATATTGTGCTGATGCTCATCGTCGTACTGGGCACCAGTGCAATTCCGGTTCTGTACATCCTCGCTCCGTTTACGGTTGGCGTCGTCTGCGCAACGGTTTATGAGCTCTGCGTCCTCAAGGTTCACAAGTTTGGCCCGGCACTGATTCTCGGCGTGCTGTTTGCCCTCGTTGCCTGCTCCGGCAATGTGCTGGGTATGGTACTGGCTGTACTTGCCGCTCTGGTCGCAGAGCTGATTATCATGGCAGGTAAATACAAATCCAGGAAGCTGTTTCTGCTGTCTTTCCTGGCGTTCAATCTGAACATGGTCTGCCCCTACACCATGCTCTATTTCCATCGCGATGAGTTCATGGCGCGTTCCGTCAGCTTTTATGGGCAGGCTTTTGCCGATGAGCTGGCCAAATATGCCATTAATGGTCTTGCTTTTATCCAGATCGCCCTGGCGCTGCTCGGCGCCGGCATCGGCGTGCTGATCGCCTCTAAGCTTATCAAGAAGCATTTTGAGAAAGCGGGCATCGTATAACTATGGATCTGCGTATCTACGGGGATGACTCCAAAGCGCTCATCCGCTTTGATCCCAGAACGAAATTATTTATCTTTCTTTCCTGCGGCGTGACAAGCCTCTATACCTACAGCGGCCTGTATATCCTGCTGTTCGCGGGAGCAGTCTGCGCTGTTCTGGCACTGAGCGGAAAGCCTTGGACGGCATTAAAGGCTTTCCTGCTCTTTGCCGTCGCTCTGTATATCAAGGAAGCGGTGGATCACACGGGCAGCTCCGCTCCAGTGGTGGTGCTGATCGTATCTGTTTTGAGCACGATCATCCTCTATTCGCTGCCCACGATCCTCGGCATTCTGCTGATCGTGCAGACAACCCGGATCAGTCAGTTCCTCTCTGCGTTGACGGCGATGCATCTGCCCGTCAAAGCGGTAATCCCTGTTGCCATGCTTTTTCGTTTTATCCCAACTGTGCAGGACGAGTGGAACGGTATCCGGAAGGCCATGGCATTTCGCGGCATTTCGTTGAGTTTCAACTCTGTGCTGCGCCATCCGGGAAAGACGATCGAATATGTGCTGGTGCCGCTGCTGTTCTCCACCATCGGTGTGATGGAGGAGCTGGCTGCTGCAGCGCTGGCAAGGGGCATGGACATTGATGTGAAACGCAGCTCTTATGAAGAGGTGCGGCTTAAGGCAGCGGATTATATTACCATGCTGTTCTTTGCAGCACTGAGTGCGACGATTGTGGTGCTGGTCACGACAAAGGGGGCGGCGGGAGTATGATCAGATTCAAAAATGTGAGTTTCCATTACGGCGGCGAAAACGGAACCGGAGAGGGCGTGGACAACCTTGATCTTACCATCCAAAGCGGTGAGGTCGTGGTACTCTGCGGTCCATCCGGCTGCGGTAAGACCACGGTTACCCGGCTGATCAATGGCCTGGCGCCCCACTTTTTCCCCGGTGAGCTGTTGGGCGAGGTGTGGGTGGACGATCTGTGCGTCTCTACCGCCCCTCTTTCCGAGACGAGTAAAAGAGTTGGCAGCGTCTTCCAGAACCCCAAAAGCCAGTTCTTCAATGTAGACTCTACAGGTGAGCTGGTTTTCGGATGCGAGAATCAGGGGATGGCGCGTGAAGAAATACGCCGCCGTCTGGATAAAACTGTCGAAGACATGAAGCTCTCCAACCTGC
>CAMOSN010000180.1 GCA_946624935.1 uncultured Lachnospiraceae bacterium | reverse complement strand
TGCGCAGAAGCCCCGTGATAAGGGCGGCTGTCCTTTTTTTGCTCGACAGCCGCCCCTTCTCATCCCTGTAAAAGGGTCATACACGCTCTCTCTTGAGCTTTCTGCCGAAGCAGTCGCTGGCAATGATCAGAACGATGATCACACCGGTGAGAAGCTTCTGCACGTAAGCATCCACATTGATGGTGCTCATCACGTTGTCCAGAAGCTGCAGGACCAGAAGGCCGATAAAGCTCTGCGGGATACCGCCGACGCCGCCTGCGAAGGAGGTGCCGCCGATCACGACGCCGCAGTTTACAAGCATACCGGTATCATCGCCGTATACCGAGTTGCCGGTGTTCATGCGGGATGCGAGCAGCACTCCCGCCAGCGCTGCGGTAACGCCGCTGATCACGAAGGCCGACCACTTGGTGAACACCACGGGAATGCCGGAATACTGTGCCACATCGTAGTTTCCGCCGATCGCATAGCAGTTACGTCCGTAGCTCGTGAAACGGAGCAGGCAGTAAAACAGGACAAACAGGATCAGCATATACACCACAAGGGAGGGGATCCCGAAGAAGGTGGTATTGGAAATATTCATGAAGGTGCCGGATTTGCAGGACAGCGGATGCGCATCCGTGAGCTGCTGCGCCACGCCTTTGAGAAGCATTCCCATTCCAAGGGTGATGATGAACGGCTCTGTTTTCTGATGCACGACCAGGAACCCGTTCACAAATCCGATCAGGGCGCCGCAAAGAAGCGCTCCGATAATGCCGATGACGATCGGAAGTCCTGCATTGATGATCATGATCGCAATGATACCGCTCAGGGACAGCACGCCGCCGCAGGAAAGATCGCAGCCGCCGCAGATAACCGCCACAGATACACCAAACGCAACGATCTCGATGATGGCAGCAGAACGAAGGATGCCGAGAAGATTTCTCTGATTGTAGAACAGTGCCCTGTTGTTGGACACCAGAACGATCAGGAGCAGTACAATGATCGCAATCACTGCCTTTTGCTTTGAGATCATTTTCCAGATTTTCGATAAGATACTGTTATTTTTCGCTTTTGCTTCCATGATCTCACCTCCTTACAGTTCCTTGCGGTTGTCAAGCCAGATCGCGATCACCAGTACCGCGCCGCGCATGACGGTCTGCATATAAGTCGAAAGGCCAAGCATATTCATACAGTTGCCCAGCAATGTGATCAGAGCCACACCGAACATCGTGCGCAGTACGCTTCCTTTTCCGCCTTTAAGAGTAGTGCCGCCTACCACCACGCACAGGATCGCATCGGTCTCATACCCGCTTCCGTTGCCGGACTGTGCGGTGCCGATACGGGCAAGCATGGCCAGGGAGCCGAGGGCGGTCAGGCCGCCGCAGATCGCATATACCATGCGCATGATCCGTTTCACATTGTATCCTGCCAGATACGCAGCGTCCTTATTTCCGCCGGTCAGCATGATCAGACGGCCCGGAAGCGTCTTGGTCAGGAAAATGTGCATGATGATGAGGATCACAATAAAGAACAAAAATACGATCGGGAAGATCCACACATTGTAAGATCCGAGCATGCTGTAGACCGTGATCGGCTTCGTGCTGTCCTTAATACGTACAGTCTTTGCCCCGGAAAGCATGACTGCCAGTGCGATGAACACACGGCTCAGACCGTAGGTAATGAACAATACCTCCGCCTGGGTCATGGCGCCGCAGGCCGTGAGGACCAGTCCGGTCAGCCATCCGAGCGCAATGCCGACCACAAAGCCGAGAAGCAGGGAACCGCCCTGTCCGATGGTGTTGATCGTCAGTGCGCTGATCACAGCGACAAGGCTGATCAGCCCGGGAACGGAAAGATTGATAAATCCGCAGATGATCACAAAGGTCATGCCCAGCGCAACAAAGGGAAGCGCCGACAGCTGCTTCATGACGTTCGTCAGGTTCCGCGGCTGCAGAAACTTCGGTTCAACCAGTGCCGTGACAACGACCAGGATAATAATGCCGACCAGAACCAGGTTTTGCTGAAGCCATTTCATAAAGGATTTGTTTTTTGTCTGACTCATACCTGCCTCCTTATCCGATCGCCTTATCCATAATGGTCTCTGCCGAATCGACTTCCGGATTGAATTCTCCGGTGATATGTCCGTCACAGACCACCAGTACGCGGTTGCTCATATTCAGGACTTCCGGCAATTCCGAAGAGATCATAATGATCGCACCACCCTGTTCAACGATCTGATTCATCAGTACATAGATCTCATATTTCGCACCTACGTCGATTCCTCGGGTGGGTTCATCCATGATCAGTACACGGGGATGCATTTCCATCCACCGGCCGACGATGCACTTCTGCTGATTTCCGCCGGAAAGAGATACAACTTTCGTATCGGCGGAAGGTGTTTTGATCTTAAGCGCTTCGATCTGACGCTGCGCCATCTCTCCTTCGGATGACATGTCCAGGAAAGCTCCTTTTGTCATATTTCCGAGGGCAGCCATTGAAATGTTCTGCTGCACCGAGAAAGGAAGAATAAGGCCTTCCCGTTTCCGGTCCTCCGGTACCAGTCCCATACCGGCAGCCTTTGCCCTGCCCGGATCCCGGATATCGACCTTCTGTCCATCGATGTAGGTCTCGATCGAAAGGGACTTGTCTGCACCGTAGAGAGCACGGATGATCTCCGTCCTTCCGGCGCCGACCAGGCCCACCAGGCCGAGAATCTCACCCTTGTGAAGCGTGAAGTTGATATCGTGAAGCTTATGTGTATTCAGGTTCTTCACTTCCAGCAGAGGCTCGCCCACGAAGTGCGCTCTCGGCGGATATTCGTTTTCAATGGTCCTGCCGACCATTTTTGCGATCATTTCCGCACGTGTCAGTTCACTGGCTTTTTTTGTATCGATCACACATCCGTCACGCATAATGGTGACGATGTCGCAGTATTCAAAAATTTCATCCAGCTTGTGGCTGATATAGATGATCGCCACGCCCCGGTCGCGAAGTTGATTGATGATGATGCCGAGCTTTTTCAGTTCTTCGGCAGTCAGGGATGAACTCGGTTCATCCATGATGATCAGTTTCGAATCAAAGGACAGTGCCTTTGCGATTTCCACCATCTGCATCTCCGAGGCGCTCAGATCGCCTACCATGGAAGTGGTGCTGATCTTGCTGCCGATCGAATCAAGCAGTTCTTTGGCTCTTTTATGTGTGCCGCGCATGCCTCCGTTCTCACGGAAGCGTCCCAGCAGGATGTTTTCACCGACTGTCATGGTATTGACAAGATTGAACTCCTGGTAGATGATGCTCAGGCCTCTGCGGAGAGCCTGAATCGGAGTTGTGTTCTCAATGGTTTCTCCGTCGAAGATCACCGTGCCGCTGTCTTTGGTATAGACTCCGGAAAGGATTTTCATCAGGGTCGATTTGCCTGCACCGTTTTCGCCTACGATTCCGTATACCACTCCTTTCGGAACGGACAGGGAAACGTTGTCCAGGGCCTTAACGCCCGGGAAACTCTTGCAGACATTCTTTACTTCCAGGATATATTCTGCATTGCTGCCCAACTTTTTTTCCTCCTGCGTCTTGAGTTATGCGATCCGCATGGAAAGCCGGCCTGATCGGCGGGAGGCTTCCCTGGCAGGCTGCCAGGCTCCGGCTGTAAACGCACATCGGATGCCTGCGGCTGTATCGCTGAAAAAAGGCTGCCGCCTTTGAAAGCGGCAGCCCTCGCACACGATCATACATCTTTGGCAGCGGGTCAGGCTGCCTGCGTTTCTCGTTTGTGAAGCAAAGGATTATCTGCTTCTTACCACTCCGGCCACGGGAACTCGTCGATGGTCTCTGCGGTCACAACGTCCATATCGGTCCACAGATTTCTCTGATCGGTATCCC
>CAMOSN010000179.1 GCA_946624935.1 uncultured Lachnospiraceae bacterium | reverse complement strand
GGCATCTAAGATTTGCGTTTTCTCATTTCTTTTCGCCGATCCTCTCAAACAGAGAACCGTCCCCTGTTTGACCCACTCAGCCCTTGCCGAATGGGCATACCGGGTAGTGGCATTCTTTGCACCCCAGGCAGAGACCGCCGTGGCCGAGGCGCACGAAGTCGCTTCTCTGCAGTCTGACGCCTGCCGCGATTCGCGGAAGGACCAGGTCGAAGATGGTCGCCTTTGCGTACATGACGCATCCCGGCAGACCCACGACCGGGGTTCCGTCCTCAAAATAGCCCAGGCAGAACATGGCGCCGGGCAGAGTCGGGGCCCCGTAGGTCACGACCTTTGCAACGCTCTCGGCGATGGCGCCGGGCGTGCGGTCATCCGGATCCACGCTCATGCCGCCGGTGCAGCAGATCAGGTCCGCGCCGTCCGCGTGAGCTTTCTCGATGGCTGTGCGGATCCGTTCCTTGTCATCGCCGCACATGCTGTGGCTGATCATCTCAATCCCAAAGGCTGCCAGCTTGCGCTGTACCACCGGCGTAAAGGAATCCTGGATAAGTCCCTTTTCCACCTCACTTCCGGTCGTAATAATTGCTGCCTTTTTCAGCTTCCAGGGCGTGATGCGCAGCAGCGGAGCATCGCCTGCAGCCTGCCCGGCGCGGTCCAGTTTTTCCGCTTTGATCACGAGCGGGATCACACGCATACCGGCAAGCTTATCTCCTTTGTGGACCGCAGTGTTGGTGTGGCGGGTCGCGATCATCAGCTCTTCGATGTCGTTGACTGCGTACAGCCGCTCCACATCCACTTCAAACAGACCGTCCTCATCGGCGATCAGTTCGACCTTCCCTTCCTTTACGCTGCTGCAGTGCATATGGTCGCTGATACACAGATCCCGCAGACGAAGCGCTGCCTCATCCTCGTGCAGCATCCCCTCGTTTTTCTCCCATACATACAGGTTTTCCTTACCCATGGAAAGCAGTACCGGAATATCCTCTGCCGTCACAATGTGACCCTTTCGAAATCTGGCATCTTTATAGGTTCCGGGAATAATCTGCGTCATGTCATGGCACAATACATGCCCGACGGCATCCTCTGTTCTGATCAGCTTCATTCTGCGCTTCCTCCGTAATGTTTCTCATAGGGATCCGTGGTTCCGTCGTAAAAGCTGCGGATCTCCTCCGGTCTGATGCCGCTCTTCTTTGCGTCTTCGTCTGTGTGACCTACCAGCACCACGCACACCGGCGTCATCAGCTGTTCTTTTTCATAGTTGACCTTCTTTTTGCTGACCGGCTCTCCGCTCTCCCGGTCGTAAAGGGTGTAGCCATTGCTGTCCAGCTCCACATGGCTTCCGTCCAGTACCTCGATCGGCTCTCCGCTCGCATCCAGGGTATAAATGTTTTCCACTGGAACTGCGAACATCCTGCGCCATTCATCCCAGTCCATGCCTTCCTTGAGCAGATGCCCGTCATCGGGCTCATTGTCGTTGTAAAGCGTGTAGGAGGATTCATAGATGACGTCGGTAATGACTTTGCTCCCAAGCCCCATCATTGTTGCGGCCGTGCTGATCTGCTGTGCCACCATGCCGGCCGCCATGGCCGCCGTCTGATCGGGCACCTCATACTGATCCTTCTGACCGGTCTCCGAAGTGACCGACACCACAATGGCAGCGGTCCCCTTTGTCACCAGCCCTTCCTGCGCATACCGGGGCAGCAGCTCCTGCACCAGATCCTGTCCCGTGATCACGGTCAGCTGCCACATTTTTTTATCACCCACGGTCACACCGGCAGCCGCCTTGCAAAGTGTCTCCAGCTCCTGCGTCGTGACCGCCTCATCCGTTGCCGAGACGAGCGTTCCCTGTCTGCTCAGCAGATCCTCCAGGGAAAAGGCCTCCCCCTCCTGCGAAGCGTATACAGGAGCAGCGATCCCCATACAGACAGTCAACAGCGCAGCAATAAACAGATGTCCTTTTCTTCTCATGACCATATCCGCTCCTTTCGATGGGTGCAGGCATTCACAAGCTTCCAGATGCTTTCCTTCGACGCGAAATTTTCCGCCTTCAACTCTGTTTGAGGAAGCTCGATTTTCATCCGTTCATAGAGGGCACCGGCCAGCATCAGCACATCCAGGGAATCCAGCTCCCCGCTCTCCATCAGAGCCTGCTCACTGTCCCAGTCCACCTCCGGCAGCGTCTGCGCAAGAAACCTGTAAAATGCCTGCTCATCCATGTCGATCCCTTCCATATCCTTCCCCATTTTGCATCTTTCGGCGCTCACACGCCTGAATACAGTTCCTTCTCCGCCAGAGCCTCACACCGTGGAACCAGGAAATCCTTCGACTACCCATTCACCGTGCCATTAACCGTGACGGATTCATCCACAAGCTCCATGCATCTGCCGCGCATCAGCTTTCCCAGCGCATTCCTCGGAAGTTTTCTGACCGGCACCACCCGGACCGGCACCTTATACCGCTCCAGTCTGCCTGAAAGAAAGCGCAGCAGCGCACCGCTGTCACAGTCTTCGCAGAACGCTCCCTCCTCCGGCACGATAAACAGCCACGGTACCTGCCCCAGCACAGCGTCCTCCTTTGCGCAGAGCGCACACTCCCGCAGATTGCCAAAACGCATGGCTTCGGCTTCGACCTCCTCCGGCGCAATTTTATTGCCGCCGCAGTTGATCACATCTCCCTCCCGGGCGACGAAGCACACATACCCCTCTTCATCCAGATACCCCAGATCGCCGGACCGGACGTACCCGCGAATGACCGTCTTTTGGGTGAGCAGCGGATCCTGATAATATCCGCTCATGTTCATCGGCCCCTTGCAGGCGAGATAGCCCCAGTGCGCTGCATCGGAGCGCATCTCATTCCCCTGGTCATCCAGCACGGTGAAGGTGGAATTCACGGCAGGCCGTCCGACCCGGCGCTTCGATGTGTCATCCCGGAAATCAAAGATACAGGCACAGCCAGCCTCCGTGCTGCTGTAATACTGATAGAGCCGGCTCTCGGGCAGAAGCCTTCTGAGCGTGTCCTTCATAGTCCCGTCCACGCCGGCGGTTCCCAGCTGCAGATAACGGATCCGGCCTGCATAGGATCCCAGTCGCTCACCGGTCAGATGCAGCAGAATGTTTACCATCGCAGGCGTCAGTGAAAGGGCGTTGACCTGATAACGGTCTATCATGGTAAAGAAGTCCTCCGCCATGGTCACACCGTCGCACAGCACAATGCTCCGTCCGCCAAGCAGCAGCCCGAAGCAGTGCCGAAGCCCGTAGGAATGATTGATGGGCGTCGGGATCAGTTCCACCGTATCCTCCTCCATCGCCGTCCCGTAAAATACGTTCTGCGCCACCGCAACCTCCGCCCGGTGACTGATCATGATTCCCTTGCTCGCACCGGTCGTCCCTGTGGTGAACAGGATCGTGGCGATTGCTTCGCTCTCCCCGGCCTGCACCTGCGGCCATGCTTCTGCCTCGATGGCCGGCACCTGCCTCTGTGTTTCTGCCTCGCTGGCCGGCACCCGCTGCTGTGTTCCTGCCTCGCTGGCCGGCACCTGCCGCTGTGTTCCTGCCTCGATGGCCGGCACCTGCCGCTGCGTTTTGGTCACGTATGCTCCGGCAGGTTCGATGCTGCCACTCTCCAGGTCCGGCCTGTGGACCACCAGCGCAGGATGAACGATCCGGCACACTCTTTCAAGCGCTTCCCGCGGGATTCGTTTTTCCACCGGCACAAATACCGCTCCCAGCTCCTGCACCGCAAACTCCAGTGCCAGATAATCGCCCCGCTGCGCACACACCGCGACCACGAAATCACCGGCACGGATCCCAAGCTGCTCCAGAGCGTGCGCCTTCTCCCGGATCCGGAGCGCCATCTGTCCATAGGTCATCGCCTCATCCGGATCGGCCACGCACAAATGCTGCGGTCTGCTCCGGGCATGGGAAAAGAGAATTTGCGCCATGCTTTTACCGGTAAGCATCTCATTTCTGTCCATT
>CAMOSN010000178.1 GCA_946624935.1 uncultured Lachnospiraceae bacterium | reverse complement strand
TGCTGCACATAAGAAGGGCTGCCTTGCTGCACACGAAAAGTGCTGACCTGTCGTATGAGTGCAGGAATGACCTGGGCGTAAGGCAGAGTTCCGCTGCCCAGGGCCAGGTGACGGTCGCGGTCCTGGCAGTTATCGTGCACATGGACATGGCGGATGTGCCCTTTGAGTGTGTCGAGCCATACGGAAAGCGGGTCTTCTCCGTAGCACCAGGCATGTCCGAGATCCAGACAGATGCCGAAATCCGGATGATCTACCAGGGAGCACACCTGGGCGAGCGGGGCGGCATAGCGGTCCAGCACATTTTCCATACAGACGGTGATACCGGACTTTCCGTCCAGAAAGCGGTTCCAGAATTCTGCCATCCGCTGCGCCCAGCCCTCCAGGTAGTAAACCGTGGGGATCATGCCGCTGTGATACACGATCCGGGTCGCTCCCAGTAAAGCCGCAGCTTCATAAGCCTGGGAGAAGCGGGTAAAGGTCGCTTCACGCACCAGACGGTCATAGCACATGGGATTGAGGTCCAGAAAGGGGCCGTGCAGCGAAAGCGGCGGATTGCCGAAGGCGCCCAGGCGGCTTTGCTCTTCCTTCAGGGTTTCGGAAAAACGGTCCAGATTATCCGCGATCGAAAACCGGATACTTTCCAGACCGATCTCACGGGTCTTCAGGATTTCATCGATCTCCTGCTCCGGGAGCAGGTCGGTAAAATAAATGTTCTTCATAGTCATACAGGGTGCCGCTGTCAGGAAAAGACATTGCAACGATCAATAAAGCGGCAGCTCCAAACCAAACGCATCATGGTTTCTCATGTGGCTGACTTTTTTCCATTTTGTTATGACATATTTATATTTTGTTGTGTATCCGTCCTTCACGGTGACTTGAATTTCCTGGATTTTCCCTTTTTTTGTCTTGTACGAATATGCTTCCTTTAAAAATTTTTTCTTTCCTTCTGTTCGGTAGACGGATTTTGGAAATCCGTTTTTCTGGTAGTTATACGTTTCCCGGGCGATTACCTTTCCATAGGTAAAGGCGTCGGTGAAGGCAAGCTTCTTCAGATTACCATTTTTGTAATAGGTGTATTTGTTTGTTTCCTTGTAGACCAGACAGGAGATCCAGGATTTGGAGATCAGCTGATGGCTGCTGTTGACTTCCAGTGTCGGCATATCTCCGGTTGTTTTGTTTCCTTCCCAAGTATAGCTGACCACACCGGGTTCTACTAAACTGCCGCCCTTATGGGTTTCGGATATGAGTTTCCCATCCTGATACTTGTAGACAACGGTTGAGGAATCCTTGCCTGATGACGATTTTGTCGACGTGACAACCTTTTTTACAAGATTACCGGACCAGGAATAGACGCTCTTTTCCACTTCCTCTTCAGCCAGCCTCCGATCCTTTGTGATACTCTTGATCTTCCCGTCGGATGAAAAGGACAGGGTGTCCGTACCGATCTGCTCCCATTTTTTTGTATCGGTATCGTACTCGTAGACCTTCGCTTTTGTCGGAACGTATCCGGCCGGACCCAGCGCAAACGCACCGGAGGAGAGCAGCATTGTCAAAAATGCTGTCATTACCAGAAGAATCGTGCATTTCCCTCGTTTCATTTTTTCCTCCTTACAAGATAAATAATCATCTATTAGCCTTCTTAAATGTAAATATATCAGATTTATCAGGCTGTGCCAATTTATTTTTCAGTCTGTTCCGTTTATTATCAATTCCCGGGATCAAACAGAGAACCGTCCCCTGTTTGACTTGCGCATTCGGTTTTCATATTTTAAAATCGTTATCAGGGATTGCTTGGGCCGGACGGGGATATCTCAGACACTGTTTTCGGGCCCGGCAGCCCGGGCGGCCCGGCGGGGCGTGCAGTTTTACAAATCAGGAAGGAAAGGACGGGAAAAGAAGGATGACGAAGAAATGGATCACAGCTTTTGCAGCGATGGGAATGATGGCGGCTTTGGCGATGAGTCAGCCGGCAATGGCGGATGTGACAGTGACGGACATGATGGGCCGGGAAGTCACCGTTGAAGGAGATGTGGAGCGCGTTGTGGCGCTGACGGCAGCCGACTGCGAGATCCTGTATGCGCTTGGCGCCGGTGACATGCTGGTGGGCCGCGGCGAATACTGCGATTATCCGGCTGAGGTGTTCGAGGTTCCCTCCGTGCAGTCCGGGTACGACACGAATATTGAGCAGATCATCGAGCTGCAGCCGCAGGTTCTGCTGATGGGAACCATGGCGCAGAGCGAGGAGCAGATCGAGCAGCTGGAGAATGCCGGTGTGCATGTTGTGGTGTCGGATGCCCAGGACATCAACGGTGTGTATGATGCGATCGCAATGATCGGTGCGTTGACGGGAAAGACGGCTGAAGCGGATGCGATCGTGCAGAACATGCAGGAGGAATTTGCACAGCTGGCTGTGGAGACGCCGGAAGATCCCGAAACCGTCTATTTTGAGGTGTCTCCGCTGGAATATGGCCTGTGGGCGGCCGGCAAGGGAACCTTCATGGATGAGATCGCCAATATGATCGGCCTGAAGAATGTATTTGATGACGTGGAAGGCTGGGCGGAGATCTCCGAGGAGCAGGTGATCGAGCGCAATCCGGATCACATCGTGACCATCACCATGTATTTCGGCGAGGGCCCGACTCCTGAGGAGGAAATCGAATCCCGCCCCGGCTGGGAGAACATCACCGCGGTTGCGGACCACTCCATCCTCAACCTGCAGAACAACGAGCTTTCCCGCCCGGTTCCGCGCCTTGTGGATGGTGCGAAGATGCTGTATGACTTCGTGTATGGCGGAGCGGAGGCAGCAGAGGCGGTCACCGAGGAAGCAACGGAGAACTGATGCCAGGCAATAAATGATGCCAGGCAGTAACGTAAAGAAGCATGATACAGGGTTCAGGGTTAAGCAGTGATGAAGGAACGGGAAAAGTCTCCGGATAAAAAACAGAACAGACCAGCGGGTACAACCCGTCCGGTTCTTCGCCGCCGGGAGGGATTTCACCCGGTGATTTTGTGCGGCTTTGCCGCAGTGACGCTGCTGACACTGATCGTCTGTGTGTGCATCGGCAGCGTCAATGTGCCGTTTACCGACACGGCGCAGGTGCTGTGGCGCGGCCTGACGCGGCAGGAGATCCCGCAGGACATTACCGCAGGGTCCATTATTCTGTCGGTGCGGCTTCCGCGGGTGCTGTGCGTGGCGCTCACGGGAGCGGCGCTGTCCCTGTGCGGGACGGCGGTGCAGGGCCTTTTGAAGAATCCGCTGGCGGACGGCTCTACGCTGGGCGTGTCATCGGGCGCGAGCCTCGGTGCGGTGCTGGCGATCGCATTCAACATCACGCTGCCGCATTTTCCGTTCAGCGGCACGATGATGATGGCGATCGGGTTTGCATTCCTCTCCTTTATGATCATCATGGCCCTGGCCTATCGCCTGGATTATTCGCTCTCCACCAACACGATCGTGCTGATCGGAATCATCTATTCCATGTTTGTGAACAGCATCATGTCACTGGTGGTGACCTTTGCCCATGACAAGGTCAAGAGCATCACCTTCTGGACCATGGGCTCCCTGGCCGGCAGCAGCTACCGCAATGCGGCGGTGCTGGGGATCGTGCTGGTGCTGGGCAGCGCTGTGCTGATGTGGCACGCTCAGGAGCTGAACGCCTTTGCCATCGGCGAGGATAATGCGAGGCATGTCGGCGTGAACGTGCGGCGCGTGCGCATCGTGGTTCTGGTGACAGTGTCGGCTCTGATCGGGGTGTGTGTATCCATCGGCGGAACCATCGGCTTTGTCGGACTGGTGACGCCGCACATTGTGCGGATGATCACAGGACCCAACCACCGCAGACTGCTCCCGGCAGTGATGTTCGGCGGCGCGGTGTTTCTGATGCTGGCCGACCTGACCGCGCGCGTGATCCTGCGGCCCCTCGAGCTGCCCATCGGTGTGGTCACCTCCTTCATCGGGGCGGTGCTGTTTGTTTACATCTTCTATAAGACGAGGACAGCGGCAGGCGGAGCATAAGGG
>CAMOSN010000177.1 GCA_946624935.1 uncultured Lachnospiraceae bacterium | reverse complement strand
GCGATCGGGGCGGATCCGGATGATCTGATGGCAGTGATGGCGTTTGAATCGCTGCTGAGCCACACCATAATCAATCCCAATTCGGGTGCTACGGGACTCATTCAGTTCCTGCCATCCACGGCCGCGAGCCTGGGAACAACCACGGCAAACCTGCGGGCGATGTCGGCCGTTGACCAGCTCGACTATGTACAAATGTATCTTTCAAGATATGCCGGAAGATATAATTCTCTCGGAAGCCTGTACATGGCAGTTCTATGGCCCTATGCGGTCGGTCAGGGCGACAATTATGTTCTGTGGACGCGCGGCGGCACCTACAATGCGCAGTACGGACGAAACAGCGGACTGGATGTTAACAAGGACGGCGCTGTGACCGTTGGCGAGGCGGTGCAGAAGGTGCTGGCCAACCGCAAACGATTTGTAGGCGTATGATCGATGATCGCTGGTGCATACAAAAATCCGTGATCGCCGGTACGTACAAAACAAAACCGGTGATCGTCGGTACGTACAAAATATGGTGGAAAAGCAGCGAAAGAACGCAAAAGAAGGGAAAATTCCGTGGAAAAGTACTTGCATTTTCCATAGTACAGTGTTAGTATTCAATATGTAAATATTGTTGCCGCAAAGAAGAACGGGTACTGCCCGTTCTTCTTTCATGTTATTCGGACAGAGAAGCATGCCTGTCTGAACAGGACATGGCCGGACGAACGAACCATTGTGAAAGGACAGCGGATGACGAAAAGGGAGACATACGAGAGCAGGACAGAGCAGCTCCTGCAGCCTATGATGGAGGAACACCAGTTTGAACTGGTGGATGTGGAGTATGTCAAAGAGGGTGGTACCTGGTATCTGCGGGCTTATATTGACAAGCCGGATGGTATCACGATCAATGACTGTGAAGTGATCAGCAGAGCTTTAAGCGATGCGCTCGACGAGGAGGACTTTATCGAGGACTCCTATGTGCTCGAGGTCAGCTCGCCGGGACTTGGCCGTCCGCTGAAGAAGGATAAGGATTTTCAAAGAAGCATCGGGGAGGCAGTGGAGCTGAAGCTGTATAAACCGGTGGATGGATCGAAGGATTATACCGGGATCCTGCTTTCATTTGACAAGGATACCGTTACGATAGAAAAAGAAGACGGAAACAGCGCAGTCTTTCAAAGAGATGCTCTGGCCCTGATCCGTCTGGCATTCGATTTTTAAGGAGGACAACGGAAAAAATGAACACGGAAAATGAATTGCTCAGCGCATTGGAACTTCTGGAAAAGGAAAAAGGGATCAGCCGCGAGGTGCTGCTCGATGCGATCCGCCAGTCTCTGATCCAGGCCTGCAAGACCCAGTATCAGAAGAATGAAGTTGACAATGTGGTTGTGGATATCTCCCCTGAGAATAATTCCTTCCAGGTGTATGCCGACAAGACGGTCGTGGAGCAGGTGGAAGACGAACTGACCCAGATTTCTCTTGTGGATGCCCGTATGAAGGATCCGCACTATGAGCTTGGCGATATCGTGCGTGTGGATATCCAGTCCCGGAATTTCGGACGAATCGTCACACAGACCGCAAAGAACGTTATCCTCCAGCGCATCCGTGAGGAGGAACGCAGGTCTCTGTATCGTCATTACTACGAGAAGGAGCATGAGGTGCTCACCGGTACCGTCCTGCGTTATGTGAACAATAACATCAGCGTAAACCTTGGTAAAGTCGAGGCGATGCTGAATGAGAAGGAAATGATCCGCACCAAAACGAAGGATGAAAACGGCCGTGATGTGATGAGTGTGGAAAGCTTCTATCCGGGACAGCGGATCAAGGTTTACGTGATGGAGGTCAAGGATACCCCGCGCGGACCAAGGATCATGCTTTCCAGAACACATCCCGAGCTGGTGAAACGGTTGTTTGAAAACGAGGTTTCACAGATCAGCGACGGTACCGTACAGATCCGCGGAATCGCAAGAGAAGCAGGAAGCCGTACGAAAATGGCGGTATATTCCAGGGATCCCGGGATCGATCCGGTTGGTGCATGCGTCGGTAAAAACGGTGCACGTGTCGATGCCGTTGTCGAGGAACTGGGCGGCGAGAAGATCGATATCATTAACTGGGATGAGAACCCGGCGCTGATGATCGAGAATGCCCTCAGCCCGGCACAGGTCATCTACGTGATGGCGGATCCGGATGAAAAGACCGCACAGGTGGTGGTTCCGGACCGGCAGCTTTCCCTCGCGATCGGCAAGGAAGGACAGAATGCGCGTCTTGCGGCCAGACTTACCGGCTTCAAGATCGATATCAAGAGTGAAACACAGGCGCGTGAATCCGGTGATCTGCTCGAATATGAGAGCGATTACTACGATGAATATGATGACGAAGAGTATGCGGATGAGTATGGCGAAGAGTATACCGACGATTACGCATACGGCGATGAAGGCTACGACGAGAACGGATACGCCTACGAAAACGGGGAGTATTACGGGCAGGAAGCCTATGACCAGCAGCCGGTGGATGACAATGGCGCGGTATATGATGAGCTTCCGGCGGATGACACAGCTTCGAATTCGGAAGAGGATCTTTCCGCAGCAGCGGTTGATCCGCAGGGACAGGAATAAAGCATGTCTCTGAAAGGAATTTTGTAATTACGCAGACGGTTTTATATTTAATGTAGAAACAGGAGTATCGACCACGGTTATGGCAGGAAAGAAGATCCCCCAGAGAAAGTGCATCGGGTGCGGGTTGATGAAAGATAAAAAAGATCTGATCCGGCTGGTGCGCGAAGCAGAAAGCACGCAGGTGCATGTGGATGTCACCGGACGTAAAAACGGAAGGGGCTGTTATGTGTGCAGGGATCTGCAATGCATTGATAAGGTCAGAAAGAACCACGGGATTGAACGTTCCCTGAAATGCAGTATTCCGGCCGAAAGATGGGAAGAACTTCTGATGGAGATAAAAACCCTTGCTGGAGAGTAATCAGAAAAAAATATGGGGTATGCTGGGACTGGCCAGAAGAGCAGGTAAAATCGCCGGCGGTGCCTTTATGGCAGAAACGGCCGTGAAAAGCGGAAAGGCTGCACTGGTGATCCTGGCGAAGGATGCATCTGAGAATACCGGAAAGCATTTCCGGGATATGTGCAGTTACCGGAACATCCGGTGTATCTCGATCGGAGATAAGGAGCAGCTGGGGAAATGCGCAGGTTATGAGATGCGGAGCGTACTTGCGGTTACGGATGCCTCGATGGCGGAGGCTGTGATTCGATTAGTTGATTGAAGGAAGCGATGAATATGACAAATGAACCGGAAAATGTAAATATGAATCAATCGGAGACGGAAGAGATCCAGGCGAAACCGAAAAAGAAAAAGCCGATTATGATCTTCCGCCCTCAGAACAGTAAAACCGGCGCTGTGAAGGCCGGGCAGAGACCAGGTACAACGCCGAAGAATCCTGTCAGAAGAGATGGGGCCTCCGATGCACAGGGCAGAAGACCAGCAGGAACAGCGCGGCCGGCAGGAGCTGCCGGAAGGCCTGTCCGTCCGGCAGGAACCGCAGGTCCGGCCCGCCCGGTGGGAGCGGCAGGGGCCGTGCGTCCGACAGGAGCAGCAGGAACCGCAGGTCCGGCCCGCCCGGTGGGAGCGGCAGGGGCCGTGCGTCCGACAGGAGCAGCGGGAACAGCAGGAACCGTCCGTCCGGCAGGGACAGCCGGCACGGTGGGTGCGACCCGTCCGGCCGGGGCTGCACCGGCAGCAGCCGCAGCGGCATCTGCCACAGCATCCTCAGCTGCAACTGCTGCATCTGCCGCTGCAACTGCAGCATCCGTCGCTTCGACTGCGGCAGCTGCATCCGCCGTTCAGGCATCTGCTTTGGCCGCTGCAGCTGGAGCTGTCCATCAGAGTGCAGATACAGCCGCATCCGCTCCGGCAGTAAAGCCTGTACAGGAGAAAACGGAAGCAAAGGCTGTATCCGATGCTGCTGCGTCTGCGGCAACCTCTTCTGCTGCGACATCCGCTGCAACTCCTGCAGCAGCCACTGCACCCGTTTCGAAA
>CAMOSN010000176.1 GCA_946624935.1 uncultured Lachnospiraceae bacterium | reverse complement strand
CCGGCGCTTACGCTCCCCTCAATCTTAATCTCAAAGAGCACTCCCCCCGCGGTGTGTCCGAAGCGGTTTTCTTCCACCTCCATGTGCAACTGCAGATCACCGGTCATGCCGCGCATGGCGGCCTGCTTTCGGAGCATGCGTTCCATGACCGCTCTGCCGAACGCGGTTGCCGGTTCGATTTCCTCGAAGGTGTATCGCCTGCCTTCTTCGTACAGGGACAGGCCGGTGAACTCCGCACCATCGTATTCCGCCTTGATGATGAGTTCGCAGTGGACCGCCCGTTTGCAGGCAGCTGCGCCCAGAGCGTTGGCCACCTCGGCGTAGGCCGGGATGATGGCCGTGGTGCCGAGCAGCTGTGCCACCCGCGGCAGAAACACATGGATCGGTGCTCCGACGCCGATCAGGGGAAGCTGCGAGGTGAGCTGGAGACCGGCGAAGGGGTTCGTGGGTTTTTTCCGCTCCGTTGCTGCAGCGCCGTATCCTGCTTCGGCTTCGCACGTTGCTGCGGCCTCTCGTGCTGCTGCGCGCTCCACCCGCTCCTTCGCCTGTGCATAGAAGCATTCCAGCAGCGGCTCAAGGTACTCTCTCGTAAACGTCTCCTCCAGCCCGGGATATTCCTTCTGCAGGATCACTCTCCCGATACTGTCGTACATGCGGCGGCTCACCATCTCGTACACGCAGTCTGGAAGTTTCTCTGCCGCGATGCCTGTGTTGACAGCAAGGCAACGAAGTGCTGCCCGCGCAGCAGCTCCGTCGTAGAGGGTGAAATCGCCCTTGAGGATCATCATATCCGTGGCAGTCAGGCCGCTCTTGAGGATGACGCCGTCCTTCTCGAGACGCTCGGTGTGCAGAAAACGGTGATAGCAGCCCATGCGCTCGGCCAGCTCCATGGTGATGAGCGGCTTCTTCTTCAGGATCTGGCACAGGCGCTGCTCGGTTTCGGAATAGCCGCTTTTGCCGGAGATGTCCTTCACGAGCACATAAAATTCATGCACCTGATTGGAGGAGAAATACGCACGCTCCGCCAGCTCCTCCAGTGCCGGAAGCACATGGTCGTACTGCGCTGCGAGCACACTCACGGGGATCACGCGTACGGTGTCGAGGTACAGCTTTCCATCCTTGTCATAGCGCACGGCGGTGTCCCCGCCCAGGCCGACGGTCTCCACATACAGACCCCGCACCATGGTCTTCCACTGGCCGATGTGAATGCCCTCCTCCGCCATCAGCGGCTCGCCGTCACGGATGAGCGCGATATCAGTCGTGGTGCCGCCCATGTCGACCACGATGCCGCTCATTTCCCGGTTTTTTCCGTCTTTTATAGAGACATCTTCGACATCTTCCTGGTCACAATATTCCTGTGAGGAGGGAGTATCCTCCTGTTTCAATTCAGAACCGGACGAATTCTCCGTGAAATTGTCAGCAATTGCAGAAGGCTCCGGGATATCGTCGACAGTTGCAAAAGCCTCCGCAGGGATCTTCCGGTCAAGCGCTCCCCGCGCCAGCGCCGCACCGCCCACCACGCTGGCGGAAGGCCCGCACAGGATCGTTTCCACGGGATAGGAAAAGGCCATCTCCTCGGGCATCAGGGTGCCGTCGCTGCGTACGATGGAAATGGGAATGTGCAGGCCCCGGTCCTCCAGTACATGGTGCACGGCCTGCATGAACTCTGAAATCAGAGGAATCAGACGCGCATTGAGCATGGTACCTGCGCAGGTTTTGAGGATGTCAGTCTCCCGGGAAATATCGAACGCAATGGTAACGGGCTGCGAGAGCTCCTCCCGCAGGACCCGCAGCGCTGTCAGCTCAAAGCGGCCGCCGTTGCTTTTCGGGTTCATCTGCACGATTCCTACGGAATCGGCGTCCTCAAAGTACTCGCCCGCACGGGCACGCAGGTCCTCCCAGTCGGGGTCGTAGGGATGCTCATAGAGACCCTCTGCCTTCGCATCCAGCACCACGAACCGGGTGAGATCATCCAGTCCGTAGGAGGCGTACAGGTCCTTCAGATGCTCCATCATCCCCCGGTCAAATCCGATGAGCAGAAGCTTCGCCCGGGCGCCCTTATTCTCCAGGCAGGCATTCGTCGCAAGCGTTGTGGAGAGCGCCGCCATCTGTGCCTGCTCCAGCAGCTCCCCCGGCAGCTGGTCCAGTGCGTTGGCGATCCCTGTCTCCAGATGCTCCTTTGTGGTCAGGGCCTTCCCGGCCCCAAGGATCTTTCCCGTTTCAAAATCATAGATCACGGCATCCGTGCAGGTTCCGCCTGTATCAATTCCAATTCCGATCATGCATTTTTCTCCATATGGAAGAGTCAAAAGGGTCTGTTCTTCCTGACTCATTTTATATCAAAGAGGACAGTTCTTTTGACTCATTGTTAACTCATCTATTTTTATACGGGATTCTTCTTCGAAAAGCAATCACAAAACCCCTGGGATCTCATCCATTTGTAAATTCCACCGGCAAAAAACGCAACAGTTCAACGCACCCGAAAAACGGTTTCTCTTCGGCTTTCTCCTTCTACTCTAAGTTTTGCAAAAAATACAGGAAGGGCTTACACCTCCTTCCTCAGCCGTCTGCTCGACGAGGGAATTAAAGATGAAGCCCTTGTCAGAAAATGCCTGTAAAACGAATTCAAGCCATTGTTGCATCCCGCAGGGTGCAGTATTCAAACTCGCCTTCCTGATAGGTGTCGAACACCCCGGTGACGGTGATCTCCTCGCCCAGCTCCGGATAATCCTCGGGATATTGATAATCTCCCTTCAGAATAAACTCCAGGCCCTGCGCACAGCAGGCCTGCTTTTTTTGTGTGTTCTATTCCGAACTTCTTCAGAAATGATCGAAACTTCATAACCATTCCCCGTTGACTTATTTTCTGGCGCCGATCAGGCAGCAGATGCCGAAGACGACTGCGTCGGCGGCGACGATGGTGGAGCCCACGGGTGTACCGGCCAGGATAGCGATGAGGATCCCGGCAGTCGCGCAAATGACGGAGAGCACGGCGGAGCTGATGGTGACCAGCTTAAAGCTTTTGAAGATCCGCATGGCCGAGAGCGCCGGGAAGATGACCAGCGCGGAGATCAGCAGGGAGCCGACAAGGTTCATGGCAAGCACGATGATGACGGCGATGACGACTGCGATCATGAGATTGTATTTATTCGCGTCGGTCCCGGTGGCCCTGGCGAAGTTTTCATCGAAGGTCACGGCGAAGATCTTGTTGTAAAACAGTACGAAGATCACCAGCACGATGACGGAAAGCACGGCGCAGATCCATACCTCTCTGACGGTCAGTGTCAGGATGGAGGTGGCGCCGAACAGAGTGCTGCACACGTCCCCGGACAGGTTGGAGGAGGTGGAGAACAGGTTCATCAGAAGATATCCGAATGCCAGCGCTCCGACGGAGATCATGGCCACTGCGGCGTCCCCGTGGATCTTTGCGTTCTGCCCTGTTTTAAGCAGGAGGATCGCGCAGAGGATCGTGACGGGCAGGATGATGATCATTTTGTTGGTCAGGTTCATCACGCTGGCAATCGCCATGGCGCCGAAGGCCACGTGCGAGAGTCCGTCCCCGATGAAGGAAAAGCGCTTGAGCACCAGGGTCACGCCCAGCAGAGAGGAGCACAGTGCGATCAGCACTCCCACAATCAGTGCGTAGCGCACGAACGGGTAGGAGAAATATAATGCAAGCTTCGACAGCATTTCTTACTCACTCCTTCCTGCTTTCGGTAGATGTCTCTCCCCCCGCGGCAGATTTTCCCGCGGCCTGAGAACCTTCCCCGACTGACAATGAGCTTCCTCCGGCCTGAGAGACTTCTCCTGCGGACACTGAGCTTCCTCCAGTCTGGGAACCTTCTCCTACGGACACTGAGCTTCCTCCAGTCTTGAAACCTTCTCCTACGGACACTGAGCTTCCTCCAGTCTTGGAACCTTCTCCTGCGGGCACTGAGCTTCCTACGGTCTTGGAACCTTCTCCTGCGGGCACTGAGCTTCCTACGGTCTTGGAACCTTCTCCTGCGGGCACTGAGCTTCCT
>CAMOSN010000175.1 GCA_946624935.1 uncultured Lachnospiraceae bacterium | reverse complement strand
ACGGTGGACGATATTACAAAGATCATCGTCCGCAAGGTAAAGCAGGACCGGACGAACAATGAAAAGATCGGTTCCATCTTGAAAACCTACGGCGTGGCCAGGGTCAGCGAGCTTCCGACAGCGAAGTATGAGGCATTCCTGACGGATATCTCGCAGCTTTGATCGGAGGTGGCCTATGCCGGATGTACATGCGCTCTTGAGCGCGTCCAGTTCAAAGCAGTGGCTGCATTGCCCGCCTTCTGTCCGGTTGCAGGAGGGATTCCCCAATGAGAGCTCGGTGTATGCGGAAGAGGGCACTTTCTGCCATTCGGTCTGTGAATATAAGGTCCGGAAATATCTGAAGGAGCGGGTTAAGCGGCCTCAGTCGGAAGAGTTTTACACGGAAGAAATCGATCAAATTACGGATGTGTATTACGAGTTTGTAGTCGGCGTCATTGAGGAGATGAAGCGTAATGGCTGTGAGCCGTTGGTCCTGGTGGAGGAGCGGGTGGACTACAGCCATATCGCTCCATCCGGATTTGGAACAGCGGATATGCTGATCGTCGGGAGGGATGCGGACGGGAAAGGTGTGCTGCACATTATAGATTTTAAGGCAGGTGCCGGAATCTATGTGGAGGTCGATCATAACTCCCAGCTTTCCCTGTATGCGCTTGGCGGCCTCCATGCTTACGGATATATCTATCCTATTGAGACAATCAGGATGAGCATTGTTCAGCCTCGGCTGGATAACGTGAACACGTTTGAATGCAGCCGGGAAGAACTGGAGGCATGGGGAGAGAGTATCAAGCCCATCGCCAAGATGGCCTTTGAAGGAAAAGGCGAGCAGAATCCCGGTGAATGGTGCAGGTTTTGCCGGGCAAAGCCGGTGTGCAAAGCCTGCGCAAAAGAGGCGTTATCGTTGTGTCGGGAGGAATTCCTGGATCTCGATGCAGGCGCTTTATCGGAAGACCCGCGTGCCAGCCCTGACGAGTTAAGCGATCTGGAAGCTCCCTACCAGGCGGATACCACGACCCCTGTGTTCAAGCAGCCGGGACTCATCCCGATGACGGAGCTTGCCGGGATACTTCCCACGCTCAATCGTATCAGCTCTTGGATTGAGGCGGTTTTTGCTTATGTGACTTCCGAGGCTGTGAATCACGCTGTCCCCGTTCCGGGGTACAAGGTCGTGGAAGGCAGGAGCAAACGGGTATTCACAGATACAAAAGCTGTGGTGGATACAGCGGTGGCCAATGGTTATACCGATCTGTATAAGCAGCAGCTGATCACACTGACGGAATTCGAAAAGATGATGGGCAAAAAGCGGTTTAATGAGTTGCTGGGTGAGTATGTGGCAAAGCCGCCCGGCAAACTTGCGCTTGTCCCGGAATCGGATCCGAGACCGCCAGTGGATCTGAACAATGCACCCGATCAGGAATTTGCTGTCCTGACTGATTCGGGTGAGGAATAACAAGGACGGCAGAGCAACGAATACTGCGCCGGAAGTTGAATCGGCGCTGATTTTATGGAGGAAATGATTATGGCAAACAAAACGATGTCTCCGACCAAGGTGGTCATTCCGTGCCGACTGAGCTTTGCAAATATCTGGGAACCGAAGAGCATCAACGGCGGCGAGGAGAAGTATTCCGTGTCCTGCATCATTCCGAAGGCCGATAAGGCAACGCTGGCAAAGATCCAGAAAGCGATCGAGGCAGCGAAGGAGGATGCGAAGGGGAAGAAGTGGGGCGGTAAGATTCCGCCTAACCTGAAGCTTCCGCTCCGCGATGGCGATATCGACCGCCCGGACGATGAGAACTATGCGGACTGTATGTTCCTGAATGCGACCAGCAAGGATGCTCCGCAGATCGTTGACCGCAAGGTGCAGCCTATCCTGGATCCCATGGACTGCGGGTCCGGAGATTACGCCAATGTCTCGGTAAACTTCTATGGTTTCTCTGCTTCCGGCAATCGCGGAATCGCTGCCGGACTCGGAAATATCCAGAAGGTGCGTACCGGAGAACGTCTTGCCGGTAAGACTTCCGCAGCCTCTGATTTCGATGAGATCGAGGGCGAGGATGATGGCACGGATGTGTTTGGCGAGGATCTGCCGGATTACCTGAAGTAAGGTCAAAAGATCGAACCGATTACAGATGGGAGAGGGCTGCGGCTCTCTCCTGTCTGCGTTTTACAAGAGTCCCCAGCGCATGGAGTTTCTTGTAAGGCGCAGAATGAAACAATGCAATATACAGTATCTACTGATCAAGCAATTACAGAAGGGGTGGTGATAATTTGGACGAGAAGAGACGGGTGTTGTCCATCGACTTGGAAACATTCTCTGATATCGATCTGAGTAGCTGCGGGGTGTACCGCTATGTGGAGGGGGATTTCCATATCCTGCTTTTTGCCTATGCCTTTGACGATGAAGATGTGCGCGTGGTGGATATGGCCTGCGGAGAAGAACTGCCTCAGGAAGTCCGGGACGCCATTTTCGATGAAACCGTCATCAAGGCAGCATGGAACGCACAGTTCGAACGTACATGTCTGTCCAGGTATTTTGGTACCCAGCTTTCTCCAGATTCCTGGCAGTGCTCGATGGTCTGGGCGGCATCCTTATCGCTTCCGCTGAAGCTGAAAACAGCCGCAGAGGTCTTGAAGACCGGAGAACAGAAGGATGATGCAGGCGAACGGCTGATCAAATACTTCTCTGTTCCCTGCAAGCCGACCAAAACCAACGGTGGACGGACACGAAACCTGCCGGAGCATGCTCCGGAGGATTGGGCACTTTTCAAATCCTACTGTATGCAGGACGTGAGGACAGAACGGGATATTCGGCATAAGCTGGAGGCATTTCCCCTGCAAAAAAGCGAGTGGAATTTCTATCACATGGATCAACGGATCAACGATAGAGGCGTCCTGATCGATAAGAAGCTGGTGGAGCAGGCAATTACCTGTGACATGATGCTTTCCGAAGAGATGACAGCAAAGGCATACGAACTGACCGGCCTTGAGAATCCGAACTCTGTATCGCAGCTGAAAGGATGGCTGACGGAGCGAGGGATCGATGTAGACAGCCTTGGGAAAAAGAATGTAACGGCACTCATCAAAGACCTGGATAAGCACAGTATTGATAGCGAGGCTTTGGAGATGATGCGGCTTCGGCTTCAAATGGCGAAGTCTTCGGTCAAGAAATATCAGGCGGCGGATCGATACATCTGCCTGGATGGCCGGGCGCATGGTCTGTTCCAGTTCTCTGGCGCAAACAGAACACAGCGCTGGGCCGGACGCGGAATCCAGTTGCAGAATCTTCCGCAAAACCATATCAGCACGCTGGATGAAGCACGGGAGTTGGTGAAGCTCGGATGCTTCGACATGGTCGAGAGCATCTATGGAAACACACCAGACATCCTGTCACAGCTGATTCGAACCATGCTGATTCCTAAAGAAGGCTGTGAGTTTATCGTGGCAGACTTTTCCGCCATCGAAGCTCGTGTGCTGGCCTGGCTGGCCGGGGAGCAGTGGCGAATGGATGCCTTCAAGCGTGGAGATGACATTTACTGCGCATCGGCCTCACAGATGTTCGGAGTGCCTGTTGTCAAGCACGGGATCAATGGCGAGCTGAGACAGAAGGGAAAGGTTGCGGAACTGGCCTGCGGCTACGGCGGCGCGGCTGGGGCGCTGATCAGTATGGGAGCACTTGATATGGGCTTGTCCGAGGATGAGCTGCCGGGGCTGATCGATGACTGGCGCACGGCCAATCCGCATATCGTGCAGTTCTGGTGGGATGTGGAGAAGGCAGCCATGGATACCGTGAAGGATCATAGGGAGCGTAATGTCGGCAGAATCGGTTTTCAATTCTATGCCAATACGCTGTGGGTCGTACTGCCATCCGGGAGAAAACTGGCATACATTAAACCAAGGCTTCAGCCTAACCGATTCGGCCGAATGGCTATGACATTTGAATCTTTGAATGCCGCAAACAAGTGGAGCCGTGGAGAAACGTACTCGGGAAAGTTGGTAGAAAACTGCACGCAATCTACAGCCCGCGATCTGCTGGCCGAAGCCATGTGGCG
>CAMOSN010000174.1 GCA_946624935.1 uncultured Lachnospiraceae bacterium | reverse complement strand
TATACGTATTTCCTGGCGCAGGTAATATGAAGTGATTCACGATCATAACACAAAATGCAACCGCAAGCGCACAAAGAGGAGTTGCAACTAACAGACGGAGATTTTATCATAGTAATAGAGTGGCAATCGTCATTTTCACCAGTATAAGCTGAATAATCTGAGAATTCTTCACTGATCTGTGCATCCGTGCTGCGGCAGACGAAGCCGTGCACTGTGAATAGTATCCTGCAATTGCCTGCGACAGAACAAAACGGGTCTGGCGGCGGCGCACTTTTTCAAAGGAGGAAAAAGAGATGAAGAAAAGATTGGCTTTGACGGCGGTAATGCTTGCGGCAGCACTGGCTCTGACCTCTGGAACTGCCCTGGCGGAGGAGAAGGAAAACAAGGACATTACGATCGGCTATATCTGTGCGAATGTGACGAATCAGATGTGGCTGATCATGAACACGACGATTGAACAGACGGCGAAGGAAGAAGGCGTCAATCTGAAATACATGACGGCCCAGACCGGTGACACGAGCTCCTGGCTGTCATGCTTTGAGGATCTTGTCAACATGGAGGTGGATGCCATTATCTTCGGAGCAGCCGACTCGACCCTGGTATCCACAATCGAAGATGCGGTAGCGCAGGGTATCACCTGTATCGAGATGGATTCACCGTCCGGAGCGAAGGGCACCAGTGTGATCTGCGTGGACAACTATTCGGCTGCTGCGCAGGGCGCCAACTGGGTCGGTGAGGAGCTGGGCGGAAAAGGAAAGGTCATCCTGATCAACGGGGATGCCACCTATACCTCCGGGACAGAGCGCCGCAACGGATATTATGAGACGCTGCAGGAGAACTACCCCGATATCGAGATCCTCGAGGTGTGGAGTGACGGGTGGACGAGCGAGAACGCCATGAACGGCTGTGAAGATCTTCTGACGGCAGCCGATGATGATGTGGATGCCATCTGCTGTGCATGGGACGGTGCGACCACGGTGATCGCATCTCTCCTTGAGAGCAAGGGCCTGACAGACAAAATAAAGCTGGTCGGCTTTGACGGAGCCGGAGATGCACTGAGCCTGATGCGTGAAGGCAAGGTCGCCATGGATGTCGCACAGCCTGCATTCGGACTGGCCAAGAATGCCATGGATGTTGCAATCAAGGCTGCGAAGGGCGAGAAGACGGAGGAGCTTGTGCTCGACTGCGATATTGTGACCCCGGATATGGTAGATGAATATATCGAAACCACCGGCCTGAGCGAATATGTAAAATAATGGGATGACGATTCACCCGGAAGAGGACGGCCTTTTCCGGGTGAATCTGTAATCGGCCTGTTTTCTTGCGAAATGTAACAGGCCTGTTTTCTGGCGAGATGTAACAGGCCTGTTTTCGGGCAAAGCGGTAACAGGTCTGTTTTCAGGGGAAACGGGAAAGGACAGCAGCGAAATCCTGACGGGATGAAGGATCTGTCGGATTTCGGGAAGAAGATGGAGATTGACATGACGAGCGTGCACACACACGAAACCTGCCTTTCCATGCAGGGAATATGTAAATCCTTTGCCGGCGTACAGGCGCTGGATCATGTTGATTTCGACCTGCGCCCGGGGGAGGTGCATGCACTTCTCGGCGAGAATGGTGCAGGGAAATCCACACTGATCAAGATCATGACGGGTGCCTATACGGCCGATGAAGGCACGATCCGGTTTGGGCGCAGCCAGGTGCCGGTCAAAGGCGGCGTCAATGCAAAGGAATACGGCGTCAGCGCGGTCTACCAGGAATTTAACCTGATGCCGAAAATGAAGGTCTATGAAAATATTTTTATCTCGGATGTCATTTTCAAAAACAGGTTTCTGAAAACGGTGGACCGTCCGGAGATGATCCGGAGAAGCGAAGAACTGCTGCGCACGCTGGGAGCCGGTTTCAAGGCGACGCAGACGGTCGCTTCGCTGGGCATTGCGCAGCGGCAGATGGTGGAGATCGCCAAAGCGTTGTCCGCAAATGCCGGGATCATCATTTTTGATGAGCCGACCGCTGTGCTGACGGAGAATGAGATCGGGCAGCTTTTCGCTACGATCCGCAGTCTCCGGGAACGGGGGATCGGGATCGTTTATATTTCCCACAGGCTGGAGGAAATATTCGAGATCGCGGACCGGGTAACGATCCTGCGGGACGGGAAAAAAGTGAATGTGTGCGATCTTCACCAGGAAGCGCTTACCGTGGATCATCTGATTCAGATGATGGTGGGGCGTACCCTGGAGGAACGCTTTCCGAAGAAATATTTCACCAGAGGGGAAGAGATTCTGCGGGTGGAAAACCTGTCCAGCCCTGGCCGATTTGAAAATGTGAGCTTTACGCTTTATAAAGGAGAGATCCTGAGCATGGCCGGACTGGTCGGTGCCGGACGCACCGAGGTGGCCAAGACGATCTTCGGCGAGTATCCAAGATCCTCCGGCAGGGTATTCCTGTGCGGGAAGGAGCTGAACATCCGCTCCCCGCAGGATGCGATCCGGGAGGGAATATCCCTGCTTTCGGAAGACCGCAAGGACGAGGGCCTGGTGCAGAAAATGTCCGTCAAGCAGAATATGTCGCTGGTGTATTATAAGAAGTTTCAAAGGCACGGGCTGTTTCAGAATGAGCTGATGAACCGGCTGTGTCTGGAAATGTCGCAGAGGCTTGAACTGAACACCCGGAATATGGACCTGAAGGTTTCGGCACTGTCCGGCGGAAACCAGCAGAAGGTATCACTGGGAAAATGGCTGTTCGGGGAGTGCCGGGTGATCATTCTGGATGAGCCCACGCGCGGCGTTGACGTCGGGGCCAAAGTGGAGATCTACAATGCAATGAATGATCTGGTCCGCCAGGGGATCGGCGTGATCATGATCTCCTCTGAGATGCCGGAGATCCTGGGAATGAGCGACAGGATCATGGTAATGTGCGAAGGGCGCAAGACCGGGGAGGTTTCCAGGGAGGAGGCCAGTCAGGAGTTACTGTTGAAATACGCGACCACCAGAATCAGGGAGGCAGCAGTATGAATCGGCAAACGAAAGAGACGACGAAAGGGAGCGTGTGGGGTTCGATCCGGAAGATGACCGGTTCATCGATCGGGAGCGTGATCATTGCGCTGGCTGTGCTGTTTATTCTGCTCTCCATAACGACTCCAAACTTTTTGAAGGTAAAAAACCTGCTGGCGATCATGCAGCAGGTGGCCTATGTGGCAATCATGGCGGCAGGCATGGCGTTTCTGATCATTGAAGGGGACATTGACCTTTCTGTCGCAGCGACGCTCGCACTGACTGCATCCTTCATGGGAGAGCTGTTTGTCAACCGGGGCGTACCCGGGCTGATCGCCATTCTGGTCGGGATCGGAATCGGACTGGCCTGTGGTGTCGTAAACAGCTTTTTTATTACAAGGTTCCAGCTGACGCCGATCATTGTGACGCTGGCCTTTATGCAGATCTACCGGGGCGCGGCCTCTGTCTTTACAGGTGCCTATACAGCCATTGGCATGCCGCCCTTCGTTGCATGGCTCGGGACTGCGAAACTGATCGGTCCGGTGCCGGTGTGTGTGGTGCTGATGCTGATCATTTATGTGATCTCCTGGTTCGTCCTGAGCAAGACCCGTTTTGGCATGAACATTTATGCGATGGGCGGCAACATCAACGCAGCCAGGCTTTCGGGGATCAATATTGGTAAGACACGCTGTATGGCGTATATGATCAACGGCTTTTATGCGGCTATTGCCGGCCTGGTTCTGGCCGGTCGTATGAACAGCTCGAGTTCCAATCTGGCAGACGGAATCGAAATGGACTGCATCGCAGCGGCAGTCATTGGCGGAGTATCCATGACCGGCGGCGAGGGATCGGTGTGGGGAGGACTGTTCGGAGCATTGCTGATGGGCGTGCTGAAAAACGGCATGAACCAGCTGAGCATCAATTCCTTCTGGCAGAAGATCATTATGGGAATTGTGCTTCTGTTTGCCATCACGATCGACTCGGTACGGAACAATCAGCGGAAATAGGGAGTGAAGACCGTAAGCAGCAGGAAGAGACGATCATAAGCAAAGGCAGAAAACAAAGATCGTAAGCAAAAGAAGAAACAAATACAGGAAGCAAA
>CAMOSN010000173.1 GCA_946624935.1 uncultured Lachnospiraceae bacterium | reverse complement strand
TGAAGCCTTGTCATTGAAACGTTAACAATGAAAGAAAAAGGTACCTGAAACAACAGGTACCCTGATTGCCGAAGCCATATTAACATAATCTCTCCGGAACATCTACTAAAAAATGTCGTGACTCATGGAGTCTGTTCGCCTTCCACGCTCAGCGGACGCTGTGCATTGCTGATAACATCATATTTTCGGATAAAGTTATCATACACGCGGGTGTATTCTTCTTCCGAAAGTTCACGGGCTTTCAGGGAGTGGATGTGATATTCGGCGTTTTCCTGATAGGCCCGCCGAACCATCCCTGCAATGGCCACGCAGTGGGAGGCGATCCGCTCAAAGCAGTTGAGCAGCTCGTTGTAGACCGCACCCTGTTCCATTCCGCACTCTCCGCGGGTAACACGCCCGATATGACGGGCCTTAAGGATCTCACACAGGCTGGAGATCGCAGCGGAAAGCGGCTTCATGTGCATGGCGATCTCCAGCTCCGAGTCCTGATAGGCCTTCATGGTGCTGTTGACGATCTCACGCTCCGCTTCGATCAACACATTCAGGTCGCGCATAGCAGTCTCAGAGAACTGGATGCCGCTCTCATTCGCCTCGTTCATCACACGGGCAATGTTGGAAGCATAATCGCCGATCCGCTCCAGATCGCCGATGGTACGAAGATTTCTGGTGACCTCCCGGGTCTGCTCAGAGCTCATCTCACGCTTGGTCAGGACCACCAGATAATCGCCGATCTTGGACTCATATTTATCGATCAGATCTTCCTTGCGCTGCACCTTTTCAAAGGTCTTCGGTGAATACTCCTGGATCAGATTCAGAGCTCTTCCGACGTTCTTGCGCACCTTCCGGGTCATACCCTCGATCACGCGGTTACTCTGCCCGATTGCAAGCGCCGGGCTGTCGAGCAGACGCTCCTCCAGAAGGTCGAAGTCTGCGTTGTCGGCCAGATCCTCCAGATCCTCCGCCGAATCCTTGATCAGGAACATGGCGAACTTCTCGATCTGCCCGAAGAACGGGAACAGGATGCAGGCGGTGACAATACGGAACACGGAGTTGACTGCTGCGATGCTCACAGGGTTCATGATTGTATCCATGAACGTAAAATGCAGGACTGCGTTCAATGAATAGAACACTGCTGCCCACAGCGTCAGACCGAACACGTGATTGAGCAGGTAGATCAGCGCGGTCCGTTTACCGTTTTTGTTGGCTCCGATCGCGGAAAGCAGTACCGGAGCGGAGGAACCGACGCCGATACCGAGGATCACGGGGAAAGCTGTCGCGAAGCTCAGCACACCTGTCACGGAGAGTGCCTGCAGGATACCGACTGCAGCCGAAGCACTCTGCAGGATCGCCGTCATGCCGATACCGAGCAGAATGCCCAGCGCCGGATTCGAGAACATGGTCAGCGCACCGGTGAATGCCGGGCTATTCTTCAGCGGAGAGACTGCGCCGCTCATCTGCTGCATGCCGACCATCAGGATCGCAAAGCCCAGCAGAATGCTCGCAAGATTCTTATGCACAGACCGCTTCGAGAGCATCCTCAGCAGCATGCCGCTGATCGCAGCCACTGCGGCGATGGTCGAGGACGAAAGCAGTTTCGCAATGCCGTTCGATCCGTCGATATAGGACAGGCACAGGATCCAGCCGGTGACGCTCGTACCGATATTGGCTCCGAAAATAATGCCGATCGCCTGATGCAGCTTCATCATGCCGGCGTTTACGAAACCAATGACCATGACCGCCGTCGCTGAGGAGGACTGAATCACAGAAGTCACTCCCGTGCCCAGCAGCAGGCCCATCAGAGGTGTCCGGGTCATCCGGTACAGAAAGGACTCAAGCTTATCGCCTGCCACACGCTTCAGACCGTCACCCATCAGCGACATGCCAAACAGAAACAGGGATACACCACACAGCAATGACAGGATCATCGTCACGACACTCATATTAAACTCCTTTGCTTCCGCCTGCCAGTTTCTTCGCTCAACATAATTCTAGAATTTTTATAAAATGAGGCGAAAACCACGAGCAGTGTATCATATTTCCCCGGCTTCGTAAAGCAGAAAAAACGTTCGGCAAGTGGGACAGGGGACGGTTCTCTGTCCCACTTTCATTCAGTTCCTTAAATATTTCTTCACATACTGCCCGGTGTAGGACTGGGGCATCTGCGCCACTTCCTCCGGCGTCCCGCAGGCGATCATGCGCCCTCCGCCGTCGCCGCCCTCTGGTCCCATGTCGATGAGATAGTCGGCTGTCTTGATCACATCGAGATTGTGCTCGATGACGATCACGGTGTTGCCTCCGTCGGTGAGCCGCTGCAGGATCTCGATGAGCTTGTGCACATCGGCAAAATGCAGGCCGGTGGTGGGCTCGTCGAGGATATAGACCGTTTTGCCGGTGCTGCGCCTGGAGAGCTCCGTGGCGAGCTTGATCCGCTGGGCCTCGCCTCCGGAAAGCTCCGTGGAGGGCTGTCCGAGGCGGATGTAGGAAAGTCCCACATCGTAAAGGGTCTGGATCTTGCGCTGAATGGAAGGAATGTGCTCGAAGAACTTCAAAGCCTCCTCCACGGTCATGTTCAGCACGTCGTAGATGCTCTTGCCCTTGTATTTCACGTCGAGGGTCTCGCGGTTGTAGCGCTTGCCCTGGCACACCTCGCAGGGAACGTACACATCCGGCAGGAAGTGCATCTCGATCTTGAGAATGCCGTCCCCGGCGCAGGCCTCGCAGCGGCCGCCCTTGACGTTGAAGCTGAAGCGGCCCTTCTTGTAGCCGCGGGCTTTCGCGTCGGCGGTGGATGCGAACAGGTCGCGGATCATGTCGAACACGCCGGTGTAGGTGGCCGGGTTGGACCTTGGCGTGCGGCCAATGGGCGACTGGTCGATGCAGATGACCTTGTCGAGCTGCTCAAGGCCTTCGATGTCCTTGAAACGCCCCGGAATCGTGCGGGCACGGTTCAGCTTCCTGGCCAGCACCTTGTAGAGGATCTCATTCACCAGTGAACTCTTTCCGGAGCCGGACACGCCCGTCACACAGGTAAACACGCCCAGCGGGAACTTCACAGTGATGCCCTTGAGGTTGTTTTCAGCTGCCCCTTTGACGGTCATCCAGCCCGAGGGGGCACGGCGGTGATCCGGAACCGGGATGGACTTTCGGCCACTTAAGTAGTCGCCGGTGATGGAATTCGGGCAGTCGATGATGTCCTGCACGGATCCGGCCGCGATCACCTCGCCGCCGTGCTCTCCCGCGCCCGGCCCGATGTCCACCAGAAAATCGGCGGCACGCATGGTATCCTCATCATGCTCCACGACCACCAGCGTATTGCCCAGGTCGCGCAGGGCGAACAGGGCGTTGAGCAGCTTGTCATTGTCCCGCTGGTGCAGGCCGATGCTCGGCTCATCCAGAATGTAGGCGACGCCCACCAGGCCGGAACCGATCTGGGTCGCCAGACGGATGCGCTGCGCCTCCCCGCCGGAAAGGGTCCCGGTGGCCCGGGTGAGGGTCAGGTACTCCAGCCCCACATTGGCCAGGAAGGCGATGCGGGCGCGGATCTCCTTGAGGATCTGCGCGCCGATGCGGCCCTGCTGCTTTGTGAGCTGCAGGTTCTGCAGGAAGGTCTGCAGCTTGCCCACCGACATATCGGTCATCTGATAGATATTCTTCTCTCCCACCGTGACAGCCAGCGACGACTGCTTCAGGCGCTGTCCTTTGCACAGCCTGCAGGGGGTAAAACGCATAAAGGACTCGTACTCTGCCTTGGACGTCTCGGAGAAGGTCTCGCGGTAACGGCGCTCCACGTTGCGGATCAGCCCCTCGAAGGCCACGTCGTACACGCCCTCGCCCCGCTGCCCTTTGTAGTGGACCTTGACCTCCTTCCCGCCGGTGCCATGGATCAGCACATCCTGGATCTCCTGCGGATACTGCTCGAACGGCGTGTCCAGACGGAAATGGTATTCCTCCGCCAGCGCATCGAGAATGGAGCGCGTGAAGCTGCCCTTCTCCTTCGCCGACTGCCAGCCCATCACAACGATGGCGCCGTCATCGATGGAAAGCGACCGGTCCGGAATCATCAGATCCAGGTCGAATTCCATGCGGTAGCCCAGGCCCGTGCACTCCGG
>CAMOSN010000172.1 GCA_946624935.1 uncultured Lachnospiraceae bacterium | reverse complement strand
GAGGGACGTTCCTTCTGTCCCGTTTATGGGATAGCGGGGAAAAGCCTGTGTCCTGTTTATGGGATAGCGGGGAAAAGCCTGTGTCCTGCATGTGGGATAGCGGGAGAAAAGCCTGTGTCCCGGGAGGGAGATCGTAAATGGCTTTGATTGTTTCCAGATACGGAGCATTGCTGCTGCGGGCGATGGGTCAGACGCTGCTGCTGGCGCTGCTGGGCCTGTTCTTTGCCTGCATTCTCGGCATGATCTTCGGACTGATGAGCGTTCTTCAGAATAAGGTGTGCAATGTGATCGCACTGATCTTTGTCGATGTGATCCGCGGCGTACCCATGATCGTGCTGGCATATTTTATCTATTTCGGATTTCCGTATCTGGTGAACAATATGCTGCACGGGAGCATGACACTCTCGGCGCTGCAGGCGGGCACGGTGTGTTTGGCGCTCAACTGCGGAGCCTACATGGCCGAGATCATCCGGGCGGGTATCCAGTCCGTGGACAAGGGGCAGATGGAAGCAGCGAGAAGCCTGGGGCTTCCTTACTGGAAGTCCATGCAGAAGGTCGTGCTTCCGCAGGCGATCCGCACCATGATCCCGAGCATTATCAACCAGTTCATCATCACGCTCAAGGATACCTCGATCCTCTCTGTAATTGGCTTCCCGGAGCTGGTAAACACTGCCAAAAACGTGGTGGCGAACACCTTCATGTCCTTCCAGACATGGGCAATCGTTGCTGTCATGTATCTGATCATCATCCTGGCACTTTCCAAATCTGCCAAGGTCCTTGAGAGGAGGCTGAACGTTGGGCGCTGAATACACTGCAACAACCGCGGCAGACAAAAAGGAGCGGGCCGTCAGGATCCGGGTCTCCCATCTGAAAAAGAGCTTTGGAGAGCTCACGGTTTTAAAGGACATATCGACCGATATCTATCAGGGCGAGGTGGTGGTCATAATCGGACCTTCGGGCAGCGGCAAGTCCACTTTCCTGCGCTGTCTCAACAAGCTGGAGGAGGTTACCGGTGGATCGGTACTCATCGATGGGAAGGATATCACCGATAAACACGCGGATATCAACAAGATCCGTGAAGGCATCGGCATGGTGTTCCAGCACTTTAATCTGTTCAACAACATGGATGTGCTGCACAATCTGATGCTGGCGCCGGTGGAGCTGAAGAAGCAGTCGAAAGGCGAAGCGAGCCGCAACGCCATGGAAATGCTGGCACGTGTCGGACTGGAGGACAAGGCGGCGGCCTATCCCTCCCAGCTTTCCGGCGGACAGAAGCAGCGTGTTGCGATCGCGCGGGCGCTGTGTATGAAGCCTGACATCATGCTCTTCGACGAGCCGACCAGCGCGCTGGATCCCGAAATGGTCGGAGAGGTGCTGCAGGTCATGAAGCAGCTCGCCGCCGAGGGAATGACCATGGTGATCGTCACCCACGAAATGGGCTTCGCCCGCGAGGTATCCGACCGCGTGCTGTTCATGGACGGAGGCTACATCGTGGAGGAAGGGACGCCGCAGGAGGTGATCCTCAACCCGAAGGAGCCGAGAACCATCGATTTCCTGAATAAAGTGCTGTGAGGAATTTTCTGGATAAAGTGCTGTGAGAGATTTCCTGAATAAGGCACTGTGAGAGATTTCCTGAATAAGGAACTGTGAAAATGGAAGAAATCCGGCCTGAAGCCGGATTTCTTTGATTCATGATTTGGGACAGGGGATTTGGGCCAGAGAACCGTCCCCTGTCCCATTTTCGGCCTGCTCCCAGTCTTCGATGTATTTTTGCAGCTTTGGGAAGGCTCCCTTGTAGATGATGGACAATAGCTTGTCAAGGTGGCGCAGGGAGGTTTCCATTTCGGTTTCGGTGATGAGGTGATCGCGCTGGGCATCGGCCAGTTCGTCGAGGTCGACTACCCGTACGAAGCCGTCGGGGTAGATGATCACATCGGCCAGAAGGTCGGTGAACACGTAGGTTTCGGTGAGGGGATCGTAGGTGTGGGATACGATGTCGCAGTACCAACTGATCAGTTCACCGTTGTGGTCGTAGAATTTGCTTACCTTGAAGCCGCGGTCGAGAAAGTAACAGGAATATCCGTGGCTGAGGGTTTTTTTGGGTTTCAGTGTGTTCCATTTTGTGATGATCACTTCCTGATCCCGGTAGAGAATGATGTCATCTTTTAATTCGACACATTCCGCAGGGATGATGCGTTTTCTGAAAAGCCTGATCTGATCCATGCCGGCTTCCTCCCTGAAGGCTGAAGCATCCTCCGCTTTACACGACGGATGAAAATAGAGATCGACTGTACTGTCATCCTAACTATATCATTCCATTCCGCCTGTTGCAACAAAACGTTGAACTATGCTATAGTCAAAACACTCAAACCTGAAGTTTTTAACCAGTCTTTGTTTCGTTATGATGAGGAAGGAAAAATGATACAGAAAGCGATCGCGTCACTTGTATGTTATGGTCTGGCCACCGGGCTGATCGAAAATGAGGACGGTATTTATACCGCCAACCGTCTTCTGGAGCTGCTGGGGGTCGATGAGCTTGCGCCGGAGACGGAGCAGGAGATCCTGGAATATGTTTCTGCGGGAGAGGATCACCGAGAGGAGCTGGTTCCGAAGCTCGAGAGTATTCTCGGGCAGATGTGCGATTATGCCTATGAGCATGGGCTGATCGAGGAGAATACGGTGGGCTTCCGGGATCTTTTTGACACGAAGATCATGGGGCTGCTCACGGACCGCCCGCACAACATTACGCGTGCGTTCCTGGAGCATTATGAGGTGAGTCCGCGCACGGCGACAGACTGGTATTATGATTTTTCCCAGAATACGGACTATATCCGCAGATACCGTATCTGCAGGGACATGAAGTGGACGGCGCCCACGGAGTATGGCGACCTGGATATCACGATCAATCTGTCCAAGCCCGAGAAGGATCCCAATGCGATCGCTGCGGCGCGCACCGCGAAAGCGACTTCCTATCCGAAATGCCTTCTGTGCCGCGAGAATGTCGGATTTGCCGGGCATCCGGGACATCCGGCCCGCCAGAATCACCGGATCATTCCCATCGCGGTGGACGGCGGCGGCTGGTATATGCAGTATTCGCCGTATGTGTATTACAATGAGCATTGCATTGTGTTCAACGGTATTCATCAGCCGATGAAGATCGACCGCAGCGCATTTCGTAAGCTGTTCGAATTTGTGGAGCAGTTCCCGCATTACTTTGTGGGCTCCAACGCGGATCTGCCGATCGTGGGCGGATCGATCCTCAGCCATGAGCACTTCCAGGGTGGTCATTATACCTTTGCGATGGCAAAAGCGCCCGTTGAGCGGGAGGTCACATTTGACGGCTTTGCAGATGTGAAGGCCGGGATCGTGAAGTGGCCGATGTCGGTCATCCGGATCCGCCATGCCGACTGGAGACGCCTGGTGGACCTCGGGGATAAGATTCTGAACAAGTGGCGCGGCTATACGGATGAGGATGCGTTCGTTTACGCCTTCACCGACGGGGAGCCGCACAACACGATCACGCCCATCGCCCGCATGCGCGACGGCGAGTATGAGCTGGATCTTGTGCTGCGCAATAACATTACGACGAAGGAGCATCCGCTGGGTGTGTACCACCCGCATGCAGAGCTTCATCATATTAAAAAAGAGAATATCGGCCTGATCGAGGTGATGGGGCTGGCGGTACTTCCGGCCAGGCTGCAGGGTGAGATGCAGGCGCTGAACGAGGCGATCCGCGCCGGGAAAGATATTCGTTCGGATGCGGAACTTGAAAAACATGCGGACTGGACGGAGGAACTGAAAGAAAAATATCCGTCGCTTGCCGCAAGCAGCGAGGAGGAGCTGGACCAGATCCTGAAAAAGGAGATCGGGCTGGTGTTTGCCAAAGTGCTTGAGCATGCCGGCGTTTATAAGCGGACCCGGGAGGGGCAGGAGGCGTTTGGCCGCTTCATTGAGGAAGTCAACCGCTGACACTGCGAGGCTGTGTCCCGGATGAGCGCATGGTGCGGATGAGAAAGTGCGTGGCCGGATGAGCGCGTGGAGCGGATGTGAAAGTGCGTGGCCGGATGAGCGCATGGTGCGGATGAGAAAGTGCGTGGCCGGATGTATGCATGCCA
>CAMOSN010000171.1 GCA_946624935.1 uncultured Lachnospiraceae bacterium | reverse complement strand
ATGGCAATCATGGCTGCATTTATGGTACCCCATCCGCCCATGATCGTACCGGAGATCGGGCGGGGAAGTGAAGCGCAGATCAGGGAGACAACACTTGCCTATGAGAAGGTGGCAGAGGAAATTGCCGCTCGGGAGCCGGATACCATCATCATCACAAGTCCGCACAGTGTGATGTACTCCGACTATTTCCATATTTCCCCCGGCCGGAAGGCGAAGGGATCTTTTGCGGACTTCCGGGCACGGCAGGTACAGTTCGCGGAGGAATACGACGAGGAGCTGGTGGACCGGATCTGCCTTGAAGCCCTGGAGGAGCATTTCCCGGCAGGTACGCTGGGAGAACGGGATTCAAAACTTGATCATGGCACAATGGTCCCGCTGTGGTTTATCCGCCGGAAATACAGCGGAGGCAAAATCGTGCGGATCGGGCTGTCAGGTCTGCCGCTGACAGATCATTACCGGCTTGGAATGCTGATCAGCAGGGCAGTGGATGCGATCGGGCGAAAAGCGGTGTTCGTCGCCAGCGGGGATCTTTCCCACAAGCTGCAGACCTACGGGCCATATGGCTTCGCAGAAGAAGGACCGGAGTATGACCGCAGGATCATGGAGGACTGCAGCAAAGGAGAATTTGGCAATCTGCTTACTTATGAAGAAGCATTCTGTGAGAAGGCAGCAGAATGCGGGCATCGCTCGTTTGTGATCATGGCAGGTGCACTGGATGGGATGGCAGTCCGCTCGTGCGCTCTGTCGCATCAGGATGTGACCGGCGTCGGGTACGGAATCTGCACATTCTATCCGGGGCAGGAGGATGCAGAGCGGCATTTTCTGACGAGTTATCTGGACGATCTGGAGCGC
This sequence comes from uncultured Lachnospiraceae bacterium, assembly GCA_946624935.1. Taxonomy (GTDB): domain Bacteria; phylum Bacillota; class Clostridia; order Lachnospirales; family Lachnospiraceae; genus Merdiplasma. The sequence continues at coordinate 3,306 of CAMOSN010000171.1, read as the reverse complement.
AGAGTAAGCCGGGAGGCACTCAGCGCGGATGCCTATGTAAAGCTTGCGCGCAAGACAATCGATCTCTATGTGAGAACCGGAAAAACCCTTCCCGTGCCCGGGGATCTCCCGGAGGAGATGCTGAAAATGCGCGCCGGAACATTTGTGTCGATACACAAGCAGGGAAAGCTGCGCGGCTGCATCGGGACGATTGCCCCGACAGCCTCCTGCGTTGCCCGCGAGATCATACAGAATGCGATCAGTGCCTGCTCGAAGGATCCACGGTTTGACCCGGTCACAGAAGAGGAACTCAAGTGGCTGGAGATCAGCGTCGATGTCCTTGGAAAGCCGGAGAAGATCGATTCACCGGCGCAGCTGGATGTAAAGCGGTACGGGGTCATCGTCACCAACGGGTATCGCCGTGGATTGCTTCTGCCGGACCTGGACGGAGTGGACACACCCGCGCAGCAGATTTCGATCGCTCTGCAGAAGGGACAGATCCGGGAAACCGAAAAGTATACGCTGGAACGGTTCGAGGTGATCCGCCATTTTTGAACGTCGGAACTGGTGCAAATCAACCCGGAAAAGTGTGAGAAAGGAATAGCGCAGAATAATCCGGAAAAGGAGTGTGGCAGGAAGGACGCAAAATATTCCGGACAAGATGTATGGCAGTAAGGCTGCAAAGCAACCCTGAAAAGATATAAGGCAGAATGGATGCAGAAATGGATGCAGAGTAACCCGGAAAGGGATGGAGGTCCGGAAAGCATGCACAAAGCCGGAAGGGGGAAGAGGAGATGGCACAGTGTGACGTATGCTTCAGACAATGTCAGATACAGGAAGGCGCGGTGGGCTTCTGCGGAGCACGGACCTGCCGGGAGGGCCGGATCGTAGCGGACAATTATGGGAAGATCACCTCACTGGCCCTCGATCCGATCGAGAAGAAGCCGCTCGCACGTTTCTTTCCGGGAAGTCTGATCCTCTCTGCAGGAAGCTACGGCTGCAATCTGCGCTGTCCGTTCTGCCAGAACCATGAGATCTCGTGGTCTGCGCAGGCGATGCGTTTTTCAAGAGAAGCAGAAAAGATCTCCCCGCAGGAGCTGGCACAGACAGCAGCCTATTATCGGGACAAGGGCAATATCGGCGTAGCCTTTACCTATAATGAGCCTTTGATCGGGTATGAATACTTGCGTGACACGGCAAGGCTTGTTCACGAAATGGGAATGAAAACGGTCCTGGTCACAAACGGAACCGCGCAGCTGCATGTGCTGGAGGAGATCGCGCCTTACATCGATGCGATGAACATCGATCTGAAAGGCTTCACGGACAGATATTACCGGGATGTCCTGGGTGGGAGCCGGAAGATGACCATGGACTTTATCACGCACGCAGTTAAGACCTGTCATGTGGAACTGACAACGCTGATCGTGCCAGGTGAAAATGACAGTGAAGAAGAAATGGATCAGCTCAGCGCCTGGGTGTGCGGACTTCAGGATGCAAAAGGCAATCCGATCGGTCATGAGATTCCACTGCATGTCTCGCGTTTTTTCCCACGCTTTCATATGCAGGATCGGAGGGCTACAGAAATTGCGTTAGTTTACCGCCTGGCGGAGACTGCGCGGAGGCATCTGAAATATGTGTATACCGGGAACTGCTGAACACGAAATGGGACAGGGGACGGTTCTGTATCAAAATGGGACACAGAACCGTCCCCTGTCCCATTTTTTCCACGGCCCGGCGCTGGTTCACTGTGCCGGCGGAGCCAGCGGACCTGTCCCCAAGGCCCGGCCTCTCCGCGGTTTACTGCGGCAGAATTTCACATCCGATCTCACACAGATCCAGCGGCAGATCGCGGCTTTCGGTCACATAGAAGGAGGGGAGCCGCCCTGTCCCTTCAAAGATACCTTCGCCATGCGGGATTCCCTTCTTCATGATGAAGAAGCTCACGTACGGGTCATTATATTTTGCGCGGAGAAGATAGAAATCATCGGGGGTGAGCTGACCGTCGCGGGCCTTCTGTTCAAAGGCGGCGCGCTGCATGCGGGCGATGAGGATATACATGGGAATGGTATCCTCCGGTCCCACGAGCCAGAATTCCTCCTGGTCCGGGTGGGTCCCGAAGCCGGGGAAGCCTTTGCGGTTTACGGTCACTATGATAATCTTGTGCGGTCCGTACCCTTCTGCTCCTTCATAAAGAGAGGCACCCACGGTCTGCCCGGCGGGGGTGTCGGACAGCTCATGACGGCCGGGGCAGAGCCTGGTGATCAGGCCTTCCGCTTCCAGCTGTTCCATCAGGTCAGGCGTCATATCGCGGACAGGCAGGGTGAGGGCAGGATGCGCGTTTTGGGGATGATCTGTATGTAAAACGTTTGTCATGATACTTCACTCCATTTCCATATTGACGCATACCTTCCCGGTTTTTCCGGTGGCAAACACGCGGTATGCTTCCTCAGTATCCTTCAGTGCAAAACGATGGGTAATGATCTCATTCGGATGGATCTTTTTGCGGGCAAGAAAATGAACCAGCTTTTCCATGTTGGCCATCGAGGTCACCCAGGAGCCGTGAAGCGTCAGATTCTTGTGAAGCAGCAGGGGGCTGGGCTCGAAGGTGACGGTACCCTGTTCGCCCAGGAACACGACGCGTCCCCACATGGCAGCCGCCTCCAGGCAGGCATGACGTCCGGCGGCGCTGCCGGAACAGTCGACGGCGACCTCCACACCCTTCCCTTCCGTGTATTCCATGATTTTTTCCACTGCGCCATCGGCGGCAAACACGGCATCGCATCCGATCTTCCGGGTCATCTCCATGCGCTCCTCGGACAGATCCACACCGATCACCTCGGCGCCGAGCCCCTTCGCGAGCATGACAGCGGCCTGTCCCACCGGACCAAGTCCCATGACCAGCACTCGGTCATCTCCGGAGACCTGTGCGCGCAGCAGGCCCTGATAGGCAGTTCCGAAGCCGCAGGAGACCATGGCGCCGTCCTCGTAGGTCAGGAAATCCGGGAGATGAATACAGGTGGATACATCTGCCACCATATATTCGGCAAGCGCGCCATCCCGCTGCCAGCCATAGGCTCTGCGCTCCGGGTTCTGGCAGTTGATAAAGAAGCCCTTGCGGCACTCGTCACAGTAGCCGCAGCCCTGGATGTGGTACACAAGCACCCGGTCACCTTCCTTGAAATCGAGGACACCCTCCCCGACCTCAACGACCTGCCCGGAGGGCTCGTGTCCGGCAATGACATTATCATAGCGGGCCCCGCCGGTTTTGTCGGTATGCTCATAGTAAATGTATTTCAGGTCGCTGCCGCACAGGCTGGCCGCCTTCAT
>CAMOSN010000170.1 GCA_946624935.1 uncultured Lachnospiraceae bacterium | reverse complement strand
GTTCTTCTGCTGCCGGCTCCTCGTATGCGGGCTCTTCGGGCTGCGGCTCAGCCTGCGGTTCCTCATATGCGGGCTCTTCGGGCTGCGGCTCAGCCTGCGGTTCCTCATATGCAGGCTCCTCGGGCTGCGGCTCTTCGTATGCGGGCTCCTCATATGCGGGCTGCTCGGCCTGCGGCTCAGCCTGGGGTTCTTCGTATGCGGGCTGCTCAGGCTGGGCTTCAGCGGTGCCATCGCTCCAGTCATCGGAGGTGGTGATCACAAAGCCTTCCGGTGCCGGTTCTTCCACTGCGGGAGCTTCCTCGGCACCCTTTACATCCGCAAGTGCTTCCTCGTCGGTAGCATCCATGATGACGTTGTCGCCGAGGGCGGTGTCATCGGTGTTGAGCAGGATGCTGTCCTGGCTGAGCTGATCGGTCAATGCTTCGAGAGCGGAAGTGTTGGCTTCCGCTGCCGCGGTATTGTCCTCTACGGCTGCAGTGTTGTCTTCTACGGCTGCAGTGTTATCTTCCACAGCTGCGGTGTTTTCTTCTACGGCTGCAGTATTCTCCTGCACGGCTGCAGTGTTGTCCTCTACGGCGCCGGCAACCTGGGTCACGGTGGAATTGAGCTCATTCATGTTGTTTTCCACGCGCTCCAGAGTTTCGCGCATCTCTTCATAATCGTAGTCCTGCTCGGCGATGCGCTCCGCCAGATCCATCAGCAGCGCACGATCCTCATCAGAGAGGGAAGCTTCGACATCGAGCTTTTCATCCAGGACATTATTGACGACCTCGACCACCTGCTCGGGTTCCGACACCTGGTTTTCGATTACCTGGATCTTGATCTCGTTCACGATGTCGGTGGCCTGTGCCTGGCCTACCTGGTTGGCGATGGTGCCGGTGGTGACGAGCTCCTGCGTTGCGATTTCCTTCTTTACTTCACTCAGCGTGGTGCCGCTGGCGGTTTCATAGGCCATAATAATGCCGGTGAGTGCGCCGGTGCCGGACACTTCAAACGGTGATGCGGCAAGCACTTCGCAGTTCACGACGCCCGAAGTGGACAGCGTGGTCGCGATCATGTTGCTGGTTACCCAGTTGAGGTTGGCGGTTTTTACGCGAATGCCGCCGGAAGTGGTCGGATTGACCAGCGCGCAGCTGAAGGTGCGGGTGCCGATCTGCTCGATCGGTACATAGCTGGCCAGATGGTTGCGCTCATCCTGGTTGGTGATATACAGGGTTTCCAGGTTCTGTCCGTATACGCCGAAATACTTCAGGATGGCTGTCTTCTGCTCATCGGAGAGATCAGCGCCCAGCGTGACGACCTTCTGACCGTCGGCATAGGCAACTGTCGTGCCCAGCGATGCTGCTGCAAGGGAGCCCGCCAGAAGTACGGCAAATAAGCTTTTTTTCATTGTCACTACCCCTTTCCTTTCTGTCTCATAACCGTTCACCGGTTTTGTATTTAAACTACCTGTTTGCCCAGATTATATCATCCATGTATTCGAAACTCAATAGCAACGAAACCGACAAAAAAGGGAAGAGATTCTTAAGGCTACGCGCGCTTGCGGTTTTTGATGATGTCGAAGATTACGGCGATGACAAGCACGATGCCGCCGATGACGTCCTGCCAGTAGGACTGGACGTTCATCATGACCATGCCGTTGTTGAGGGTGCCGATCAGCAGGGCGCCGATGATGGAGCCGACGATGGTTCCTTTTCCTCCGGCCATTGAGGTGCCGCCGAGCACGACTGCGGTAATGACGTCGAACTCAAAGCCTGTTGCATTCTGCGGCATGGCTGCGCCGAGCTGTGAGCAGTATACAAGGGTGGTGATTCCGCACATCAGGCCGTTGAGGATGAACAGTCCGGTCATTGTCCGCGACACATTGATTCCGGACAGGAAGGCAACCTGCGAATTTCCGCCGATGACGTAAATCCGGCGTCCGAAGGTCGTGTAGGTGGCAATGAGTGTAAACGCGACCACGAGGATCAGCATGATGATGACTGCATTCGGAATGGGTCCGAGATAGCCCCGGCCGATCTGCTTGATCACAGGATCTCCGATGGTAATGGCCTTGCCGTTTGTGATCAGGTAGGCAAAGCCGCGGAACATCTGCATGCCCGCCAGCGTTGTGATAAAAGCGTTCACATGCACCTTCGTGATCATGATGGCGTTGTACACGCCGGTCAGGGTGCACGCACCGAGTGCGCCGAGCATGGCCAGGCCCACCGGATAGCCTTTTTCCAGTATGCTTCCCAGCACGATCCCGCCAAACGCAATCACCGATCCGATCGACAGATCAATGTTGCCGGACACCAGGATCAGTGTCATTGTGCAGCACATGATGCCGACGTTGGCCGCATACAGAAGGATGTTCAGGAAGTTCCGGACGGTGAAGAAATGGTTCGTCGTAATTCCGAAGAATGCCAGCACCAGTACAAAGGCGATCAGCAGCGGAAGATATTCGTAGACCGCTGTTTTTTTGAAATCAATTTTTCCATTTTCACGCATTACGAAGCCCTCCCGTCTGTGCAGCTCTCTTTATGGGACTCTCTCACATTTATGTGTTTCCCATTTACACCTATGTGCTTTCCAGTCATACCTGTGTACTTGCCTGACACACCTATGCAATTCCCAGCCACACCTATGTACTTTCCATTTACATCTACACTTTTATTTACATTTATGCATTTCCCATTTACACCTGCAGCAGCTCCCGGTTTACGCATTGCCAAGCCCTCCGATCGCCGCTGTCATGATCCTGTTCTCGGTGAGCTCATCTGCCGACAGCGTTTCCTGAAGCTGCCCCTCATGCAGGACAATGGCCCGGTCCGCCATCCCGATCAGTTCGGGCATTTCGGAGGTGATCATGATCACTGACACACCCTCCCGGCACATCTGACGGATCAGCTTATAGATTTCCGTCTTGCTTCCGACGTCGATTCCTCTCGTCGGCTCATTCAGGATGATGATCTTCGGACCGATCTCCAGCCACTTGGCAATGATCACCTTCTGCTGATTTCCGCCCGAAAGCGTCTCGACAACCGTATCCGGGCTGTTCGCCTTAATGGCAAGCTCCTTCATCCAGCGCCTTGCGGCCTTCTGCTCCTGATCCCTTCTGATCAGCTTCGGGCTGCCCGTCCGTTCGTAGGAAGCCGCCATCAGATTGACGGCCACGGTCTGGATCTGCACAAGCCCCTCACTTTTACGCTCCGCGGGAAGATAGCTCAGTCCTGCCTGCACGCACTTCTTCGGAGAGGAGAAATCCACCGGTTGTCCGTCAATGTACAACGATCCTTCCGTGTCCGGGATGATTCCGAACAGCGTCTGACCAAGTTCCTGGTGACCGGAGCCCATCAGCCCGTAGATTCCCATGACCTCTCCGCGCCGCAGCTCAAAGCTCACATCCCTGATATAGGCATTTTTCAGATGCTCAGCCTTCAGAATGATCTCAGCGGAAGACGGATCGCCCTTGTCGGGATACATGTTCCGGATCTCTCTGCCCACCATCAGGGTGATCAGCTCATTTTCCGAGGTTTCTTCGATGCGCTTCTGCGCCACGGACACACCGTCCCGCAGGACCACAACGCTGTCCGCCACCGGGAAGATCTCATCCATCTTGTGTGTGATCAGGATGACGGCGATTCCCCGGCTTTTGAGCTGGCGGATCGTCTCAAGAAGATGCGCGATCTCCTCACGGTTGAGGGCTGACGTCGGCTCGTCAAGAATCAGAAGCTTTGCATTTTCATATAATGCACGGGCAATCTCGATCTGCTGCTTTTCGGCAACATTGCATTCACCCATCGGACGGGTCACATCAATGTGCATCCCTGCTTCCTGTACAATGCGGCGAGCCTGCTCATTCATCTTTTTCCAGCTCAGGATACGGCTTTTCTTGCCGTATTCGTTAATAAACAGATTCTCCGCCACACTCAGCAAAGGCACATTGGCCAGCTCCTGATAGACAATTGAAATGCCCGCTTCTTTCGCCTCAGTGGGACTTTTGAAATGGACCTCTCTGCCCTGGAAAATCATGGTCCCGGACGTGGCAGGCTGCACACCGGCGATGATCTTGATCAACGTCGATTTTCCGGCACCATTTTCCCCCAGAAGTGCCAGCACCTCGCCTTCATGGATCTCAAACGAAATCCCGTCCAGAGCCTTCACCCCGGGGAACTGTTTCGTGATCGAGTCGATCTTCAGTATCGGATTACTGTTCATATGGACTTCTCCTGCATGGAACATAAATGGGACAGGGGACGGTTCTCTGTCCCATTTT
>CAMOSN010000169.1 GCA_946624935.1 uncultured Lachnospiraceae bacterium | reverse complement strand
AGGTCGCGGAGGATCACGGCTTCACGGCGATCGCGGATTTTGATCTGATGGACGAAGAAGGCGAAGTGGAGTGGCCCATGACCGGCGGGACGAGGCTCGACCGGGTGATCGTCGGCAGCCATGCAGAAAACTACGATGACTGGGTGATCCTGTCCCACTTTAAAGGCCATGCGATGGCAGGATTTGGCGGCGCGATCAAGAATGTGGGCATCGGCATCTCCTCCGCGAGCGGCAAGGTATACGTCCATACAGCCGGCACCAAGACCAGCGGCAGCATCTGGTACAACGACCAGGACGCCTGGCTGGAAGCGCTGGCGGAGATGGTATCGGGCTTCAGCAGCCATGTGGGAGAGGAGCACATCGTCTACATCAACGTGATGAACCGGCTCTCCGTGGACTGCGACTGTGACGGGAATCCGGCGGAACCGGACATCCATGATATCGGCATCCTGGCAAGCTTCGACCCGGTGGCGCTGGATCAGGCGTGCGTAGATCTCGTCTATCAGGCCGAAGGAAATGCGTCCCTGGTGGACCGCATCGAATCCCTCCATGGCATTCACACCCTGGAGCATGCACAGGAGATCGGCCTCGGCAGCCGGACCTATGAGATGGTAAATATCGATGGCTGAGCTTTTCACAGTTCTTCGAAGAGAAAGCATTTATCTGTGGTACTATTTCGAGATCCAGTTCCGGCAGATCTTCCGGTACTGGATCCTCGGCATGCTGATCGGCTCCTTTATATCGGTCTTCGCAAAGGATAAGATCCATGGGATCTTTGCCGGAATGAAGGATAAAAAGTGGGGAGTGTTCGGCATCATCCCCGCCTGTATCCTGGGCATCGCCTCCCCGCTGTGCATGTACGGCACGATTCCGATCGCCGCGTCCTTTCGCAGGCAGGGCATGCGGGAAGACTGGCTCGCGGCCTTCATGATGGCGTCGATCCTTTTAAATCCGCAGCTGATCATCTACAGCGCGGCGCTGGGCACTGCGGTCCTCGCGATCCGCATCGTCACATGTTTTCTGTGCGGCTGCGGTGCGGGACTGCTGGTCTTTCTTTTTTACCGCAGCAGAGAGTTTTTCGATTTCGGAGGTTTTGAAGAACGGGCAAGCCGCGACACCCATCCCAATCTGCTGGTGCGGTATCTGCTGAACGTATGGCGGAATGTGCGGGCGACCGGACTGTACTTTCTATTCGGCATTCTGCTGTCCGCCCTGTTCCAGCGCTATGTGCCGCAGGATCTGATGGCAAAAGCGTTCGGCGGAAACGAAGCCTGGGGCGTCCTGATGGCCGCGACCGTCGGTGTGCCGCTTTACGCCTGCGGCGGCGGAACCATCCCGCTTCTCTCGGAATGGCTGATGCGGGGCATGAGCACGGGGTCCGCCGCAGCCTTCATGCTCACCGGGCCGGCCACGAAGATCACCAACCTCGGCGCCCTGAAGATCGTGATGGGCCTGAGGCATTTCCTTTTGTACCTGGCGTACGTCATGCTCTTCTCGTTAGTGTCCGGAATTCTTGTAAATGCAATTTTTTAAGGGGCTGCTGCACGAAGTGATTCGTGCAGCGCCCCCTGCTTTTTTCTATCTTCCGTTCATTTCTATCTTCCGCAAATTTCTATCTTCTGTATTTTCTGTCTTCCGTAGTTTTACCGGACTGTTTCCAATCAGTATTTTCCGTATTTCTCCAGCGTCTCAAACATGGCGTCCACGTTTTCATCTTTGGCGTTTTCCAGACTGCCGTCAAAGTCAAACACATATCCGCCTCCGGGAGCGCAGTCTTCCAGAAGCTGCCTGGTGCTGTTGATGACCGCTTCCTTCTTGCCGAATTCCAGAAGCGCCATCGGAAGGTTTCCTGAGATGCAGGCGATTCCCGCCAGTTTTTCCTTGGCACGCTTCATGTCGACCGCCTCAAAATGATAATATACCTTTCCTTTGGGAACATCGGTCAGGAAATCAAGACGCGTATCGTACTTGCCTTCGGTGTAAATATACGGGGTCACGTCCATATCGATGAGCGCAAGGATGATCTTCTTGAGCGGCTTCCAGTACAGTCTCTCGTACTGCTCCTCGTTCATGAAGCCGTCCATTCCCTTGTGAAGCGGGAAGAATACGCGCTTGTAAGGAAGCGGGATATTCTTCAGGTAAGAGAGCTGGCGGATCTGCTGCTGGGCAAACATCTCGCAGGCCTGCTCCATATACTCCTGCATATCCGGATCGATCAGATCCTCAAAGATTCCCATGGTACCGCGGAAATAATCTCCGAGGATATCGTACGGCGCTTCGGACATTCCGGTCATGATCGTGGGGAAGCCGACCTGCGCAAGCGCGCCGGTAAGTTTCATCGTGTAATCCGTGACCTTGGCTTCCTCCGCCGAGATCTGCTCCAGCAGCTTATAGGCCTCGAGCATTTCCGGGGAAAGCATCGACTGCAGCAGCACAGCGGGAGAAATGCCCGCGCCGGCCACGTTGAGATCAAAACCGGCAAGCGCTTTTAATCCCGGATACACACGGGGAATATACTTGCGGATCATGAAGCCGGTGAAATCGCCAAGCATCTCAGGATACTCTTCCTGCGACATCGGCTCCATTTCGATGACCTGGTGCGTGCTGTAATCGGACACCTTGGTTCCGGGTCTTCCCGGCCAGTCAAGCGTTCTCATCTTCAGCAGTTCCATGGTTTTTCCGCTGTTGAGCAGAGGCGCGGCGGCAGCATCGATGAGCGGATATTTCTGATAAAATTTTACGGTGGATTCGATCGTTTTTTCGTGATCGTAGAAGAAATCTTTGTAACTGCCTCCGTTTAACCGTTCCGGGTAGCAGGAAAAGAAAGGCGCTAACGGCACCCGGTCCGTCGGCTGCAGAGCAATCGCGGAGTTAAATCTGTTCAATCGCTCGCCATAGAGTTTCATCGTTTCATTATTGTCCATCCTGTGCTCCTTTCCTGATTAAAGATCCTGCAAACTATGATACCGATATTTACTTTCATCATATATGTTGATCTGCGTTAAGGGAAATCAGTGATTTGTATGGTATAATACAGAACAGGAATACCCCATTACGATGATGGAGGAAACGATATGAGACAGATCCCTCTCAACGAGATGACTTTTCAGGAATTACAGATCTTTCTGGTGGCGGGTCAGACGCTGAATTTCACGCGGACAGCCGAAAAATGTTTTGTCACCCAACCGACCGTCAGCAGAGCCATCGATTCTGTGGAGAAAAAGACGGGCATTCATCTCTTTATCAAAAGCCGCGGGAAGCTGCGCCTTTCCCCGGCCGGCAAAGTGCTTCACAAAAAAGTGCAGGCCGGCATGGAAATGCTGCAGGAAGGATTTGAGCGCGCATGGGAAGCGCAGGAAGGATTTCGCAAGATCATACAGGTCGGGATCGCTCCCAATCTTGATGCAAGCGCGTTCGTGGACAGCGCGCATCAATATATGGATCAGGAGAAGGATTCACAGATCTACTTAAGACAGGTCGATTCTGTTATTGACGGATTATCGCAGCTTCTGGCGCTGAAGCTGGACATTTATATTGCATATGCGCATGAACGAATGGAGACGAAACCGTTTCTGGAGCTGTCGGTCGAGACCCTCTGCGAGGGGCCGCTGATCTGCTATATGACAGAGAAAAATCCCCTGGCCGGTAAAAAGGAGATCACGTACAAGGATCTGCAGTCCGAGAAGATCATTCTTCCCAAATCCGGTACAAACCAGCTGTACGAGGCAATGTTTATGGAAAAAATGGCGGAGGTCAACGTTACTCCGTTGATCTCCGTCAGAGTTGCAAACGCACAGGAGGCATTGATGAACCTGCATAAGGATCACGACGTGGTGATCCTGGACCAGTATGTCTCGCAGAATGAACTCCTCCGGAAACTGGTGCCGGTTCCCATCAGCGGGTCAAAATCAGGCCTGATCGCAATATACCGGACAGCGGATCAAAACCAGCCCGGGATCCGGAAACTGCTGGAGAGTATGAAGGAATTCCTCAATCGATCTTATAAGGAGTGAAAGCTATGATCAGAAAAACCGCATGTGTTATGAAACTTTCCTGGATACCAACGTGACGTTTCAGCAGTTCGATGAAGTGAAGCCTCACACGACCGAAGTCGCGTGCTTCCTATTGCCAGCTTTTCAGCTGGTTGCCCTTTAGGGGCATCGGACTTCCTTTCCACCATACGGCAAATACTCAGCATCAGGCAGCCATTGCCGCCTGCGCCGCGCAGATGCTAATCAACGTGGATAAGGTACAGGTGCTTCTCCTGGCTGCTTC
>CAMOSN010000168.1 GCA_946624935.1 uncultured Lachnospiraceae bacterium | reverse complement strand
ACCGGGTACTATTATTCACAAGATTCCCATTTGGGAGATGTTACTGCTCCAGAGGTCCTTCTGAAATCATCGCAGCATGGATGCTATAGGAATCACAACAAAAATCGTTCGACAAAAATCGCGTGAAGTTGAAAAAAAAGAAAATATCGACAGTTTTCGGCATTCTTGAAAATATTATCTATCAGCGATATTATCTGCCACAGGCATTAACAACCATTGTAACCGTGAGTCGACTCGTATGATTGCAAGAGCCACTGGCATAGGGTATAATAATCCTGATAGTATCAATGTCAGCTGTGCAGAGAGGAAGAAATGCTTTGAAAAAAACTCTGTCTTTTATGTTGTCTGTATGTATGCTTCTGCTGCTCCTGCCATGTTCTGCCGGTGCAGAGGAAGCGGCAGCGGCTGAAAATCATACAGTCCTGACGATCGGTGATCTGGTTACGCGCTCCGGCGCCCATTATAATGAGAATCTGGGTATGTGGCAGTACCTGGCGGAGCTGGTGGGTGTGGAGATTCAGTTCGTTTATATGACGCAGTCTGAATATGCTGCCGGCCTGTCTAGCGGGAACCTGCCGGATATCGTCGCCACCCAGAACGATCTCTCCACCATTCTGGAGAACGGCGCAGCGATGAATGCCGATCCGTATCTGAAGAAATACGTTCCGAATCTGCTTAAGGGGGACGCCCGGCTGACCTATGACGTGTTCAAAAAGCTTGCGGGCGAAGAGAACGGATTCTATTTCTTTCCGGCCAAGATCGGATACAACGGCATCGGATTTGACAACGTGACCAGCAGCCGAGGTTATGTTGTCCGCTGGGACTATTACAAAGAACTGGGATATCCGCCCATCAACAATGAGGATGATTACCTGAACGTTCTGCTGCAGATGCATGAGAACCATCCCTTCACAGAGGAGGGCTATCCGACCTATCTGTACGGAACCGATAACTTTTCCGGTTATGATACGGCATTCCGGTCGGAACTCAGCCTGGATTTCTGGGTGGCGCACAAGTATCAGAACAATATCTTCACCAATGAGATCTACGACGGCTACACAGATCCGGCACATTCCATGTGGTGGGCTGTCATGGAATGGGAGAATAAGCTGTACAAGGCCGGGAAAGAGGACGGCTCTTTCGATATGGAGCTTTTCACCCAGACTCTGGAACAGTTTAATGCCAAATGCACCCACGGACAGTATATGGGAGTGCATGCTGTCAAAAATGAGCTTTACAAGGATAAGATCAAGACAGACCCTGACACGCTTGCCGGATACGCTGTGGTACCGACTGCCGCCACGAATTATTATACCAATGTGTATCAGCTTATGGGCAACGGCTCCGGTTATATGTGGTTTATTTCGGCCAACAGCCCGCACAAGGAAGAGGCGCTGAAGCTTTTCAACTGCATAAGTGATCCCGATTACGTGCGGGAGCTTACGCTTGGCCGCCGGGGAGAAACCTGGGATTATGATGAAAATGGCGTTCCGCAGATGAACGAATACGGCCGGGAGCAGCTGGACGCATACAAGGCAGGCAGCACCGATCCGGAAAATTATTTCGTCCGGTGGGGCAGCTTTGACAAGACGCCCAGCAACTGGCCGGCTCTGCGCGATAATTCGATGCATCCGGATGGATATCCCGTAGATTTTGTCACGAATACCCGTGAATACAAAGTTTCTACCATGAGCAGCAATATTTCCAGGGATATCTGTGAGCATTATGAGGTGGAACTGCCGACAGATGCTTTTTACGAAGCCGGCGGGCTGGATTTCCGCAATGACTGCGGAGAGGCGATTTCGTCTTGTATGAACAGTCTGAACCGGGATCAGCTCCATATCCTTTCCGAGGCGGAAGCAATACTGGAAGATGCACAGGTGGATCTGATTCTTGCAGAGACGGATGAAGAATGGGAAACGCTCCGGGATGAGACGATCCGGAAACTGATCGAGCTCGATGAACCCGCTGTTTTCGAAGAATACCGGAAAATGTGGAACGACGCGGCCGCGATCATTGTTCCTCTTGTAAGAAAGGCGCAGGTGAGGAACGGAGTCAAACTCTATACTCCGGAGGAATACGCCGATCACCACGGGGCCGGAACGGAGGTGCTGGAGCAATGAAGCAAAAGCTGAAATCACTCCCTTTTCGTATGCTGGTGCCGGTGATCGTCATGGTGCTGTTCGTCGTGACCATGCTGACCACTCTGTTTTCCCGCGCCTACATCAACATGATCCTGCAGCAGGAGCAGGAAGTGAACGCAGCCGGTTTTGAAGCGATCTCCCGATCTATCACGCCGGTCATCAGCACCTCCATCAGTGAAGTGCGCAGCATCATGTCCGATACCCGGGTAGCGGATTACGCAAGACTCCAGTACGTATCCCAACAGAAACTGATCCGCGGGAGGATCAGCTGCCAACATTTTCTGCGTACGGAGATTGAATCGCATGAAGGAATTTTCGGCCTGCTTTTTATGCGGCAGGACGGAAGCCTGTTCGGCTCACTTCCCGAGGGGAACTTTTTTCTGGACGATCCGCAGCAGAACCCGCTTCCGGAAGCCATAAAAAAACAGATCCTGGAGGTTCCTCATGGGCAGACGATCTGGACCGGTCCGGTTTCCGGATATGATCTGTACGGGTTTGAAAATGAAAAAACACCGCAGAGGATCATGATCGCTTCCTGGAAATCCAGAGATGTGAGCTATGGTGTGTGTTACGGGATGATGTTGATGGACGAGTCTGTCTTTGAAGACTTGTTTGCGTCAATGCAGGACGGGAAAAGCACCTGGCATCTCTTTGCCGCCGATCAGACGGAGATCTACCACACGGGGGAGGATGCCTGTCTGCACCCGGACATTCTCATCAGCAAGAGCAACAGCGGGAACATTTTTGACAATGACAACGGAGATCCTGTGTGCACGTTTTCCATGACATTGGAATCCCCCTCCTGGACGCTGGTCCGTGAGGTATCCATGGAAAACTATGCGCAGGTGATCCGGCGCGTCCGCGGTTCCATCTTCCTGATAGCGGCAGTGGTCTTTCTGATCGCCCTGGCGATTTACCGGTTATGGCTGAAAAAGTTCATGCGTCAGTTCAACGCACTGCTGGGCGGGATCATCCGGATGGGAGAAGGCGAACTCCAGCCCATCGAATCCGCTCCCTTCTCGATCGGGGAATTCGAGACCATGCAGCGGGAGATCGACCGGACCAGCCTGGCTTTGAACGAGCAGATGGATACGATCCGCCGGATGGAGCGGGAACAGATGGAGCAGGAAAATCTGATCAAGGAACAGGGACGGATCGTAAAGGAATTAAGCACGGCCCGGCAGATTCAGAGGAGTGTGCTGCCGCATATTTTCCCGCCGTTCCCGGATCGAAAAGAGATCGATCTGTTTGCCACCATGGATCCGGCACGGGACGTCGGAGGAGATTTTTACGATTTCTTCTTTATTGATGAAGATCATCTGTGCCTGGTGATCGCTGATGTGAGTGGGAAGGGCATACCGGCCGCTCTGTTCATGATGTTTGCGAAAAGGATCATTGAAGATTTTGCGAGAATGGAACACAGTGCTAGCGAGATCCTGGAAAAAACGAACGAAATGCTTTGCGACAACAATCAGGCAGAAATGTTCGTGACGGTCTGGCTCGGTATTCTGGAAATGTCTACCGGCCGGCTGACCGCCGCAAATGCGGGGCATGAATACCCGGCGATCCGGAAAAAAGGCGGCTGTTTTGAACTGTATAAAGACAAACACGGCTTCGTCATCGGCGGGATGGAGGGCGTTCGTTACAAGGAATATGAACTGCAGATCGACCCGGGCGACAAGCTCTTCGTTTATACAGACGGTGTTCCGGAAGCGACCGCAGACAACGGGGACATGTTTGGCACAGCGCGTATGACGGCAGTCCTCAATACCTGTGCCGATGAAAGCCCCGAAGAAATTCTCCGCAGGGTGAGAAGCGCCGTGGATGCTTTTGTCGGCGACGCCGAACAGTTCGACGACCTGACCATGATGTGTCTGGAGTATAAAGGAAGACAGCG
Organism: uncultured Lachnospiraceae bacterium; assembly: GCA_946624935.1. Classification (GTDB taxonomy): domain Bacteria; phylum Bacillota; class Clostridia; order Lachnospirales; family Lachnospiraceae; genus Merdiplasma. The sequence goes on along the minus strand of CAMOSN010000168.1, from coordinate 253 downwards.
GGAGAGCTGAGGAACACGTAAATGAGAAAGGATCTTTCCTGCAGGGACCGGTCACCTTCCATTATGGGATTCACACAACGATAGGCCGGCATGTTTTTATCAATTTCAATTTCACCTGCCAGGACGACGCGGAGGTCACGATCGGGGATGACTGCAACTTTGGCCCGCGTGGTGGTACATGATGTGCCCGCAGGCACTTTTGCCGCCGGGAATCCCTGCAGGGTGATCCGTAAGATCAGTGAAGAAGACAGCA
>CAMOSN010000167.1 GCA_946624935.1 uncultured Lachnospiraceae bacterium | reverse complement strand
CACAAGGAACAGATCTCCGGCAACATTAAAGAGGCAGGCAATCATGACGGCAATCAGCGGTGTCTTTGAGTCCCCGATTCCACGGAAGATGCTGCCGATCAGATTGTAGGCAACGATCACGACGATCCCCGCCCCGCATATCCGGATGTAGGAAGCGGTCTGGTCAAAGGCCTCCGCAGGGGAGTGCATGGCGCCGGCAATCGGCTTTGAAAAACACACAAGCACTGCAGTGAGCACGATCCCCAGCAAAGCGAACAGGAAAATTCCTGCGCCGATCGTTCCGCCGCTCCGCTTCCCGTTCCCTTTCCCGATCTCCTGGCCCAGAAGAACCGTGATTCCCATCGCAAAGCTGGAAAGCGGTCCGGTCAGTGTCAGCATAATATTCGAGCCGGTGGCGACCGCCGAAACATCTGCCGAGGATGCAAATTGTCCAACCACAAGAAGATCAACCGCCCCGTAGGTCGCCTGCAGCAGCATCGCCAGCAGAACCGGCCCCGAAAACCGGATCAGCTTTGTAAGAATTGGGCCCTCTGTAAAGTTATGCGTATCATTCATTTGTTTACCCTCAACTGTTTGCCCTCAAAAAAAGACCGGACAGACTGCAGACAAATGCCTGCCATCTTATCCAGCCGTTCATTCCTGTCTTAAGAATTTCAACCCTCCGATGACCATCATGATTTTAAGAGAAACCTCCGGAAATGTCAAAAGAAAACAAAACCCAAACAGGAGAAGTCCGGGAATTGCTTGCGTATTATTCGTGCAGAATATATAATCAAAACTGTATAAGATGCGACTGATATGTAAAAGTGAGGAAGAAATAAATCGGACGGAAGGCTTCGTACCGGACAAAAATACCAAAGAAAGGGAGAAAACAAATGAGTTCCTTATTGCGTATCGTAAAAAAACACATGATGATCTGGCTTCTGATCGCAATGTCCATCTGGATGACGATGCAGGCGAGTGCCTGGACAACGCCCTACGCAAAGCTCACGATCTATGCGTTTGGGGACAAAGGCGCGAAAGCCGCCTCGGGCAATCAGGGGCATACCTGGCTTACGATTACGAACACCTCCGGGAAGACAATCACTTTTCTGGATTACAAGATCAAACCCGGGGAGGAGATCAGCGTATCAATCTGGCCTGACTCCTCTCCGAATACAGAGGGATACGGCGGCGTTTTCATCAATCTGGAAATGATCGTGGATGAAGGCATCAAGTGCACAAGCTATTCCATGGACATCACGGAGGACCAGTTTAAGAAAATCGAAAAAGCGACGCCGAAGGAGAGCTATTACCACGATGGCCAGAATGAGGGAACCGGGATGAACATTTACGATGACCTCTGGCATAACTGTACGACCTACAGCACGAAGATGTGGAATAAGGTCGCGGACAAAGAGCATAAGATCTCCAATGGAACCATCGGTGTCGACGTGCCCGGAACCGTCGCCAGCAAAATCGCCAAATGGAACGGGTCAAAGCAGGAGATCTTCCGCCCCCGGAAGACCGTCGAATGGGGGGATGTGGTTCACATCAACAAGAAGAAGGAGACCATCCATCCCTATGATACAAATGCCTTGTACAGGAGAGCGCTGGAGAGGGGAACCTTCACATATAAGGAGGGAAATAACTCCGGAAGCTTTAAGGCAAAATATTTTCTTGTTTTCAATATCGACCGGAAAGGCGTGAAAGAGCTGATCGTCTGCCCGGACCTGTATCCCCAGGGACACACCGCCTACATCTACACCCTCAAAAACCGCAGGCTTTCCTATTGCGGGAGCTTCAGCCACAGAGGCGTGAACAGCTTCATGTACGTGAAGAAATACAAGTCGGTATACTATTCCTGGTGGACGAACGGGATCGGCGGCGCAGGAGCACAGCTCCTGAAGATGAACAGCAAAGGAAAACTGATACCTTACAAGTTCTTCTATGAATGCAGCGAGAGCATGCGCTCCACAAAGCGGCTGCATTACTATGGAAAGAGCAGCATCGATGATTCGAAAAAGGTCTCCAAAAGCAAATATAAAAAATTGACGAAGAAATACCTGAAGAATGTCAAATCCTATAAATACTGCGAAAATACAAAAGCGAACCGAGCAAAATATTTGAAATCGTAACGGGCGCTGCCCGTTAAAAATGGGACAGGGGACGGTTCTCTGTCCCAAACAAAAAGGAGTGTCACAGATATGTGAAAATGGGTCAGAGAACTGTCCCCTGTCCCATTTCAACCTGAGGAGGAATTGCTATGGCAAAAATGATCAGTAGAAAAGATTTCCTTAAGGGAAGCGCTGCGGGCGTGCTCGGCCTGGCGGCGGCCAGCGTACTTGGCCCCGGTGCTGTGATCGCAAAGGCGGAAGAGGCGAAGGGGAAATATACGCCCGGAACCTACACCGGTACGGCACAGGGCCTGGAGAGTGAAGTAACGGTTACGATGACCTTTGATGAAACCAGTATTACGGACGTTGTGATCGATGTTTCCGGGGAGACGCAGGGAATCGGCGCGGAGATCGGCGATTCGATGAAGGAGGCGATTCTGTCGGCCCAGTCCTCGGAGGTCGATGTCGTTTCAGGTGCCTCCATCACCAGTAATGCGGTGAAGACGGCTGCTGCAGACTGTATCGCCCAGGCACAGGGCGCTGCCCCGGCAGCTGCGGGAGCAGATGCTGCGCCGGAAAGTGCTGGGGCTGAGGACTGGCTTGGCACGGCTCCGGAAATTGACGATGCAGATGTTGAGGAAGAGATCGAGACCGAAGTGCTGGTCATCGGCTGCGGCGTTGCCGGTGTGGCAGCAGTCCGGTCGGCAGCTGAAAAGGGCGCCAAGGTCCTGGCCTGCGACAAGGCCTCCGGTCCGCAGTGCCGTTCCGGCGAGTATGCCGTGATCAACGGTAAGACCCAGGCACATTGGGGCAGAGACATCTTCACGAATGAAGATATCGAACAGATGATCAATTTCCATATGATGGAGTCCAGCTACAAGTGCAAGAGAAGCATCATGTCCAAATGGGCTTATCACAGCGGAGAGAACTTCGACTGGTGGATCGAGCCCAACAAGGATCTGTTTATCGCGGACGAGAGCCGTTCGGACATCCCCGATGAGAGTGCGACCAACTGCCTTGTCCCGCTGTTTCATCCGCTTCCCGAACCATACGACTGGAAGAAGGAAGAGTTCCCGTGCTACCCGACCTCTGTGGAATTCCTGCCGGATCAGACCAACAACCTGCTCATCAATATGGAATATGCAGTTTCCACAGGAAACGTGGAAGAGCGCTACGGCTGCTTCGGTGAAAAGCTGATCATGGAAGACGGCCGCTGCACGGGCGCCTATCTGCGCAACGCCGAGACCGGCAAATACATCCGCGTGAAAGCCAGCAAGGGCGTGATCCTGGCCACCGGTGATTACTCCCAGAATGATGCCATGGTTCAGCATTTCTGTCCGGACGTCATCGACAACGGCATCATGCGGCTCTTCACCAGCGTGGATGTAGAGGGCAAGATGACCAATACCGGCGACGGCATCAAGCTTGGTATGTGGGCAGGCGCCGCTGTTCAGCATGATCACGCACCCATGATCCATCATATGGGAGGCGGCGCGGATTCTGCGGGCGTCGGTGTAATGGGTATTTCCGGTTACCTCAATCTCGACATGAACGGCAAACGCTTCATGAATGAGGACCTGCCGGGACAGCAGGTTGAGAACCAGATCGAGCTGCAGAAGGGCAGAATGACCTGGCAGATCTTTGACAGCAACTGGCCGGAACAGCTTCAGTACTTCCCGGCAGCTCATGGCGTAGCCTGCTATTTTGAGGATTACGCAAGCCCGGAGGAAGGCCCGAAGAACAACCAGACCAACCGCAACTACAAGAGCTGGTATCAGCTCGAAGCTGCCGTAGAGGACGGACGCGCCATCAAGGCAGATACCCTCGAAGAGCTGGTCGCCAAAATGTATCCGGACGATGAGAAGGCACAGCAGACAGCACTCGCCTCGATCGAACGCTACAACGAACTTGCGAAGAAGGGCGTAGATGAAGATTTCGGCAAGGTGGCAAGCCGTATGTGGCCGCTGGAGAACGGACCGTTCTACGCGGATCAGTTTGTATGCGCACTGCTGCTGGTCATCTGCGGCGGTCTGGAATCCGATGAGGACTGCCATACCTTCGATGCCGACCGGAACATCATCCCGGGTCTGTATGTAGCCGGCAACGTGCAGGGCAGCCGCTTTGCCCACGAATATCCCATCACCCTGAAGGGCGTGTCCCACGCCATGGCCGTATACTACGGCTACGTGGCAGGACAGAACGCCGTCGACGGAATCTAAAATGGGACAGGGGA
>CAMOSN010000166.1 GCA_946624935.1 uncultured Lachnospiraceae bacterium | reverse complement strand
TTAAGGCTTTTAAGAGGTTCCCGCCTTATAAGAATGATTTCCCTGTGATCACAGCTTCATAGCCATGGATGCATACCCGGTCGCCTTCTTTGAGGGCGCCCTTTCTGGCAAGGATGTATCCGATGTTGGTTTCCTTCACATAGCTGTACACAAATTTCCACACTCTTCCGACCTCCTGCCCATCGACAAACACGGCCTGGCCGGGGCTGCCAAGGTGATGGCTCTGAATATATGCGTCGGGCTCTTCCACCGTAAAGCCGACCATTTCCCGGGCGGCGCCTTCGTCAAGGATTTTCTGCAGGGCTTCTTTTCCGATAAAGTCCTTATCCCAGCCGATCCCTTTTTCAAGGCCGACCTCCAGCGGATTGGTGTGACGCAGATCTCTCATGTAATAGAAACCGGCTTCCGTGGGAAGGGTCCAGGCCATGATTTGGAATTCTGTCACCTCGATTGCGCCGGTCTGTTCGGAAACGCGATGCAGTGCAGCTTCCATCTCCTCCGCTTTTTCTGCCGCCACGTAAATCTCATAGCCCAGCTTTTCGCCTGTAAATCCGGCCCGGTTGATCATGACGGGCATGTCGCCGATCTGATTGCGGGCAAAGGAGAAGAATGCAAGATCGTCCACCGGCTCGTCTGTCAGAAGGTTCACCATCTTCCGGGAACCTGGACCCTGGACAGCATACATATGGTACTGGGAGGTGATGTTTTCAGCAGATACCTGCAGGGTGCCTTTGTTCTGTCCGATCCAGCGCAGCAGGTCGGTTGCAAAGAGGGTGGACACCCAGTAGTAATTCTCCTCGAGGCGGAATACAACGACGTCATCGATGATTTCGCCCTGCTCGTTGAGGAGGGTCGTGTAGCGCTCTTTTCCGACCGGCAGGTTAGCGATGCGCCTGGTGCAAAGTTTTTCAAGAAGCGCACAGGCATCTGCTCCGTTCACGGCCACGATCTGGTGGGTCCACAGATACCAGCCGACATTTTCGCGCACAGCCATGTGCTCCTGGCGTTTCATTTCGTCATATTTATAAACATTCTTGTACATTTCTATCCTCCCGCCCATCAGCAGAACTTGTCGATTTTCTTCGCGATCCGGATGCGGAGCTTATCGTCCGGCGTGTCCTCCCTGATCTCCCACAGCGACCACTGCGCGCTGATCAGGGTTTTCGTCATTCCGTACCAGTAAGCTACCAGGGCGTCAGCCATCTGGGCATTGTAAACGGTCAGATTGTTCCGGTCGACCACATACTGTACTTCGTTTTCATTAAACGCTTCGATCTCGTATTCCAGACCCATTGCCTGGAAATACATCTCAAGGTATCCGCCCATGATACGGCCGTCATGAACGCTGTCGGGAACGCCCATCCATTCGCGAATGGCTTTTACGGCGGCTTTCTCGCCGAACACTGCTTTTCCGGAAGCTTCACACACACAGTGCATCACATGGCCCAGCATCTTTTCGTCAAGCTTGCCCTGGCGAAGGAGATATGCGATGGTCGGAAATACGTATCCCGCCGCTGCGCTCGAACGACGCATCAGAGAAGCAACGCTGTTGGAATCATCCTCCATGTTTGTTCCGTTTGCAAAACGATAGTCTGCATCGGCACGGAATACCATGGATTCCTCCACCATATCCTCCGGTTCGGTGTATTTGATCTGATCCGCTGTTGCAACGGGGCCGAAGCATTCCCACTGCTCATGGGGCGGCATCGGATATTTCTCTCTGCTCTCCGCAACGATACGACAGTGACAGTCACCGCATCCGCGGGCCTCGACCATATGGAATTCCAGCTGCGGGCCGGGGCGAAGGTTTTCGGACCAGCTTTTCGCGCTGGCTTCCAGGGACTGCGTGGTTGCTCTGCAAAGCTCGGAGCCGACGATATCCCAGTCACATACGTCAAGCTCTTTTTCGGCGCGGTAGGTGCCGAAATCCTGTACTCTTCCGCACATCATCAGCGCCTCGTCCCCCGAGTCGCCTACGAGGGCGCCGACAAAGCTTCCTCTGCAGAATGGGTGAACATTGTGCTGATCCATCTGATATTTCCCGAAGCGCTGCATTGTGTAGTACAGCTTTTGATAAACGGCCTCGCACATGGACTGTGCCCGCTCCCGGTAATCGGGAACCAGGATCCGAAGGCCCTGCATGCAGGCCGCGCTGAATACCGAGTTGGATCGGGAGAGCCAGTGCATTGCTTCCTGGTATCCGACAAGGCGGTTCCACGGAGAGCGGATGGCAGCGTACTGCTCCAGTGACTTTGCACCGGAATCTTTGGGGATTCTTGGTTCGACTTTCATATCGTCCTCCTGTTCTTGTAAGTGCTTCTGTAAATCGTTTCGCAGGTGCCTTCTGTAAATCGTTCTGCAAGTGCTCCTGCAAATCGTTTGGGAAGTGTTCCTGTATATCTGGACATAGCTTACTATGTTACTACTGTGCAGAACAGACTCCGGACAGGGAAAACACTGTATGAATAGGGGGACAAAATGTTGTACACGGATTCGCCGGTGCTCTTCGAAGAAGGACCAGGCCGGGTGTACAAACTGTCGACTCCGGTAACCGGGAGGAAGACTATTTGCGGAAAGCAAAAAAAGAGCGGCCGATCTGGTAACAAAATATACATCTTCTGGTATAATAACAGGTGTACAAATTGTAGAGAATCGGGTCCGGATGGAAGCCTTGATGGAGGTCTTTATGGAGGTGTCGTATGAAGCTGAATCTGACGATTGTGCAGCAATATCTTCCGGAACACTTTGCTTCCCGCCTTTTTGGCGCTGCCTCGGAGAAGCTGGACTGTTCCCGCCCGCTGCTGTGCGGTGTCGGGATGCAGCTGAAGGCAGGAAATACATATCTGATGCCGGTGAACCGGATGACAGAGCTTTTCCCGGTGGACGGGTGTATCATCATCTGTATCGGACAAAGTATACCGGCGGTGTGGCAGGAAAGGGGAATTCCGATTCTTCAGATCCTGGATCCGGTGGATTTCTGTGATGTGTTTAATGCGGTAAGTGCTGTTTTTGACCGCTTTGACCGATGGGAAATGCAGCTTTATCAGGCGCTGGAATTACAGGATACTTCTTTGATGGAGGCACTGCTGCAGGCCGGTGTGGAAATTTTAGGCAACCGGATCAGCGTGACGGATCAGTCCCTGAGGATGGTCCTTTCGGCCGTCCCGTTTACCGACGCTTACGGAAGACCGGCTGTGCGGATCGATGATCAAGTGCGCACGCTCGGCCCGGACATGACGGCCTCTGTGAAAGAGGTGTGCAATCAGGAGCGGCACATAAGGCTGCCCTTTATGTCAGCGATCCGGCAGGATGGTCAGCGCTCCTATTGTCAGAATCTGTATCCGATGGACTACTTCACCGGCTGCATCGCCATCACCGAAACGCAGCATCCGTTTACCGAAAGTGATCTCCTTCTGGCGCAGTTCTTCTTTCCGATCTTCCAGAAGGCCTTCGTGCGATACCTGCAAAACTACAGTGCGGCAGAGAATACGGCCAACAGCATTCTGAAAAAATATCTGGAGCATCAGGAGGTCAGCGGACCGGAGCGGTCGACCTTTCAGACGGAGCCGGGAGAACATTTCTTCTGCTTCAGGCTGCAGGAGCAGGAAAAGGTTTCCTGCATGCCCAAGGAATACATGCACGCCGCGTTGTGCACCTTCATCCCGCAGGTCGCTGCTTCTGCAATCTATCACGGGCACATCGTCGGGCTGCTGATCTGCAGCGGAACGCAGGTTTCCGGCGAGCTGCAGGACGCATTTTTGGAAATGCTGGAGCGGATGAACTACAAAGCAGGCATCAGCAACTGCTTCCGGGACCTGTCCCATCTGGACGAAGCCATGCGCCAGGCAGACTTTGCCCTGTGCGAAGGCAGCCGGGTCCTCAGTCTCTTCACGGACCATATCCTTGACTATATGCTGTGTCAGTGTGTGTCAATGGTTCATGCAGACGCTCTGACAGACCCGTCCCTCCGGCGTGTGATTGCATACGATGAAAGTCATCGCACCGAGTACCTGCACACACTCGAAATCTATCTGAAAAATGAGTTGTCCGTAACTGCCTCTGCAAGGGATCTGTTCATCCATCGCAGCAGCCTGCTCAAGCGGCTGGAAAAGCTGGAAGCGCTGCTGCAGGACGATCTGGATGATCCCGCCAGGAGGCTGTACTACAGAATATGGTTTGCCCTGCGGCAGTCATGAGTGGTGACCCGAAGCAGCCAATATGACGAAGGAGGATATTTTGAAGAACAAAATCCGAGCGATCCTGCTGGCAGCTCTACTCTCATGCACAGCGTATTCGGCAGCCGTGGAGGCTTCCGCGTCTCCGATCACGGTCTTTCATTTC
>CAMOSN010000165.1 GCA_946624935.1 uncultured Lachnospiraceae bacterium | reverse complement strand
CCATGGCTCAGATCATCCGCCTTCGGGCGATGCAGTCGGTGAGCCACTTGCGGATGTCTTCGTATACTTCCTGACGGTTCAGCTCATTCAGTACCTCGTGACGGTCGTTCGGGTAAAGATGGCACTCGATATTGGTCATCCCCAGAGAGCGCAGCTGCACCACGACCCGTTTTACGCCGGCGCCGAAGTTCCCCACGGGATCCATCTCCCCTGCGATGAAAAACAGGGGCAGATTCTTCGGCATTCTTCTTAAGTTTTCCGTCTGTGTAATATAATGAAGCATGCGGAACAGTCCATAATATCCGTTCAGGGTAAAGTTGAACCGGGTACGCTTATCCGCAATATAGGCATCCACCACCTTCTCATCCCGGGTGAGCCAGTCGGCACTGGTCCTTGCCGGTTCGAAGCGCTTGTTGAAGCTTCCGGTGGACATTTTCTGCAGCAGCGGACTGCGGTACATCCAGCCGTGACGCCGGGCCTGCAGCCTGCACAGGATCATCCCCGTCACCGTTTCTGCCTCCGGATGATAGGCAGTTCCACTGATAATGGCTCCGTCCAGATCCTTTCCGTACAGGCACAGATACTCTCTGGTCAGGAAGGAGCCCATGCTGTGTCCCAGCATAAAGTAAGGCAGATCCGGATATTTTTCGTGGGTGTGGCGGTGCAGTGCGCGCATGTCGGAAACCACCGCACGATCCGGCTTCTCCTCCGCAAAAAATCCGAACTTCTCCTCGGATGTAATGGAAGCGCCATGTCCCAGATGATCATTTCCCACCACGACAAAGCCCTGGTCAGCCAGCCATCTGGCAAAGTCATCGTAACGGTCGATGAATTCCTGCATGCCATGAACGATCTGGAGCACGCCGACCGCGGGTGCTTCCCCTGTCCACTCGACCGCGTGGATCTTGGTCGCTCCGTCTGATGAAAGAAACGTAAAATGTGCTGCGTTACTCATGATCACCTCTCCCCCTTCCCTTCCTTCCCTTCAGGCACCGGGCCGGTCAGGGCCGGTCCAGTTCGTTTGTCAGCTGCGCAAACTGCTCCAGCGTCAGTGTTTCTCCTCGTATGGTTTCCGAAAGTCCCATGCGCTCCAGCGCGGATGCGATCTCTTCCTTTGTATACGGAAGGCCGGCCGCGTTTTTCAGCCCGTTCACAAGAGTCTTCCGGCGCTGCCCGAAGGAGGCGCGGATCACCGCAAACAGCTTTTTCTCATCCACCTCCGGCAGAGCCGGGCGTTCCCGGCAGTCCAGATGGATCACGGCACTGGCCACATCCGGGCGCGGAATAAAGCAGTTTGGCGGAACATTCGCAACGATTTTCGCGGAGGCATAATACTGCACCGCCAGGGAAAGCGCACCGTAGTCCTTGGTCCCCGGCCCCGCCTGCATCCGCGCCGCCACCTCCTTCTGCACCATCACCGTGATGGTGTCGATGGGTGCCTCTCCCTCCAGAAGCTCCATCAGAATGGGTGTCGTGATGTAATAAGGCAGATTGGCCACCACCTTCAGCCCATTTCCACCGTTATGCTCCCGGGCGATCGCAGCCAGATCCGTTTTGAGAATGTCCTGATTGAGCACCGTCACATTGTCGTATCCCTCCAGCGTTTCCTGCAGAATCGGAATCAGCTGCCGGTCGATCTCCACCGCGATCACCTCCCGGGCCGCCTCGGAAAGATACTGGGTGAGCGTACCGATGCCCGGCCCGATCTCCACCACACAGTCCTCCGGCCCGATTCCGGCCGACTCCACGATGCGCTCCGGCACCCGCGGATCGATCAGAAAGTTCTGGCCGTAGCGCTTCTGAAAGGTAAAACCGTATTTTTTGATCGTCTCGATGGTACGGGACGGATTTGCCAGTTTATCTGCATGTCTCTCAGACTGCACTCCTGCGCCTCCTCTCGGATCGAAATCTAAGCCTTCCCTGCTCTGTCATTCTCCTGTTCCCATGCGGTATACACTCATCGCATTGTTCCACAGGATCTCCTCAGCTTCCCCGGCGGGGATTCCCCTGAGTGCGGCGATCTCGTCGATGACGTACCGGATCAGGCTCGAATCATTGCGCTTTCCCCGGAATGGCACCGGCGCCAGATAGGGACAGTCGGTCTCGGTGACGATGCGCTCGAGCGGGATCTCCCGGACAACGTTTTTCAGCGTCTTTCCGTTTTTGAAGGTCACCACACCGCCAACGCCGATGTAGTAGCCCCGCTTTACATATTCCTTCGCCATCTCCACGGAGCCGGAATAGCAGTGAATGATGCCGCCGGTGGTGCCGGCGTGATGCGCACACAGGATGTCGAAGGTGTCCTGGGCTGCGTCCCGGCTGTGTACGTTGATGGGAAGATCCACCTCCTTCGCCAGCTCCAGCTGACGGATGAAGGCTTCCTTCTGTACCTGCCGCGGCTGCACGTCCCAGTAGTAGTCCAGGCCGATCTCGCCGATGGCCACGGTTTTGGGAAGGCCGGCCATTTCGCGCAGCTCTTCCATAAGCGCATCATCCAGTGCACCGACGTCATCCGGATGAATCCCGACCGCCGCGTACATGAAGTCGTATTTTTTCGCAAATGCGACGCTGGCCCTGGCACCATCCGGGGACGCCCCCACATTCACGACGCAGCCCACGCCCTTCGCCGCGAGAGAAGAAAGAACCTCCTCCCGGTCTGCATCAAACGCGTGCTCGTCGTAATGCGCATGTGTATCTATGATCATCTATGCTCCTCTTTTCCCGCGTCTCAGCCGATCGCGGATCCGGACGGCAGGTCTTTCTCAGGTGTCATGAGCGCAAGCGTTCCGTCCGGTCCCTCGGCGCACAGGATCATTCCTTCGCTTACCAGTCCGGCCATCTTCGCCGGCTTGAGGTTGACCAGCACCATGACCTTCTTTCCAACCATCTGCTCGGGCGTGTAGGGTCCTTTGATCCCCGAGAGGATCTGACGCACGGTATTGCCGATCTTCACCTGGGAGCACAGGAGCTTGCGGGATTTTTTCACTTCCTCACAGGAGAGAATCTCACCCACCGCGAACTGAAGCTTCGTGAAATCGTCGAAAGTGATCTCATCGCGGACTTCCAGTTCGATCTCCTTCTCCTCTTCCTTATCATCCTGCGCTGCCTCTTCGGCGGGAGCCGTCTGCGCGTCGGCGCTCTCCTCCTTCGGGGCGGGATGCAGCTCCTCCACCTTCGCCAGGACTTCCTTCAGGTCCATGCGGGCGAAGAGGATCTCGGGCTTATCGGTCACCTTGTTCCCGGAGGGATACACTCCAAACCGGTCCATGGCCTCGAAGCCGCGCTTTTCGGCGCCCAGCTGAGCAAGGATGCGCTGCGAGGTCTCGGGCATGAAGGACTCGAGCAGCTCCGCACCGATCGCGATGCTCTCCACCAGATTGTAGAGTACCTCAGCCAGGCGGTCCTTCTTCGCCTCGTCCTTGGCCAGCGCCCAGGGCATGGTCTCATCGATATATTTGTTGCAGCGCTTGAACAGCGTGAAGATGTCGCTGATGGCATCCGCCACGCGCAGCTGCTCCATGCGGCCCGTGCATTTTGCCAGCGTCTCCAGCGCCACCGCCTTGAGGTCGGCATCCACGCTGCCCTCCACTCCTTCGTCGGTCACGCCGGTCGAGCGTACCACGCCGCCGAAGTACTTATTGCTCATGGAGATGGTGCGGTTCACCAGATTGCCCAGCGTGTTGGCCAGGTCGGAGTTGAGGCGCTCCACCATCAACTCCCAGGAGATCACACCGTCATTTTCAAAAGGCATCTCATGCAGCACGAAGTAGCGAACGGCGTCCACGCCGAAGAAATCCGCCAGCTCGTCGGCATACAGCACGTTGCCCTTGGATTTGCTCATCTTGCCGTCGCCCTGCAGCAGCCACGGATGTCCGAACACCTGCTTTGGAAGCGGCACATCCAGCGCCATCAGGAAGATCGGCCAGTAGATGGTGTGGAACCGGATGATATCCTTGCCGATCAGATGCAGATCCGCCGGCCATTCCTTTTTGAACTGCTCCGTTCCCTCGCCGCCGCAGTCATAACCGACGCCGGTGATGTAGTTGGTCAGCGCATCCAGCCACACGTACACCACGTGCTTCGGATCGAAATCCACCGGGATGCCCCACTTGAAGGAGGTGCGGGACACGCACAGATCCTGCAGCCCCGGCAGCAGGAAGTTGTTCATCATCTCATTCTTACGGGACACCGGCTGGATAAACTCCGGATGTGTGTTGATATGCTCGATCAGGCGATCGGCATATTTACTCATCTTAAAGAAGTAGGCTTCCTCCGAGGCCTTCTTCACCGGACGTCCGCAGTCGGGACACTTGCCGTCCACCAGCTGGGATTCGGTCCAGAAGGATTCGC
>CAMOSN010000164.1 GCA_946624935.1 uncultured Lachnospiraceae bacterium | reverse complement strand
CTTAATATGAGAGGATATCATTATGGCTTTTTCAGAAGAAAGTAAGTCCGACAAGTCGGATCAGAAGTGCCATGAGCCAGGCAACGACGCACTGCCACACTACAACTCCGACGGCCCATTTTGATCCGAGCTCTCTGCGGATGGATGCGATTGCGGCCACGCAGGGTGTATAGAGCAGTGAGAATACGAGGAGTGATGCCGCCGCCACAGAGGTAAGAGCTGTTCCCACGCCTGCTCCGAACAGGACCTTCATTACGGATACAACGCTTTCCTTTGCCATGAAACCGCAGATGAGCGAGGTACAGATGCGCCAGTCTCCCAGTCCCAGAGGGCGCATGATCGGTGCGATCACGCCGGAGATCATGGCCAGGATGCTGTCGCGTTCATCGACCAGATTGAAATGGAGGTCGAAGCTTTTGAGCAGCCATACGACGATCGTGGCGATGAGGATCACGGAGAAGGCTCTCTGCAGAAAGTCCTTCGCTTTGTCCCATAACAGCTGCAGGACGTTTTTGGCGCCGGGCAGGCGGTAATTGGGCAGTTCCATCACGAAGGGAATAGCCTCACCCTTAAACATGGTTCCCCGGTAAAGGAATGCTGCCAGTATGCCGGTGAGAATCCCGAAAATGTACAGGCCGACCATGATCAGCGCGCCCCGCTTCGGGAAGAATGCATCTACGAAAAATGCGTAGATCGGGAGCTTTGCGGTACAGCTCATAAAGGGTGTGAGCAGGATGGTCATTTTCCGGTCACGCTCACTGGGCAGGGTCCGTGTGGCCATCACGGCCGGGACAGTGCAGCCAAAGCCGATCAGCAGTGGTACGATGCTTCGTCCGGAGAGTCCGATTCTTCGCAGAATCTTGTCCATAAAGAAGGCAACGCGGGCGATATAACCGCTGTCCTCGAGAATGGACAGGAAGAAGAACAGGGTGATGATGATCGGTAGAAAGCTCAGTACGCTGCCCACTCCGGCAAAGATGCCGTCGATGATCAGGCCCTGGATCACATGGTTTACCCCTCCTGCGATCAGGGCGGATTCTACGAGCTTTGTCAGTGCATCGACGCCGGTCTCCAGAATGCCCTGCAGCCAGGCTCCGATCACGTTGAAGGTGAGCCAGAATACAAGTCCCATGATGCCGATAAAAATCGGAAGGGCGGTATACTTTCCGGTGAGAATCCGGTCGATCCGCTCACTGCGGTCGCGCTCCTTTGTGTGAACGGGTGTGAAAACGGTCTGATCGCATACCTTCTGAATAAAGGCATAGCGCATATCCGCGATGGCGGCGCTTCGGTCGAGTGCGCGCTCTGCTTCCATCTGAAGGACAATGTGCTCGATCATTTCTTTTTCATTCTGATCCAGATTCAATTGGGAGATGACCAGCTCATCGCCCTCAATGACCTTGCTTACGGCAAAGCGGCGGGGCAGGCCGGCTACCATTGCGTGATCCTCGATCAGGTGGGAAATTCCGTGCAGGGCGCGGTGGACCGCTCCGCCGTGATCCTCTTCGCTGCAGAAATCCTGCCGCACGGGCTTTTCCTGGTATTCGGCGATGTGGATCGCGTGGTTCACGAGCTCGTCCACACCCTCGTTTTTCGCGGCCGAGATGGGGATGACCGGTACGCCGAGCAGCTCTTCCATTTTGTTGATGTCAATGGAGCCGCCGTTGGTCGTCACCTCGTCCATCATATTCAGGGCTACCACCATGGGCACATCCATCTCAAGAAGCTGCATGGTCAGGTAAAGGTTGCGGTGAATGTTCGTGGCATCCACGATGTTGATGATCGCGCGGGGTTTATTCTGTACGACAAAATTGCGTGATACGATCTCCTCACTGCTGTAGGGGGACATGGAATAAATGCCGGGCAGGTCGGTGATCAGCGTATCCGGATGTCCCTTGATCACACCGTCCTTGCGATCGACCGTCACGCCGGGGAAATTGCCGACATGCTGGTTGGAACCGGTGAGACGATTGAACAGGGTTGTCTTTCCGCTGTTCTGGTTGCCGACCAGGGCGAAGGTAAGCTGTGTGCCCTTTGGCAGAGGATTTCCGCTCCCCTTCGGGTGAAAGCGTCCGGTCTCGCCAAGACCGGGGTGGGCGGAGTGGATCGGCGTTTTTCCACCCGCTTCGCCTTCTGGTACGTGTGAAGGCTTTGATGCCGATGCTGACGCCACCTCGATTTTCGCCGCATCAGCCAGCCGCAGGCTCAGAGAATAGCCGTGCAGGAGGATCTCAATGGGATCGCCCAGCGGTGCGTATTTCAGAAGAGTGACCTGGGTACCGGGGATTACACCCATGTCCAGGAAGTGCTGACGCAGTGCGCCGTCTCCACCTACGGAGGTGATCACAGCACTCTGGCCGATGGAAATATCCTGTAAAGTCATAAATATCCTTTCTGGAAAAATCTGCTCCTGCAAAATTCTTTTGGTAGAAGCAATATTACTGTGAAAAAAGGCTGACTTAACAGCCTTATGTTTGATAGTGTTCTAATATCACATCAAAAACCAGACGAAGACGATTCATCCGCAGAATAATGCAGAAGAAGCTCCCGGAAGGCATTGACAAGGGCATCCGCATCCTTTGGCGTAAGACATGCAAGCATCTCCTCCTGGGCCTGCAGGACCCGGCTGCGGCAGGAATGCGCATACGCCTTCCCCTCTGTTGTGATCATAATACAGTTTTTCCGGAGATCTTCACCGCTCTGATGACGACGGATCAGGTTCTTTTTCTGTGCGGACTTCAGAATGTTCGCAACACGGCCGGAGCTCAGACAAAAATGACGCATGATATCCTTCGGAAACACCTCTCCCTCCTGACCATCAAGCCATAGAAGCAGACTGTCCTCCCCACGAATCAAAGACCTTGTGGTAATACGGTTCAATGTGCCGCCGTAACGTATTTGCAAATCAAGAATTTCCCGCGAGCGCCTCTGATTATCCATGTTTATTCCTCACCAAAGCCATAACCAAAGTTAGTGTACTCTTACTTTGGTTAAATGTCAATACCTGCGATTGCCGGAAAATACTTTTAAAGAAAGAATAACACACGTTTGGTTGAACCGTCAGCGATGTGCTATACTGTTTTAGAGAATGGGACAGGGGGACGGCTTGAGTGTCCCATAATGGGCAGGGCGATTTCAATAGCCAGGATTGGTGGATGTATCAATTTATAAATGAACGGGGAGGGCTGCATGAGAATCACTGGCGGAAAGCTCTTTACAGGGGATTTTCAGTTCTGTGATGGGGAACTTGAGATTCTGGACGGAGAGATCCATAAGGTATTTTATGAAGCGGAGGATAGGGACAGGGGAAGGCTCACTGTCCCGGAAATGGGACAGAGAACCGTCCCCTGTCCCATTTTGGATGCCACAGGCTGTTATGTGATCCCGGGACTGATCGATCTGCATTTTCATGGGTGCATGGGTGATGATTTCTGTGATGGGACGATGGAGGCGATCCGGACGCTGGCGGAATATGAGGCGAAGGAAGGGATCACGGCTATTGCGCCGGCTACACTGACATTGCCGGTGGAGGAGCTGAAGGCGATTCTTGCGTGTGCGGCAGCGTATGCAAAACAGGGACGATCACCGGAGCGGGCGGATCTGGTCGGGATCAATATGGAGGGTCCGTTTATCAGTCATGTGAAGAAGGGTGCGCAGAATGAGAAGTACATTCTTCCCTGCAGCGCGAGGATCTGCCGGGAGTTTGTGGAAGCCTCGGAGGGACTGGTGAAGATCATCGGACTGGCACCGGAGGAGAACCCGGATTATGCGGCGTATATCCGTGAGGTTAAGGGACTGGTGAAGGTGTCGCTGGCACACACGAACGCAGATTATGACACGGCGATGGCGGCGTTTGCAGCGGGGGCGGATCATGCGGTGCATCTGTTCAATGCGATGCCGGAGATGACTCACCGTGCTCCGGGTGTTGTGGGCGCGGCGGCAGACAGCCCGCATGTGATGGCGGAGCTGATCTGCGACGGGAATCATGTGCATCCTGCCGCGGTGCGTGCAGCCTTTTCCATGCTGGGAGATGCGCGGATGATCCTGATCAGCGATTCGCTGAGAGCCACCGGGCTGGGGGACGGACGGATTCTGCTGGGAGGTCAGGAGGTTATTGTTCATGGTACGAGAGCGGTGCTGGCAGAAGGCGGAAATCTGGCGGGATCGGTGACAAACCTGATGGAGTGTATGCGGATCGCAGTCAGAGAGATGGGGATTCCTCTGGAGAGCGCGGTGCGGTGCGCGAGCGCCAATCCGGCAAAGGCGCTGGGAATCGATGACCGGTACGGAAAGCTGCTTCCGGGAATGCGGGCAAATGTCGTGCTGTTGCGTGAGGACGACCTGAGCGTGAAGGCGGTCGTGAAGGA
>CAMOSN010000163.1 GCA_946624935.1 uncultured Lachnospiraceae bacterium | reverse complement strand
GTGTGTGGCATTCGCCACATACGGACGTCCATTACCAGTCCTCCCCAGGCATGCCTGGTCGGTCTGGTTTCATTCCCCGCGGGACGGCCCCTCGCGAGCGAGCTCGCTCGGTGTGTGGCATTCGCCACACACCTGGAAGAATGATCCCAGCCCTCCCCAGGCGAGCCTGGTCGGTCTGGTTTCATTCTTCCGGGGCCTGGCTCATTGCTTGGGCATTATCCAGAATTTTAACAGCGGGTAGCTGACGACTACTGCGAGAAGCGTATTGACTACGGTCGCGATGGTGGATGCTACTCCGGAGCCCATGCCGAGGCTATTGATGCAGAAGTTGGTGACGTGGCCGGGCAGGATCAGGTTCACGACGACGATGATCACTGCGAGGACTGCGTACTTAGGTGCGGACTTGGAAAAGTCTGCATTGGATTTGAACACCCAGGTCTTCTGCACGAAGAAGTTGACGATCTGTGCGATCACTTCCGCGATCAGGAAGGTCAGAAATCCGCCAAGTCCGTGGGATCCCTCCGACGTGTAGTCGAAGATCAGGAACTTGAACGGGGAGAGGATCTTCAGGGCGTTGATAAATACGGCGGTTCCGATCCAGGTCATGACAAATCTTGCGATGGTCGACACATTGGAAAGGATGTTGAACTTAATGAATTCCCACAGATCCGGATGCTTTTCGATCCAGCTTTTCATCCTGTGTTACTCCTTTCCCGAAAGCATGCTTTCGTATTTTTTATTGGCTTTTTTGTTTCCAAAGTAGCCGCTGATGATGCTTCCGACGCCGCCGAAGAAGTGACCGTTCACCAGCTTCACGATGCCGTCTACCATCTTGCCGTCCACCATGCCGCCGGTCATCTTGGCGATCGCACGGAAGGGCATGTTGTAGATGAACAATATATTCAGATCCGGTTTCCCGGAAGCATCCGCTTTTTTCTTTTTATTCTCAAGGACGCGGAAGACCAGCCTTGCCAGGCCGCTCTTTGCGTTGCCCAGCTGACAGATGGCGTCGTTCTCGGTCAGAACATTGCCCCACCGGCCATCCGGCACCGGGTACCCGAGCAGCTGCGCAAAGGCTTCATCCGGCACGGCTTTGATATCTGTCCGGAGATAGCAGTCGATCTTCGCCGGATCGTAAGGAGCCGCAGCACCGTTCAGTGCCGTCCCCGCAACCTTTATGGCTGCGTTCAGGCGGATATCTGCGCTGGAAGCGCCTACGCAAATAGCATACTCTCCATCTTCCACATCCCAGCCGTTCTTTTTCACATTCCAGAAGCGGAAGGTTTTCGAATCGAAGGGGATGGTGACCGTTTTGGATTCGCCGGCCTTCAGGAACACCTTGGCAAAGCCCTTGAGTTCCTTTGCAGCGCGGAAAATGCCGGACTTCGGAAGTCCTACGTACAGCTGAGCGATCTCGGCGCCGTCACATTTTCCGGTGTTGGTAATGGTAAAGGTCGCGCCCTGATCGGTTACCTTCAGATCCGAATAAGCGAAGGTCGTATAGGACAGTCCATAGCCGAACGGATAATGGACCTTCTTCCCTGCGGTGTCGAAATAGCGGTAGCCGACATAGATCGCCTCACGGTAATCGGAATTACGCTGCTTTGCGGGATAGTAGGGTGCCGACGGGGTATCCTCGTATTTTTCGGGATAGGTCTCGGCAAGCTTGCCGCCCGGGTTCACCCTTCCGGTCACCACGTCCAGCACGGCGCCTGCTCCGGCCTGGCCGGTCAGGTAGCAGTGCAGTGCAGCCTTCAGACTGCTGTCCCAGCCCATCTCGATGGAGGAGCCGGCGCTGATGATACCGACCACATTCGGGTTGACCTTTGCAAGCTCCTGGAGCAGTGTGATCTGCACCTGCGGAATGCGCATGTGGCCCCGGTCGAGTCCTTCGGATTCACTCATCTCGTCCAGACCGAAGCTGTACAGCACAACGTCCGCTTCCTTCGCCGCCGCCTTTGCTTCCTGCAAAAGCGCGTCATCCTTCTCGCCGCTGCGCTTGTAGCCGCGGCAGCACTTTGTGACCTTCAGGCCCTTCTCTTCGCCGATCAGCTTCTCCAGCGTTTCAAGCTTCGTGGTGTTCACCATGGAGGATCCGGCGCCCTGGTAACGCGGTTCAAAGGCGAAGTCGCCGATCACGGCTACGCTCGTACCCTTCTTCAGCGGAAGGATCCCACCGTCGTTCTTCAGCAGCACCATGCAGTTGGCGGCCGCCTTGCGGGCCAGCGCGTGGTGTCCCTCCACATCAAATTCCTTCGGCGCGTCCTTTGCCGCATTTACGGTGGTAAACACAGCATCCAGCAGCTCGTCCACGCGTGCATCAATATCCGCTTCCGCAAGCTTTCCGCTCTTCACCGCTTCGACCAGCTCTCTGGCAGAGCCAAGTCCGGGTGCGGGCATTTCCAGATCGGAGCCGGCCTGTACTGCCGTCACATGATCATTCGCGCCGCCCCAGTCGGACACCACGAAGCCGTCGTAGCCCCACTCGCCGCGCAGGATCTGCTTCAGCAGATGCATGCTCTCGTTGGCATACTCTCCGTTCACCTGGTTGTAGGACGTCATGATCGCACCGGGCTTCGAATCCTCGATCGCGATCTCAAATCCGGTCAGATAGATCTCCCGCAGAGTACGCTCGTCCACCACGGCATTCATCGCCATGCGGCGCTCCTCCTGGGAGTTCACTGCAAAATGCTTGATGCAGGAATACACGCCCTGCCCCTGGATGCCGCGCACATAGGAAGCCGCCATCTTTCCGGACAGATACGGATCCTCCGAAAAATACTCAAAGTTTCTGCCGCACAGCGGGCTGCGCTTGATGTTCATGCCCGGTCCGAGCAGAATATTCACGCCCAGGGCCTTCGCCTCCTCACCCAGTGCCTTGCCGACTTCCTCTCCGAGCGACGGATCCCAGCTGTTCGCCATCGTCGCCGCTGTCGGGAAACAGGTCGCCGGCAGGGATGCATTCAGTCCCAGATGATCACCGGCACCGGCCTGCCTGCGCACACCGTGCGGGCCGTCCGACATGATCATGGAAGGGATGTTCACACGCGGAATATCCCGCGAATCCCACTCTCCCTTTCCGCCAAGGAGAGCCGCCTTTTCTTCCAGGGTCAGCTTCTCGATGATGTCTTTATGCTTCATCAATTCCCTCCTTCCGCATATCATTCACTCCCGTTGAGCCATGGGGAGAGCCATGGGGACAGGTCCCGTGGCTCCCGTAACCATCCTTCTCGAGCGCCATGGGGGGCAGACCCACTGGCTCCCGTAATCGGCCTCCTCAACTGTCAGGAAACCCCGGAGCCAGCGGACCTGTCCCCTGGGCTCCATACACAAAAGCGGCATCCGGCCCTCCGGCACGAACCGCCGGAAACCCGGATACCGCCATGACTATCCGTATCCTATCATAATTTCAAAGCCTGTGCCGTCTTTGGCACAAATGGTGCCTGCCGCGGCACAAACCGTCTCATCTTAACCGAAGATCTGCCAGTTCTTAAGCCGTCCATCGTTATCAAAATACAGGTAGGAATCGATTCTTCCGTCATCATCATTGTCATAGCACCACTGTTCGTTGTAGGTATAATAATTGATCTTCGATGGTGTTCTCCATCCGAGAGTAAGCTTCACTTCAGACATGCTCATCCCCACCTGCAACGCCTTATATTTGAATATGACCGTACTGTCCTTTTCCACCAGGGCCTGATTGTATTTATTAGCAACCCACACCGTCATTTTCGTGCCTGCAGGAGCCTTTTTGATCTTTACCGTATAGGTCTTCTTTCTGGCTGCCTTCGGAATCTTCTTCGTGTATGTTTTGCCGCCGATTTTAATCTTGATCCGGTCCCCTTTATGAACATTTTCCACCCGCACCTTAACCTTTGTCGCGTTTTCGGTAATATACCAGTAATAATAGCTCAAATCTTCAGGTTTTCTTACCTTTGCCTTTTCCACATCAATATTGTAGGACTCGTACACGGAATTCCATGAAACACAGCGAACCGTAAATTTCTGTCCCACCTTCCACTGTACAGGAACCTTGATCCGATATTCATCAGCCGAGCGGTTATAGGATGCCTTATATACCTTTGTATTCCTGCCGGGCAGCCCCTGCGTTCCCGCATAGGCAAAAATCTGCGGCTTTTGCCCGACTCCATAATAATTCACAGCGATATAGGGATCTCCGTACGCATATTCCTGAATGCTCAGATCAGAAGCCCACACCATCTGCGTCATCATACAGACTGCTGCAACCAATAGTACCGCTCTCAAATACTTCCAAATCCTTTTCATGCCTGTTCTCCTCCCATTTCTGTATTTGTCCTTCTACTGCATTGCACTTCTGCTGGTTTTTAATTATAGCATATCTGCGAATATCGCTAAACCTGATTGTGACATACTCCCACCACTTGCAGAAGTGGGGGCTTCTTGTTCGACAGCCCTTC
>CAMOSN010000162.1 GCA_946624935.1 uncultured Lachnospiraceae bacterium | reverse complement strand
GCATCGGCTCTTCCCCGGAATCCTGCGCATGGGTACCAAAAATGTCCTCCCCGGCTGGACGTTCATGGGTTTTGAACACATCCTCTCCGGCATCCGGCTCGTGCGTCCGGAAGACATCCTCTCCGGCATCCGGCTCGTGTATGCGGAAAACATCCTCTCCGGCATCCGGCTCATTCGCTTCTGCCGGCGCTCCGGCTTCCGGATCTGTCATCTCATTCACTGGCTCTGCGGTTTCCCAGGCTGATGACTCATCCGCACTCTCCCCGGTTTCCCACTCTGACGACTCACCCGCTGGCTCTGTGGATTCCCAGGCCGGTGTCTCATCTGCGCTCTTCGTGCCTTCCCAGTCTGACGTTTCATCCGCCTGTCCGCCGTCCGCGGTTACCCCGGACGGGATTTCGGCTTCTTCGCCAGGCATTCCACCTGCCGGTGCTGCATCTTCTGCTCCGGGCATTCCGTCTGCCAGTGGTCCGGCCTCTTCACCAGGCATTCCGTCTGCTGGTACTGCGCCTTCTGCTCCGGGCATTCCACCTGCCGGTGCTCCGGCTTCTTCGCCAGGCATTCCACCTGTCGGTGCTGCGCCTTCTGCTCCGGGCATTCCTTCCGCCGGTGTCCCGCCTTCTGCTCCGGACATTCCGTCCGTCGGTGCTTCACCCGGCTGTGTCTCCCCGGCTGTGCTGCCCTGTGCCGCCGCTTTCTTCTTCCTTCGTCTGTATACGAATGTAAGAATCAAACATGCGATCAGTCCGAATATCCACACAGCGCATGCTGCCAGTGAAATAACCACGGATGCCTTCAGAAGCGGTGCCTTAAACTGCAGCGTCAGCTCATGCTCACCCTGCGGCATGCGTACTGCGATCAGACCGAAGTCAGCGCGCATCAGCGGCTGCTTCTCGCCATCCACATAAGCGCTCCAGCCCTCCTGCCAGGGAATGGCCAGCATGACGATTCCCGCCTTCGAAGCGCTCACATGGCCGGTCACCCTGCTGTCCCGCTTCGGCTCACTGATCGTAATCTGTGCGGCATCGGAGAAAGCGCGCTGCGAGGTGCTTCCGTAGAAATTCAGTCCGCTCACCGTCATCGCATTGCCGCCCCCGGCCACCTCGATGCGGATCGCCTCGGTGTCCATGGGCACATCCAGACGATAATGAACTTTTCCACTATTGAAGTATTCATATTCGCGGTCGTCATTGGTGTAGATGTAGATCGTGGTTGCACCATCGGTCGTCAGATCGAACTCAGCCGTCATATGCTGATACTGTGCCATGCCATCCGGAGAGAGCGGAAGCGTGATCGTTCCGGCGCCGTCCACACTTGCACCGTCGTCCAGCATGTGATAATTCTTCAGGCCAAGCTTCGCGGTATCCAGGATCCCTTTTACAGCGGTCTCCAGATAGGCTTCCTCCTCGATGGCCGTCAGATCCGTATCGGGACTGTCCTGATCGAGCACCACGACTTCAGGCAGGAAATCCCACACATCGATCGTGCCATCCAGCTTGCGATACTCTGCCTCGCTCATGGTGTGCTCATAGAAGGAGGCAATGTTCTCCGCATTGCTGTTGCGGTACACATACACATTTCCTTCCTGATGCACCAGCTCATAGCCCGGAAGCGACAGATCGTCGGACTTCGTGAGCAGGTACCGCACGCCGGTCAATTCCGCCATCACCGTATCGTGCACGGTATTGCGGTACGTGAAGTGATTCAGATCGTATCCGGTCAGAAGCTGCGGCCAGAAGGTCGAGATGAAACGGAATACGTTGGCATTGAGCGTGGAATTATAGGTGCTGATGCCGCGGTAATTCTGCGCCAGCGATTCCATATAATAACCGGCGTTGCTGTAATCCTTCTCGATCCGGTAAAAACCGTCATCGTTTTCATGGATCCATTCCAGCGCCTTGGTAGTGTCCCCATGATAGGTCTCGGCGAAATAATTGTTGTCGGTCTTTTTCACCGTATCACGGTTGCGGTAACCCAGGGAGGTGTCCGTCACCACACTGATAAAAACCGCGACGCTCAGCACCCGCACCAGCATCGGCTGATCCAGCTTTTTCCGCCCGATCTGGAAAAGTGCCCACACCATCGCCAGCGAGCAGAGCAGCAAAATCAGCGCATTGGTTTCATAATCCCCCTCTGCATAATTGACATAGGCCTTCCCATACACAGCCACGCACATCACACAGCCGACGATCAGTGCCGTCCAGCTGATCTTCCTCTTCTGCAGGATCTCATGGAGCGACCAGGCTGTGATCATGGCGAAGAACGGCATGAACAGGAAGGTCTGTCTGGAGAATGCATAGGCAAACCCGTTGAAGATCAGACTGCCCAGCTGCACGCAGAGAATAAACAGTCCCACCAGCACACCCAGAAGCTGTGCAAGCTTCTGACGGCCGTTCCTTTGCTGGCGCGGGATCAGTGCAAGATACTGCAGGAACAGAAGTACAAACAGCGCGGAAAAGCAAAGATTGGCGGCTTCATAATAATTGCCGTACCCCAGGAATGCATTTCCCGTTCCCTGCAGATTGTTTCCGAAGAACCGGTACACGATGGTCCGGTAATATTCCCGCTCCCAGAAGCTGAAATTGGCGATGATCTTCGAGAAAATCGAAGCATTGGAGGACAGACGCGAGCTTGCGGAGAGCGCCTTCACCTGGGGCAGCAGTCCCACACAGCCCATCGCAACGCCGAGCACCATGAACAGCGCGATCGTCCCGAACAGCTTCAGCCGGTCCGCCATGCGTGTATTCTCATAAAGGAGCACACGGATCGTCACATAAATACCGAAGCCGAGCATTACCATATAGCCCTGGTAATAGCCGGACAGAATGATCACCGCGCTCACCAGCGCCACTGCGAACGCCGCCGGGCAGATATACTTGCCGCGGCTGCTCTTCTCCTTCTCCTCATCAATATCGTAGGGATCCGGGAATACGCCCCGGGCCGAGAGGATCGTCCGCTCGATCGCCCACAGAAGCAGCGGCAGGAACACCAGCACGGAGCCCATCATGTAATGCTGGCCCCACACCATCAGATAGCCATTGAACGCGTACAGGAAGGAGGCGATCAGCTTCGCGTCCTCCCGCAGCCCGTACTCCGACAGGAACAGATAGGCGAACAGTCCGCACAGCAGAACCTTGAGGATCTGCACGTACACCATCGCACCGGCGATATGCTCCGGCCCGAGAAGCGTCCCCAGCAGATAAATCAAAAGATTGAACGGCGCCGTCAGATTGTTCTCCAGCTGACTGATGCCCATCCCGTTATGGAAATCCCAGGCCGCCAGATCCCCGGCGCGCAGACGGTTTACGATCCCGTTGTACCACATGATGTACTGCTGCTTCGTGTCCGATCCGACGCCGCCGTACACCATTACATCATTTCCGAACATGTAATTGTGGAAGATCAGCAGGCAGCCCGCCAGCATAATTCCCAGCAGCACCAGCATCGTGATGAAGCTTCTCTTTCTCGTTTTTCCCATTTTCTGTTTCCTCTCTCCGCGTTTTCGAAAGATACTCCTTCCGGAATTTGACTTCTGTCAGATGATTGGATTCTATCAGAATCACGGAGTAAAAACAACTGATTGTTCAGTGATTCAGCCAAACAGGGGACGGTTCTGTGTCTGACATGGAAATATCAAACACAGAACCGTCCCCTGTTTGACGCAGAGCCGTCCTTAAATCAATAATTGTGCGCCTGCTTGAGCACCATGTCCTTGACCTTCATCAGGCGGACCTGGGTGCTTCGCTCGTTCTCATCGAGCTTCATGGTGATGTAGCGGATGCCCTGCCGGGTCTCCGGGATGATCACGTGCTCGAGGGCGTTTACACGCCGGCGCGTTTTCTCGATCTCGGCTGCCATCAGCTGGCAGGCCTTCTCGGTCTCGGCCAGCTTCATCATGTCCGGAAGAATGTCGGCCAGTGAAAGCACTGCGCCGTCCAGATCCCCGGAGGTGAAGGCAAAGCCGTAGGAGTAGATGTCGTTCTCATCCGCGGTGCGGGTCTTGTAATCGAACACCGGGATGTCGACGCTCATCACGTTCTTTTTATCTACGTTCAGGTTGATCTCCTGCTTGGGCGCCATCAGTGCGGTGCGCAGCGTCTCCTCGGACATGCCGGCCTTAGCCAGCACGAAGTTGCTGTTGGCACGCCTGATGCCTTCCTCGACCTTCAGCCTCAGCTCCATGTTCTCACGGACGAGATCAAGGAATTCACGCATCAGCTCATCGCGCTTATCCTTTAAGAGTCTGTGACCCTTCACGGCGGTGACCAGCTTGCGTTTCAGCCTGGTCAGCTCCATCCGGGTCGGATTCACCTGTGTTCCCGCCAAGAGTCATTCCCCCCTTCTATTATTTCAGAAACCTGCAGGTATGTTCCGGAAAGGACCTGCAGGCTCCTGTCCTGTATCCTGCCTGCCGGATCACTTTTTATCGTAGTACTCGTCCAGCATTGCCTCGTTGATACGTTTCAGTTCGGAGCGGG
>CAMOSN010000161.1 GCA_946624935.1 uncultured Lachnospiraceae bacterium | reverse complement strand
TCGATCGCGAGGACCTCGCCCTTGTGCAGTTCGAAGTTTACATGATGGAAGAAGCCCCAGCGGGTAAAATCCTCCACCTTCAGGACCACCTCATCGGTGACGGTGCTGGCGGATTCGCCGTAGAATTTCTTGACCGGCTCGCCGACCATCTGCTGAACCAGCTCTTCCTCGTTGGTCTCGCTCACAAGGCCGTTGCCGACCCGCCTGCCGTCGCGCATGACCGTGACCCGGTCGGCGATCTCAAAGATCTCCTGCATGTGATGGGAGATATAAACGATCGCCATGCCCTCTTCCTTCAGCTTGCGGATGATCGAGAACATCCGCTCGACCTCCTCGGAGGAAAGGGATGAGGTCGGCTCATCCATGACCAGAATGGACGGATGCGAATCCAGCACCTTTGCGATCTCCACCAGCTGTGCGTCGCACTGGCTGATCTCAGATACGCTGATCGTCGGATCCAGGCCGCCAAGTCCTACCCGCTCAAGGGATTCCTTTGCCATCTGGATCGCTTTTTTCCGGTCGATGAATAGAGCGTTCTTTTTCGGAAGCCTGCCGACCAGAAGATTCTCATAGATCGAGATCTTCCTTGCCAGAGACAGCTCCTGATATACCATCCCGATCCCGGCTTCCTTAGCCATGATCGGGGTCCGAAGCTCTCTCTTTTCCCCGTTGATGTAGATTTCCCCGGTGTAATCATTGAACAGACCGGCCAGGACCTTCATCAGTGTGGATTTTCCGGCGCCGTTCTCGCCCATCAGGGCATGGATCTCGCCCTTCTTTACCTGAAAATCCACCCGGTCCACCGCCAGCGTTCCGGGAAACTGCTTGCTAACCTGCCGCATATCCAATGCCAGCGCAGTTTCTGCCATATTGTTACCTCCTGCCTGCACCCATTCTTTCCGCAAGTGCATTCCTTTTTATTTCGAAACACATCCGGACAAGCCGGCTGTAATTCCTTCATGTTCCGTTCCCGGACCCGCCTGCCTCAGCCTTCACCTGGCTGCCCCGGCTTTCGCCCGGCCGCCTCAGTTTTCACCTGGCCGCCTCAGTTTTCACCCGACAGGCTCAGACTTCACCCGGCCGCCTCAGTTTTCGTATCCTCCGGCGTGCGCAAGCACATCCTCATGGCGAGTCAGCTCCGACCCCTTCATCAGCTCGTCAAACCAGCTGCCAAAGGCTTCTTCCTTTAACGCGTCCGCTGCCTTCACCTGCCACGCCGGAACCGATTCCCCGGCATAGTACAGGACGTGAAACCCTTCCGGATCGTAAAGGACCGCTGCCTCTCCGATCTTTCGCTCCCGGGCAAATGCCCATTTGTTCAGGCCGGCGGAGAACACATCCTTCGTCAGGGAAGGATAGTCAAATGCAGCGCCGCTTTCCCGGGACTGCAGCCTGGCCATTGCCTCAAATGCCGCCTCCCCGGCTCCCGCCTTTTTCCATTCCTCCAGAAACGCTTCCGCCTTCAGACACGATGCCTCCAGCTGCTCGTCCATCGAGCCGTCCGCCTCATCCACCGGGAATACCGCGTCCATCACGCTGATACTGGCATAATCCGCAAGCTCCCTGGAGTGGAACACCATCACGTACCAGCCGTTGACCTCCTGCGTCAGGAAAAGATCCCCCGCTTTGCGCTCCGGGTCAAACAGCCAGTCCCCGTACACGCTTCCGTCAAGATACTGTGCGTCGTCGAAGGCGTGGTAGGTTCCCGTTTCCTTCGAAAGCTGCTGTGTGGCCTCCTGAAGGGAGATGCCGCCTTTCACCTTCTCATACACCTGATCCGCCACGGCTTTTGCCTTTTCCAGCTGCTCCGGCGTCGCCTGCGTCCCCATTGCACTGGCTCTGGCAAAATAGCGTTCATAGCTGACCGTGGTAAAATCCCGGGTATGCTCCGTATAATATGCCTCGAGCTGCTCCGCATCCGGTGCAAAGGACTCCCGCACCTGCTGTGCGTAGCCGTCCGCCAGGCGCGCATCGCTCAGGCAGGCGGTAAATTCCTCAAGGTCCATGCCTTCCCCGTAGAAGTAGGCAAGATAATCATCCGCCTCCATCCCGAGCGTGCCGGCAAAATCCGTAACGGTATTCAGCACCTCGTCCACCTGCGCATGTGCCTGCTTTGACAGGACAAAATCCGCTTTTTTCGCTTCCTCTGCCAGGGTGACGATCTGCTGCATGGATTCACAGGACTCATCGACAAAATAGTCGAACCAGGACCGCCCGTCCTCATATTCCTGCTCCTTCAGCGATTTTGACTGATCAAACATATAAGGAAGCAGGGCCGCATTTTCCGTGGAAAACGAATCATACCAGGACTGGAAATAGTAGTTGAACTGTGCCAGCGTATAGTCCGTTCCGTTGATCGTCACGGCAATGTCCTGTGCACCCTCTGCTTCCTGCAGCCCCGCCCCGGCAGTGACCGTCAGAAGCATCCCTGCAGCCACGGCTGCAATTCCCCATTTCCGGGGAAAATGAAACATTCTTCTCATTTTTTGTTTAGAACACTGCTCCTGCCTGCATTCGCGTTCCGCACTCTTTCAGCCAAGGAGCTCTCTTACCTTCTGTGCCATCGCCTCTCCCAGCCGTTTGTGGGATTCGACGGTCATGTGGATTCCGTCCGCGTCCCCCGCCTGTGCATACTTGGCGGCATCCATAAACGACAGTCCTGCGCCCTCGGCGAATGCCTGATATTCTGCGGCAAGTGCCTGTGAGCGCTCGACGGCATACTCTCCGAACATATCATGAAACAGGGGGTGATCCTTGTATTTCGGACTGATTTCAATTGGTGAGACGATCAGGACCTGCGGCTTTTTGCCTCCGGCCATCGGCGTGATCGCCAGCACATTCAGGTACTGGTTTAGACCGTGGGCGATCGTCCCCGCAGACACGCCGAAACGCATTTTCAGATCATTTGTGCCAAGCATCAGGATGACCAGATCCAGCGGAGACTGCGTGTCCAGGCAGGGCCCGAAATATTTGATGCCGGAAAGACGTCCCTCCACCGGATCGTCAAACACGGTCGTCCTGCCGTTGTAGCCTTCCTCGATCACCTGATAATCCGCGCCCAGCTCCCGGGCGAGCACCCCGGTCCACCGAATTTCCTGCGGCTGGCGCTCGCTGTCTCCCGGGATCGCTCCCCAAGTGTTGGAATCTCCGAAGCAAAGTATCCGCTTGCTCATCTGCTTAACCCCCATAAAGCCGAATCCAAATTCACTACAAAATTATACCATTGTTCCCCGGTACATCATAGGAAAAAATTCGCGTGTAGTAGTACAATATTCACTTTTTTGGACAACTTTGTAATTATACCCAATTATAGCGTCACCCGATTGTGTATATTGCACAATACCTGCCGTCACTGTCCTCCTGCCGCTTTTCATGCCTGCAGACCGGGCGTACAGCCTGGCCGCGCAGAGGCCGCGCCTTGTCCGGGGATTTTGTTTTCAAAAAAGGCAGGAGTGGTTATCTCCTGCCTTCCATCCGAAAGACGGCTCAATCCAGATGATAGATTTCCTGCATATCCGACCAGAATTCCCCTTCTGCCCGGTCCTCAAGCGGCTGCATCAGCGGCTTGACGTGATCCCACCAGTTCTGGGTGGCCGGATCCGCTGCCATCTTCGCCATGTCGGCGTCGAAGTCGTCGCCGTCGTATTCAAAATAGGAGAACATATAGTCACCACGGATGTAGATCGAATAGTTCTTCAGATTACATGCCTTGATCATCTCATTCACGCCCGGGAACGGATTTGCATGATATTTGATATACTGTTCTTTTCCTTCCGGTTTGATCTTAATGATCTGTCCAAAACGCTTTACCATAATGTCGCTCCTTTCCGGGACCTTCCCTGCCCTGTGTATCTTTCCTGACCTTCCTGAAAGACCTGTCCTTGCCTTTCTGAAATCCTTTTCCTGCGAAACGATTCTTAATAGATCTTGCAGGCTTCATCAAACAGTGCCTTGATGTTCGCCGGCGGCACGTCGGTCTGGATCGCCTCATGGCTCGGGGATACGATCAGACCGGTCGGGAATATCTCGCGCAGTTCCTTCACCTTCGCCTTCACCTGCTCGGGAGTACCGTTTGGCAGCAGATCCTGTGTGTCAACGCCGCCGCAGAAGGATACCTGACCGTCAAATTTGGCCTTCAGGTTGTCGGGCTGCATGCCGGCTGCCAGCGCCTGGATCGGATGGATCGCGTCCACGCCTGCCTCGATCAGCAGCGGGATCGCTTCCACAATGGATCCGCAGGAGTGATAGATGACCTTTGCGCCGTAGCTGTGGATGATGTCGATCAGACGCTTCGCGCCCGGAATGACAAATTCCTTTACTGCCTGCGGGCTGATCATCAGGCCTCTCTGGCTTCCCATATCGTCGCCGATCAGGACCGCCTGGACCTTGCCCTTGGTGGCCTCCAGGAAGATACGCAGCGCCTTCTCATAGAAGGCGACAATGTGATCATCCACATAGTGACACATTTCCGGCTCCGCCAGCATATTCATCAGATATGCCTGCATGCCGAACGCCGC
>CAMOSN010000160.1 GCA_946624935.1 uncultured Lachnospiraceae bacterium | reverse complement strand
GTAAAAAGGCAGAAGGGCTGGTAAAGCACGCCGGCTTCTCCTTCCATGACCAGCCGGAGCTTCTGGACCGGATCCTTACAGAGCATCCGGAGATGGAATTTGTCCAGCTGCAGATCAACTATCTGGACTGGGAAAGCGAATGGGTAAAGAGCCGCGCCTGCTATGAGGTGTGCGTAAAGCACGAAAAACCTGTCATTGTCATGGAGCCGGTAAAAGGCGGAACCCTGGCGAAGGTGCCTGAAAATGCAGGGAAACTGTTCGCTTCCGAAGATCCATCCATGTCCGTTCCCAGCTGGGCGATCCGTTTCGCAGCATCCCTTCCCAATGTGATGGTGGTGCTTTCCGGCATGAGTACGCTCTCTCAGATGAAGGACAATCTAAGCTATATGGCAGATTTCAGGCCGCTGACAGATGCCCAGAACAACATCTGCTTCCGAGTGGCGGATATCATCAACAGTCAGATCACGGTTCCCTGCACAGCCTGCCATTACTGCACGGAAGGATGTCCCATGAACATTGCCATCCCGGAATATTTCTCTCTGTACAATGAGGATATGCGGGAAGATCTTGAGGAGAAGGGCTGGACGATCAATTTCACGAACTACGATCTTCTTTCTGAGAAGAGAGGCAAAGCGAAAGACTGCATTGCCTGCGGGCAGTGCGAAAGCGTATGTCCGCAGCATCTGACGATCATCGATTTCCTGAAAGATGTCTCCGCGCACTTTGATCGGTAAGGGAATTTGGAAGTCAGGAGTTTCCGGAGGAATGGAGATCAGGCCGGCAGCTGCTGTTTGCGCTTCTTCGCAGCGAGCATGAGGCTTTCATAGGCCTGGTCACCGAAGCATTGGCGGGCATATTTGCACCATTGCACACATGTGAGCGTATCGTTGTAGATCACAAACCCGCAGTTTTCGCATACCGCCTCTGTGTCCACAGAGAAAATCTCGATTTCATGCCCGCAGTGCGGGCATTTTTTCTCCATGATGCTGATCTGCGGCTTTCCCTGACATCCTTCCATGATCATAACCGTGTTCCTCCTTATTCCAGAATCCGCCCGTCGGTCGAGATCGTAACGACCTGCCAGGGGATGAATTTGCCGCTTGCGCGAAGAGCCTGCTTCACGGCATATTCGAGACCGCCGCAGCAGGGGACCTCCATGCGGACGATCGTGACGCTTTTGATATTGTTATCCCGGATAATCGACGTCAGCTTTTCGGAATAATCCACGCTGTCGAGCTTGGGACATCCGATCAGTGTGATGCGGCCCCGGATAAAGTCCTGATGGAAGCTGCCGCAGGCGTAGGCGGTGCAATCCGCTGCGATCAGAAGATTGGCGTTTTCATAGTAAGGCGCTTTCGTCGGCACCAGCTTAATCTGGACCGGCCACTGCTGCAGCTGGCTGCCTGCTGCCTGCTGACCTGGCGCAGCTGTCATGACGGCTGCAGGCTGTCGGACATCTTCGACTTTGGCGAAGGGGACAGGTGTACTGTCCTCGCGGCGAAGGATCTTCGCCTGTGTGCCGGGACAGCCGCATGCAAGCGTTTGCGATGCCTCCTTTTCCTTCGCAGCAAGAACCGCGGCTTCATCGTAGGCCGGCGCTTCCCTTACCTCAAAGGAAATGGCATCTGCCGGGCAGGAGGGCAGGCAGTCGCCGAGTCCGTCGCAGTAGTCCTCCCTTGCAAGACGGGCTTTTCCGTCGACCATCTCAATGGCGCCCTCGTGACAGGCCTCGGCGCAGGCTCCGCATCCAATACATTTCTCCTCGTCTATTTTAATGATTTTTCTCAGCATGTTTTTCTGTCTCCTTTCTGTATATGTATATCTCCGCACGATTTTACATGATTTTTCTTGTTTTTATGACTCGATTATAGTATGCTTTATCGAACAAATCGGTTGTATATCCAACGAAAAGAGGAGATTCATGAGAGAAGCAATGAAAGAATTCCTGCCTGTTCTAAAGAATACAAAGCTGTTTTCGGGCGTGGGGGAGGAGGAGATCGGTTCCATGCTTTCCTGTCTCGGTGCAAGGCTGCGCACGTACAAAAAAGGGGAATATGTGCTGCGGCAGGGCGAACGCCTGGAAGAGATCGTCCTTCTGGCCTGCGGAAGAGCGCTCATTCAGAAGGAGGATTACTGGGGGAACCGCAGCATTCTCGGGGAGATCGGCGTCGGAGAGATCTTTGGGGAGGCGTATGTGGCGCCGGAGAGCGGAGCGCTTTTAAACGATGTCGTTGCGCTTGAGGACAGCGCTGTCTTTTTCTTTGATGCGAAGAGAGTGATCACGACCTGCTCGTCGGCATGCCGTTTCCACAGTATGGTGGTCCGGAATCTGTTCTATGCTGTATCCGAGAAGAACCGCAGCCTGGTGCAGAAGCTGGATCACATCTCCAGGAGAACGACAAGAGAGAAGCTGATCTCCTATTTGTCGGAGGAGGCGAAAAGACAGAATCGAGCAGATATTTCGATTCCGTTCAACCGGCAGCAGCTTGCGGATTATCTGTCCGTTGACAGGAGTGCAATGTCAAACGAGCTGTGCAGGATGCGCGATGAGGGACTGCTGAAATTTGAGAGAAATCGGTTCTGGCTGAGGGCGAACTGAATCAGAATCAGAAGAGGGACGGCTTTTGGTACCGCCCCTCTTCTGTAAGTGTATGATTTCAGGAATGTATGAAAGCCAGTTATCTCTGGTCAACAAAGTGGGACATAGAACCGTCCCCTGTCCCATTTTATTCTGCGAGGGCAACGGCTGCTGCCTGGTCGCCTGCGATCTTGCCGGAGATGAAGATCCACATCTGCGCCTGACCGCCCCACGGTGTGTAGGCTTCGCCTTCTTTATTTTCAACGCCCTGGGAATCCTGGCCTACTGCGAACAGATTCTCGATCGGAGTTCCGTCTTCGCGCAGAACGTTCATGTTGGCGTCGATGTCGAGGCCGCCCACGGTGCCGTAGGAGTAGCCGCACACCTCTACGAGGTAGTAGTTGCCTTCTGCATCGCCAAGAGACTCGGCAACGACGTCGGCATCCCAGCCAAGCTGCTCAGCAAGCTGTGCCGCGTTTCCGTAGTAGGCGTTCTTCGTTTCTACCGCTACATCCATGATGTGGTCGATGGTCTCGATCGGGGTGCCTGCTGCCGGAGTGGTTCCGCCGGAGGTGAATGCGATCGGGAAGGCTGCTGCCTGGTTCTCGCTCAGACCGTTTGCCTTGATGTTTGCAATGTCTTCCTCGCTGTATACGTTGTAGTAATGGAAGCCCGGTGCGTAAACGATCTCAACGGTCAGGTTGGTCTCGCCCTCGAGGGATTCCGAATCGCCGGCTACCAGCACGGTGCCGTCATCAGCGATCTCCTTCACATCGGTGGCCAGGGCCATGGAGGTGAGGATGGACTTCTCATCAGCGGTCAGAGAGTCATCGCGGATGATGTTCGGGATCTGGGAAAGGTGCGTCATCGGCAGGGTGGCCAGTGCGTAGGTCGTTCCGCCTGCGGACAGACCCATCTGGATGCCGGTACCGTCGTTGACGGTGCAGCCATGGGCATGGATGGTGGAGCCGTATACCTCTTTCATCATTTCATCGTTGCCCAGGAAGCCGCCGGTCGCCAGGATGACGGTCTTGCCGTAGATCTCATACTGTGTGCCGTCATAGTAATTGGCGTGTACGCCGATGACCTTGCCTTCTTCATCGAAGAGCAGCTCGTCTGCGCGCAGCTCCAGCATGTAGTCGTTCTTCTCGTTCATGGCTTTTGCCTGATCGAGGGCGTTCTGATACTGCCAGGTCTTGTCCGGGCCAAGATCATACCACTTGGTGTTGTCCTCGCTGGCGGTGAACACGACGTATTCCTTGTCCCATTCCGGGATCACGAAGGAAGGCAGATAGCCGGCCGGCCCGAGGAAGGATTCGCCGTCGAAGGAGAACCCGAATTTATCCATGTAGTAGTCCATGATCTCGCCATCGCGGTAGACTGTCTCACGGATAATATCTTCTTTCTCATTGGTTCCGACATAGTCCATCCATACCTTGAACACGTCGTCAGCGTTGATATTGTCTTCTCCGTTGTTGTATTTCTCGCTCTGACGCTTGGAATTGACGACCATCGGCCCGAAGGTGGAGATGGAGTTGCCGCCGATCTCACCGGCAGCCTCGATGCCGAACACGGTTGCGCCGTTGTCCGCTGCAGCCGCATAGGAGAGTATGCCGGAGCCGCCCAGGCCGACCACGATGACATCGTAGTCCTCAAGGACAACGGTCTCGGTGGATTTTTCGATCGGTGTATACCAGTCGTTCACATTTCCGCCGGCCTGCTCGATGCCCTGGGCAACGATGGATTTGATCGCGCCGGAGGAGGTGGTGGCACCGGTGATGGAATCCACTGCCAGGCTCTGGGACTCAAGGATACGCGGGATCAGGAGCCGCTCGGCTACGCTGAACCACTGGGCTGTCTGGGAATCGGACTCGTCCGTGATCACGATGTCTGCGATCTTTCCATCGGTGATGGTCACTTCACCCTGCATCTGCTGCTTGGTGCCGTA
>CAMOSN010000159.1 GCA_946624935.1 uncultured Lachnospiraceae bacterium | reverse complement strand
ATTCCGGCGCTCACCAGGGCCAGCGCGGCCAGTCCCTTCCAGGAGAATGCCTCGCTCCCCTCATGCAGCAGCACTGCTGAGATGATCACGCCGATCACCGGGTTCATAAATCCCAGGATCGAGACGCGGCTCACCGGGTTATGCTTCATCAAAATCCCCCACAGAGTATACGCCCCTGCGGAGACAAAGCCAAGATAGATCAGTGTTCCCGCACACATCGGTGCGTAAAACACAAGCTTCCCTCCCATTGCGATTCCGATCCCGTACAGCACCGCGCCGCCGATCAGGAACTGATAACCGCTGAGCACCACCGGATTCTCCGACCGGGAGTAGATTTTGATCAGACACCCGGAGCCCGCGTAAAACAGTGCCGCCAGCAGCATGGCACCTTCCCCCTTCATGGTGAAGGAGCTTCCGTCAAAAATGGCCCCGACGCCGCCCAGGATCAGCAGAATTCCGGCAGCTCCCACTACACAGCCCACGAGCTTGCGCAGCGACATTTTCTCCAGCCGGAACAGCACGATCGCGAGTAAAATCGCCAGAAAATTGCCGGACGCATTGATGATCGTCCCGCGCACGCCCGAAATGTTGGCCAGCGCCATGAAAAAGAAATAATACTGTCCGATGGTCTGGACCACCGCCAGAAGCAGGATATTCGGAACCGACTCCTTCTTCGGCAGCAGAAACCTGCGTGCAAGCACCGATCCGAACAGGATCACCATCCCGCCCGCGATCATAAACCGTGCGCCAGCCAGCGTGATTCGGGAAGCGGTATCCGCCGCATCGATCCGAAACAGCCCATACGCGACCTTGATAGCCGGAGCCGCGCTTCCCCACAGAAAGCAGCAGAAAAAAGCGGTCACAAACAGCACTGGGAACCAGTCCCATCGAATACCGCTCTGCTTCTTTCCGATGTTTTCAGATGCCATGCTCAGCCCTCCCGTCTATCCTGCTGCGATCACCTCAACCGTTCATCATGGCATCATCAATAAAACCAATGTCATTAGAACCGTCCCCTGTCCCATTTTATCCGATCAGTTCCTCAAGCGCGGTGAACTCGTATCCGTGCGCCTCGGCTACGTTCCGGTTGGTGAGCTTGCCCTGATAGCAGTTCACGCCGGTGGCAATTGCCGGATTGGCGCAGGCAGCCTCCAGGCCTTTTCCTGCGATCTCGAGGCCATAGCGCAGTGTGGCGTTGGTCAGCGCGATGGTGCTTGTCCGCGGCACAGCGCCCGGCATGTTGCCAACGCAGTAATGGACGATGCCCTCTTCAATGTACACTGGATCGTCGTGCGTGGTCACTTTGCTGCTCTCGCCGCAGCCGCCCTGGTCGATGGCTACATCCACAAATACCGCCCCATTCTTCATCTCGGGCAGATACTTTTTCTTGAACAGCTTGGGCGTTGTCGCACCGGGAATCAGGACTGAGCCGATCACCAGATCCGCCTCCTTCACCACACGTTCAATGTTTGCATCCGTGGAGACCAGCGTCTGGATCGCTGCGCCGAACATGTCGTCCAGCTGCTCAAGCCGCTTCAGGTTTACATCGAGAATCGTCACATGCGCGCCCATGCCGACAGCAATTTTGCAGGCATTGGTGCCAACAGTCCCGCCGCCGAGAATAACGACATTCGCCTTCGGCGTACCGGGAACTCCGGCAAGCAGGATGCCCTCACCTCCGAACCGCTTCTCCAGATACTTCGCGCCTTCCTGGATGGACAGACGTCCTGCGATCTGGCTCATCGGAGCCAGGCATGGCAGAGAACGATCCTTTTCCAGCATGGTTTCATAGGCCACAGCCTTGACCTTCCCCGTAAGCAGCGCATCTGTCTGCGGCTTATCGGCTGCCAGATGCAGATAGGTGTAGAGGATCAGTCCGTCATGGAACAGCGGATATTCGCACTCGAGCGGCTCCTTGACCTTGACCATCATCTCGACTTCATTCCACACATCTGCCGCCTGCTCCAGCAGCTTTGCCCCGGCCTGTTCATATTCCTGATCCGAAAAGCCGGAACCGACTCCGGCGCCTTTCTCCATATAAACCTCATGGCCTGCGGCAACATATGCATGAACATTGTCCGGTGTCAGGCCCACACGAAACTCATTGTTTTTGATTTCTTTGACACATCCGATTTTCACTGTTAGTACTCCTTTCTAACTTCCGAAATGAGACATAAACTGATGTTACATGAAACTCTGTTCTCTTCTACCCTACCATACTTTCCCGGAATCTGCAATTTTATGCAGTAGGACAGGGGACGGTTCTCTGTCCCATTTTGCAAATTCATGGTATACTTAAGGATGCATTTAGACTATGCTTAACTCATTGTTATCAAACAAAACTCTGAAAAAGAAGATTATCAAAAAGGAGACTCTCAACATGCCCTGCACAACCATTTTAGTCGGCAGACAGGCCAGTAATGACGGTTCCACCATGATTGCCCGTACGGATGACGGACATTTTGACGTGAAGAAGATGATTGTCGTCGAGCCGAAAGATCAGCCGAAGAAATACAAAAGTGTGATCTCACATCTTGAAATTGAGCTTCCGGACAACCCGCTCCGGTACACCGCGTGCCCCAGTGTCGATCGAAAAGAAGGAATCTGGGCCGCGACGGGAATCAATGCCGCAAATGTCG
The DNA here is from genome assembly GCA_946624935.1 of uncultured Lachnospiraceae bacterium. Lineage (GTDB taxonomy): Bacteria > Bacillota > Clostridia > Lachnospirales > Lachnospiraceae > Merdiplasma. The sequence continues at coordinate 1,944 of CAMOSN010000159.1, read as the reverse complement.
GCATGACGGCTACGGAAACCATTACGTCCAATCCGCGCGTTCTGTCCGCGGATCCGCTGGTGGAATACAAAAAGGCGGCAACCCGCAGAGAAAAGGATACGCCCGGCGGAATCGGCGAGGAAGATATCGTGGTTCTTGTCCTGCCCTATATCCGCTCTGCCAGAGAGGGCGTTCTTCGCCTGGCCTCCCTGCTGGAACAGTATGGCACCTATGAATCCAACGGAATCGCTTTTAACGATGAAAATGAAGTATGGTGGCTGGAGACCATCGGCGGTCATCACTGGATGGCAAAACGAGTGCCGGATGAAGTGTGCGTGATCGCACCGAACCAGTTCGGAATGGACTCCTTTGATCTGGACGACGCTTTCGGAGAGCAGAAGGATCATCTCTGTTCTGCTGATCTGAGAGAATTTATTGCAGAAAACGATCTGGATTTAAATCAGTATGATTTATTTGCGTCCGCTGCGGACGGGCTTGACGAGGATGTTCTGAAAAGTGCGGCATTCAACCCCAGAGATGTCTTCGGCTCCCGCACGGATATGGATCATATCTACAACACGCCCAGAGCCTGGTTCATGGGTCGATATCTTGCGCCTTACACATACAAATGGGACGGTGCCGACGCAGACTTTACCCCGGAAAGCGACGACATCCCCTGGTGCCTGATTCCGGGCCGCAAAGTGACCGTGGAAGACGTGAAGTACCTGCTCTCCTCCCATTACCAGGGAACGGCGTTCAATCCGTACACCTCACAGGATACCGGAAAACGCGGCATGTACCGCTCGATCGGCATCAACCGGACGGGCGTAACGGCTCTGTGTCAGATCCGCCCGGACGTACCGGACGAGATCAAGGGACTGGAATGGATCTGCTTCGGCTCGACGACCTTCACACAGTTCCTGCCGCTCTATACCAATGTATCCCGTATGCCAAAATATGTCAGCAACGTCACACTGGATACATCCACCGAAAACTTCTACTGGAGCAGCCGCCTCATCGGCGCGCTGGCGGATTCCGCATATTCCGGCTGCATTCAGAATATCGAGCGCTACCAGAACGCAGTGATGTCACGCGGCCGTAGGATCGTGCTGGAATATGACCGGAAAATGATCGAATCCGGTGATTTCTCCCTGACGGAAAAAGCCAACGAGGAGCTTTGCGCGATGGCCAGGGAGCAGACGACCAGCACATTGAACAAAGTGCTCGCCGAAGTCAGTACACATATGAAAAACGGATATAACAGGGCGGATAATTGATCCGCCCTGTCCCACTTTTCGTATTATTAAAACATATCGTCCGGGGTAAAGCCTAAACTATAATAATACCACTCATATTCTCCCCGTTTCATCATAAAATTGATGAATATCTTATGATCAGGCATCTTAATCGTCATTCCATTTTTGAATTTCACTGGCGGGTTCCCGTCCCCAAATGACACCTCACTCCCAAAGCGATCCATCTTCCAGCCTTTTTTTGCCGAGAACTTGAGCGTCAGTTTCTTTTTCTTAAAATTGGTCTTCAAGTAGTTGTCCTTATTCTTTTTCAGATTGATCTTCTTTCCATTTACCTTAATGCAGTTAAAGATATCCGGGTTCTTTACCGCGTAAACCGCAGTCGCCTTATATTTCCTGCCATCATATTTATATGTAAGCGTAACCTTACTCTTCCCTTTTTTCCCCGGTATCAGACGCACCCCATGGGAAAGCTTAGAACCCATCTTTTTAACTTTTAACACCTTCGTGTTTGACGATTTCACAGAAACGATTCTGATCCCATCCATGGCTTCCACCGGATCACATATGAAATCCAGATATCCACCACCGGGTGCATGCACCCATCCCTCCGTATCACCGACCCACTGTGTCCATGGCATGATCCTGACCGGACCTGCCGCCATTGCAATACAGAAATTGCCAGTCACTGCCGCCGCCATAATCAACAGAC
>CAMOSN010000158.1 GCA_946624935.1 uncultured Lachnospiraceae bacterium | reverse complement strand
CTGAACATTCTGCGGATATTTCAACAATTTATATTCTACCCCATCCGGAGAGACTTTATCAATCTCTGTGATCCCGATTTCCTTTCCTTTTTCGGTGGCCGAGCGGTCATAAAATCCGTTCTCCCGTTTTGTGATCAGGATCAGGCCCTCCTCCTGCAGAAAGGTCGTAATCTGCGTTCCTGTCAGCTTTTTCATGTTTTCCGCTGTATTGATCCGGTTCATCTGTTCTGCCATCTCACTGGCATAGCACAGATTTTGATATGCATACTGCTGTGCATCTTCCGCGGAAAGCCGGAAGTCTGCCTTTCTTGGGTTTCCGGAGGTCCTTCCCTTTTTGGGTCGATCCTTCTTCTGTGCATCAGCCTCCTGCTCTGCTCCTTCCTGCTTTTCTTCCTCCTGCGCAGCGGGGTCAAAGGTGCTGATCATGGCATCTGCATGCTGCAGACAGAACTCCCTGATCTCCCCGAGGAACTGCTCTCCATAGCGGTCATATTTCGCCCTGGCTACGCCGGAAACAGCAAGCATTGTCTTTTCATCCTGCGGCAGGCGCACGCACATATCGATCAGCGTCCTGTCCGTGAAGACAATGTACGGCGGCAGATTCTGCTCCCGGGCGATCTGCATCCGAAGGCCCCGCAGTTTTTCAAACAGCTGATACCCAAGCGACGTCAGATAATCCTTCCCATGCGCCGTGGACGAAGAGCGCTTTCCGCCGCGCGAGGTGAGGCCCTGGCTCCCATTCCCATCTACGTCCGTCTTCTGCGTTTCCTCCCGCACCTTGATCAGAACCCTGGCGCCTTCCTCCTTCAGCTCACCTACATTCGGCCCGAGCCGCAGCACACTGTATTTTTCATCGGTCCGGATCAGATATCCCCGCTGTATCAGCTGAGGGATCAGATCCTTCAAGGTGCCTTCGCTTACATCGGAAAGCTTCCCGTACGAGCGCCACTGCATTGCTCCGACTTCTCTCAGCCGCGCCCGGTTCGCCCCGACCAGTGTCCCGGTAATAATATTCGCGCCAAACCGCCCGCGGGCCTCCGCCACACAGTTCAGAATCCACTTTACGGTATCCGTCATATCTTTCTCGAGGAAGGTGCTGCGGCAATTGGAACAATTCCCGCACCCTGCGCCTGCATGCATCCACTCGCCTGCGTGCGTTTCCTTGCCTGCGTACGTTTCCTCGCCTGCATGCGTTCTCTCTCCCTCATGCATTCCCTCCCCGGGGCGTTCCCCGAAATAACGAAGAATATACCTGCGCAGGCACTCTGTCGTCTGACAGTACTGCTCCATCGCACGCAGACGGAGCCTGTCACGCTCCTCAATATTGTCGATCATATCCGGATCAATCTGCGCAAAATCCTTCTGCCCCAGCAGAAAACGATCGATCACAACATCCTGCGGGGAAAACAACAGAATACAGGAAGCCTCCTCCCCGTCACGGCCTGCACGGCCCGCTTCCTGATAATAATTCTCAATACTCTGCGGCATATTGTAGTGCAGCACATACCGCACATTCGACTTGTCGATCCCCATACCGAACGCATTGGTCGCCACCATCACCCGGATCCGGTCATACACAAACTCATTCTGTAAAAAACGGCGCTCCTCCTGATCCATCCCCGCATGATACCGGGCGACACTGACCCCTTCCCGGAACAGAAGCTCAAACAAATCATCCACATTCCTGCGCGTTGCACAGTAGATGATCCCCGAATCCTCCGGATGACTGCGCACATAATCCAGCACAAACCGGTCTTTCTTCGCCTCATGAACCACCTCGAAATACAGATTCGGCCGGTCGAACCCCGTCACCAGCACCTTCGCATCCTTCAACCCGAGAATACAGCGGATATCCTCCTTGACCTCCTCCGTCGCAGTCGCCGTGAACGCACTGATCACCGGACGAGTCCCCAGTTCCCGGATAAACTCCACGATCCTCATATAACTCGGTCGAAAATCCTGCCCCCACTGTGAAATACAATGCGCCTCATCCACCGTGACCATCGCAATCTTCACACTCCTTGCGAACTCCAGAAACCCGCTGCTCATAAGTCGCTCCGGCGCCACATAAATAATCCTGTACGCACCCTGCGCCGCCCGCATAAGCGCCATGCGAATCTGAACCTCCGAAAGTGCACTATTGATATACGCCGCATGGATCCCGGCCGCATTCAGCGCCTTCACCTGATCCTGCATCAGCGAAATCAGCGGTGAGATCACCAGCGTGATCCCCTCCAGCATCAGCGCCGGCACCTGATAACAAATCGACTTACCGGCCCCCGTCGGCATCACCGCCAGCGCATCCCTTCCGCCAAGGATCGCCCCGATAATCTCCTCCTGCCCCGGATGGAACGAATCATATCCGAAAAACTGCTTCAAAACTTCCTGTGGTGTCATACATTTTCAAACAGGGGACGGTTCTTCTGTTTGACCCCCTCTGTTTGCCCTCCTTGCTTTATTCGTGTTTCAACAGAAATCCCAGCACTACGCTGTCGTATACTTCAGGATACTCCCACTGGTGCACGTGTCCTCCCTCGGGGCACAGATAAAACTCCGAATGCGGGATTCCGTTTACCAGCTCCATGGTTTTTTCCATGTTCATGAACAGATCTTTTGCACCGGCGGCGATGAGCACAGGCATTTTGAGTTCGTGAAGATGCGCGGCGGTATTGTGTCCGAGGCAGGCCCGGCACTGTGCCCGGTAGGCATAATCGGGCATGGGCCCCGGCAGGGCTGCGTCGGCTGCGATGGACTGCTCAATTTTTTCGGGGTGATGCAGCTGAGTGTACTGTCCGTAGGTCATCCACAGGTTCAGCTGCTTGAGCAATGCCGGGTCGACGCTGCCGCGCAGCTCTCCCAGAAAGCCGAGCGCCTTGGCGAAGGCTGCGCTCGGGCTGGCATAGGTGCTGGTAAGGATGAGGCTTTTCACTGCTTCGGGACGTTTCAGCGCGACCAGCTGCGCGATGGCGCCGCCCATGGACACCCCCATCACATGTGCCTGCTCAATTTTCAGAGCATCCATCACCCCAAGGATGTCATCACTCATTTCTTCTGTGGAATAGGCCTCCACGTCAGGCTTATCGCTCCCGCCCGCGCCGCGATTATCAGGTATGATACAGGTAAAATACCTGCGAAGCAGCTCATAATTGTGTTTCCATTTGTCGCCCGGTGCACCAAGGCCCATGATCATGATCAGCGGGGTCCCCGACCCTGTGATCTGCACACGCAGCCGCACGCCGTTTGTCTCAACATAGCGCTCCTCTATCACACGGTTTTCCATATATCTTCCTTTCCGGCGTATGCTCTGATTTTCCCCTGCATCCCACTCTCGCACTTATGCTGTGAGTGTCTTTGCGCTCTGTGTCTTTACCCCCTGCGCCTTTGCTCTCTGTGCATTTAATCTGATTACCTATGCTCTGAGTGGCTTTGTTCTGAGTGCATTTGTGCTCAATCCATCTGCTCTCAATGCCTTCGCGCTCAGTCCCGCTCCTTGCGCGGTGTCTTCCCGTCATAAATGTACATCTTTTTGCTCCCGCACTCCGGCAGCAGATGCCGCATCTGATCAAACACGGGCTCATACGAAAGGTCCGTGATGGGCAGATCGATCCGTACATTGCGCAGCGCAGACAGACACATGCCCTCCAGGATCTCATATCCATGATAGGCGGTTTCAATATTGCAGCTGTGCACTTTATGGTCATCCTCGATCCACTCAGCGAACTGCGTATAATACGGCGTCTGGATCGGAACCTGCTGATGGTTGCGCCAGCCCGGATCCTTCCCCTCGACCAGCCTGCCATTCGTCGCCTTCGTGCAGGCACCCCAGAAACCGTCGGTCTCCGCGTACACGTAACCATCGGTGCCGTACACCGTCAGACGATTGTCGCTGCTGCCGTATTCGGGCGGATTGTGCGCCTCCGCCAGGTAACCGCACTCCACATAGGCATGCACGCCGTTCTCCAGCTCCATGGTGCCAAGCAGATAATCCGGCGCCGGGTGGTTATCGTCCAGGCAGATCGGTCCGTGCACGTGCCCGCACACCCATTTGGCTTTGTATCCGCCGTTTGCCCACAGAATATAGTCCACATAATGCGTTCCAAGCTGGGAAAACCAGGCCTGGCATTCCACATGAATCTTCCGGATCTGACCGATCTCGCCATCCTCGATCCGCTTTTTGAGCGTCTGCATCTGAGACAGATACTTCTGCTGATGGCAGACGACCGCCTTGATGCCGTGCTGATGACACAGCTCCACCATCTTTCGGGCTTCCTGCAGACTCTCCGCCATCGGCTTTTCCAGGGAGATGGCCTTTACGCCATAGCGGATCGCCAGTTCGATCATCGAAAGCCGCAGGTCAGGATAGGTCACAAATACGAAGACTTCCGGCCTCGTTGCCTTCAGCATCTCCTCGGCATCCGTAAACAGCGGCACATCGGTAAGCCCGTTTTCCGCCGCCACACTGCACATCTTCTCTTCATCGATGTCACATAATCCAACCACCCGGAAATACTCCGGGTTTTCCAGAAGTCCATGCAGATGGATCTTGCCCCGCACGCCAAGACCCATCACTGCCACTGTGTGAGTACTCATTTTCTTTTGTTCTCCTGTATATTACTGTTCCGCTAATGCAACGTTCACCTGCATAACACGGTTCCGCT
>CAMOSN010000157.1 GCA_946624935.1 uncultured Lachnospiraceae bacterium | reverse complement strand
GGGGAAAACAGAGGATCCGGGAAGGTCAGAGAAACCGGGAAGATCCGAGCAGACCGGGAACGGCTGTTTGCGCTGATTGCGCTGGCGATCCAAAGGACGCTTGGGGTCGAGCCCTACGACGAGCAGCTGATGGGTGCACTGGCGATGTCGGAGGGATGCGCGGTGCAGATGCAGACCGGACAGGGAAAGACGCTGACCGCCGTGTTTCCGGCGATGCTGTACGGCTTAAGCGGGCCGGCCTGGATCGCAACGGCCAACCCGTATCTGGCCAGGCGCGACTGTGAATGGATGCGTCCGGTGTATGAGCTTCTGGGATTTACGGTTGCCGTAACGGAAGCGAATATGTCGCCCGGAGAGAAGCAGGCAGCTTACGCGTGCGATATTCTCTATGGCACGCACAGTGAATTTGGTTTTGATTATCTGCGGGATCAGCTGGCCATTGATGTAAAGGGACAGGTGCAGCGGGCCCCGTATTTTATGCTGGTGGATGAGGCGGACAGCATCCTGCTGGATGAAGCCGTCACACCGATGATTCTTTCCGGAGGATCGAAAGAACTGGATCACAATCTGCTGGCCGTGGACCGGTTTGTCGGGTGGCTGAAAAGTGTGCAGATTCAGAGCCTGGACGGGGAAGATGATGAAGCGTACGAACGGCTGGAGGAGAGTGCCGATTATATTGTGATCGTCCGGGACCGGGTGGCAGTGCTCACAGCGCTCGGACAGGCGCATGCGGAAGCATTTTTCCGCATCGATGATCTGACGGCGTATCCGGCGCTGTATCATCTGATTTATCAGGCGATTCAGGCGCACGGGGTGTTCCGCCGGGATGTTGACTATATTGTAAGAGACGGAAAGCTGCAGATCGTGGATCCGCACACCGGCCGGGTCGCGGAGGGCAGGCGCTACTGCAACGGCCTGTGGCAGGCGCTGGAGGTGAAGGAGCGCCTGGATGTCATTAAGGAAAGCAGGACGGTGGCGTCGATCTCCTATCAGCAGTATTTCCGAAGGTTTCCGCATCTGGCCGGGATGACGGGTACCGCCTGGGAAGGCCGGGATGAATTTCAGGAGATCTACCGCATGAAGGTGCGGGTCATCCCGCCGCATCAGAAGTGTATCCGGAAAATGCTGCCGGATGTCTATGCCGGGGATGCGCAGCAGCAGGTGGAGGATCTGGTGCAGGAGACGGTACAGGCAAAGAAGCGGGGACAGCCCGTTCTGGCCGTCGTGCGGACGGTCAGTGACAGTGAGGTCCTTTCGGCGGCTCTGAAGAAGGCGGGCATTGCGCATGAAGTGCTCAACGCCCGGGATGATGCGCGGGAAGCGCAGATCATCGCCCGTGCCGGAAGGGCAGGGAATGTGACCGTTGCAACGGCTCTGGCAGGCCGGGGAACGGATATTGTACTGGATGAAAATGCAAGAGCGGCTGGCGGTCTTTATGTACTGGGACTGGGACATCAGGATACGCTCCGCGGCGACCGCCAGCTCGCAGGACGAAGCGGACGGCAGGGGGATCCCGGGATGTGCCGGTTTTTCATCAGCCCGGAGGACACTCCGATCCAGCGCTACGCTGCAAAGCAGCCGAAGGGATGCAGGAGCTGCCTTCGGGCAGTCCGCCGTGCGCAGCGCACCCATGAGGGCATTGCGCAGACCCAGCGAAAGACCACTCTGAAGCTGGATGAGGCGGTCGGCGCGTTCCGGGAGGCAGTGTATGCGGCACGCAGGGACATTCTATCCGGAACGCTGCCCCCCGAGTTTGCCAGGTATCCGGCGGCACCGGCGAAGGCAGTTCTGCTGGCCACGATCGATGAAGAATGGGCGGATTACCTCGATGCCGTGGAGGACGCCCGGATGGGAATCGGGATGGTGGCGATGGCCGGCAGAGATTATGAGGTTTCATATATTCAGGAAATCGCGCAGATGTATGAAGGCATGCAGGAGGAGGTCCGGGAGAAAGCACACCGGCGGCTTGCCGGGATGAAAGACAAATCCCTGCAACTGAGTTATTTTGAGGGGTGACTGCAAACCCGAACCCGTCCGGGAAGCCTTTTCCGGGGGAAGGAATGGAAGTATATGCGGATATCATCTGTGGATATCCTTTACGGAACGGGAAAACAGGAGGGAGACGCTTTTGAAAAAGGTATTTCGTTTTCTGAGGTCTATGAAGTTTGGCATGCTGCTGCTGACGGTGATTGCGGCGCTTTCCATTGCAGGGACGTTGATTCCGCAGGATCAGGAGGCCGCAGCCTATGAGGCGGCCTACCCGGTGATGGGAAAGGTGATCCTGTTTCTGGGACTGGATCATCTGTATTCCACCTGGTATTATATCGGACTGTTTGGGCTGCTGGGGCTGAGCCTCCTGTTGTGCTCGGTGCTGCGCTTTGGCAGGATCCGTCATGCGAAGGAGGCGCTGCTTGCCGGAGCAGACAGGGCGGATGATCTGGAAGGCTTTTCGGCATCTGATCCGGAGGCGATCCTGAAAAAGAATGGCTTTCGCAGATCTTCGAACGGGTGGATGAAGAATGCGCTGGGACTTTACGGCTCCTTTGTGACACATCTGGCCATGCTGCTGATGCTGATCGCCTGTGCCTGCATTTTTTCGCTGCAGGAGCGGACGGATTATTCGGTGATGGTCGGTGATACCGTTACGCTGGAGGACGGAACGGCGGTCCATGTGGATGATTTTTCCATGGAGGATGCGGACAGCGGAGAGCTGGAATACCGATCCACCTTAAGCGCGGTGCTTCCGGACGAGACGGTCGTTTCGGGAGAGGTGCGCGTCAATCATCCGAAATACTTCGGACGGTATAAGGTTTACCAGCAAAGTTATGCCTATGCGGGGCAGGTGGACATCCGGACCGAGGAGCACGGACAGGATGAGCGTGCTACGCTGGATGGCGCGGCGTTCCTGACACTGGACGGGGTGAATGGCATTTCCTATATGGGAAGCTACGGGACCTTCATTGTGACAGCGGACGGACAGATCCTGCCGGAGGGCTACCCCGGAGCGGAGGGGGAAAAGGCGGATGGATACATGGTCGCGATCATGGAGAACGGCGGACAGCAGGTGGTGCTGGCGAAGCCGGATGAGACGCTTAACGTGGCCGGGGTGTATTATACCTTCCGTGCGCCGATGGCCTACCCGGGACTGCGTTTTAAGACGATCCCGTCGTTTGCACTGCCGTTTTTGTATCTTTCCTTTGCGCTTCTGGTGATCGGGCTGTATCTGTGCTTTTTCCATGCACCCGCTGCAGCGGTAGTACGCGGGGAGCATATTGCCATAAAGGAAGCGCGGGATTCGGAGATGCTGATCCGTACCCTTCAGGAGACTGCCGGGAGCAGCAGTGGGAGATAGCAGCATGGGAAGGCAGCAGGGAGATCTTATTTTTTCAGTCCCGGGACGACCGGAGGGCTGCAGAAAGAACGTGTGCGGAGAACTGCCGGTTCGGTCCGGTTTCTACCAGCTTATCGTGTGTCTGGAAGAAGGCTCCTGTGTGACGATCGGAAACAGGAGCGCACCGGTTAAGCCATATCATGCGCTTTTACTGGCCCGGAATAAGGAAGCCCGGATCAGCAGCGCCGAGGGGACAGCGTTTCTGTTTCTGCGTTTTGATGAGGAAACCGTGATGCACTCCTGTCTGCCTGCGCTTGCGGGGAACCAGGGACTTTCCGATTTTTTCCTGAATGAGGGAACCACGGAGGAGCATTTATCGTTTCTGGAGATCGATTCCATGACGATGCCGATGGTGTCACTGGTGGAGATGCTGATCGATTCTTCCCTGGATGAGGATGAAACCGCAGGGGGAGAAGCCCGTGATGGTGAAGAAGTCTGTGTGGGGGAAAAAGCCTGCATGGGAGAAGCGGCCTGTGCGGAAGAAGCGGTTTGCATGGGAGAAGCGGCCGACGTGAGAGATGAGTCTGGCGGTGAGGAATCCGACCAGGAGGAAGATGCACTGGAGGATGCGCTGACCGCGCAGGGACTGCTGTGTGAGCTTCTTTCCGCCATCAGCAGGCAGTGTTATCTGCATGCCATCCTGGAGCATGGGCTCGGGCAGGAACCCTTTGAAAAAATCTGTGCGTATATGCTGCGCACCGGTGGGAAGGCTTCCCTGGAGGAGGTCGCAAAGGGGTGCTTCTGCCATATGAACACGGTAAGCCGAATTCTGCAGCGCTGCTGCGGGATGGGATACAGCCGTTTCCGGCAGCTGCTGCGCATCAGCTTTGCCGCGAAGAGCCTGCGGGGGGAAAGCAGGTCGGTCCAGGAGGCAGCTGCGCAGTACGGGTATTCGAACATGACGAATTTCTACCGGCAGTTCCGGGAGATCTACCAGATCGGCCCCGGGCAGTACCGGGCATTGTTCCTGGAGGAGGACAGCTCCGCTTACAGGAATCCGGAAGCTGAAGACATCGGAAAATAGCAAATCCGGAGAGAAAAACCGGATGATGAAAGGCAGGACACCATGGGCACAGGTACCGGAGGAAAATGGGAGCTATATGACCGGCTGATCGAGGGGATCCCCGCTGACCTGAGGGCAGAGGAGATTCTGGTGTGCAGGAGCCGGACAATGGTCCGTTCGGAGAGCGGATGCGGGATTGCCATGACCGTGGATGGAGAGGCATTTCCTTCCTGCATGCCGGAGCGTCCCGTGGGGAAATCGCTGCGGGATGTGGCGGGGCTGGTAAAATCCTGGAATTATCTGGATGCTTCGGTGGGTCTTGCGGCAATGAATGCCTGGTATAATGCG
>CAMOSN010000156.1 GCA_946624935.1 uncultured Lachnospiraceae bacterium | reverse complement strand
GAAATTCCGAACTCCTCCGGCCGGAACCTCGGACACACATTCTCTTTTGTGGCGATGACGGAGGCTGCGAGCTTTGTACCGATCTCGCAGGCCTGCCCCAGGCCCTTTCCATAGGTGAGACCGATCGCCACACCGGCGAAAAATGCATCCCCGGCACCCGTCGTATCGATCACATCCACGTTCTGTGGCGGACAGTAGCCGCCGGTCCCGTCCATCGATGCATACACAGCGCCGCGATCGCCCATGGTCACGACCATCCGGGGAATCCGCGCTGCCTGGATACGCTCAATGATTGCATCTTTCAGCTCGTCGATCGCATAATACTCATAGTCTTCGGAAAACAGCATCCCTGCTTCCTGCTCATTGCACACGATACAGCCCGTGCGCTGCAGCAGATCTCTTCGCTCCAGTGCGATCGACATATTTGAGACCACCGCATACACTTCTTTGCCATGCCGCTCCGCCAGGTCCAGAATCTGCCTGATCTGTGCTGCCTCCATATCGATCTCCACCACGATGCTGTCCGCCCGGGAGAAGATTTCATCCCCGTATTCATTCAGAATATCCGTGATCTCCTTCAGATCCGGACGCTTGGATACAGAACCGATCACATCCCCGTTATTGTCAAAAATCGCCAGCCAGGTACCCAGGCCATCCTCCGTGCGCCGCATGTAAGTGGTATTCACCTTATGGTTGTTCAGCTTCTCTATGACATCCGTACTGGTACCCGTATGATCCACCACACTCACAAACGTCGGCCGAAGCTCCACATTCGCAATGTCCTCCACCACGTTGCGGCTCACCCCTCCATGCACCTGCACGACTCTGCCGACATTTCGACCCGCCGGAATGTACTGCGTAAGCGGGTATCCCTTGATGTCCACAAAACAAGCTCCGAATACTGTAATTCCCATGGCATCCTCCTGTTGGTCGCTGCTGCTCTCTAAGCGTATCCTGTTCCTGATAAACAGTGTACCACAAATTCCTGCCTGCTGCGACAACTAAGTCCCGGTACTTCCTACCGTACCGGGACCGTTTTTTCTTCTTACAATCGAAAGCCTTATGGAAAGCACAGCATAAACGTCAGTTCGCGGTGCTCCGGTCCTTGCTGGCGCGCATGATCAGCAGCTGGATGATCATCAGACAGATCGCCACCGGAAGTGCCACATACGCCTTCGGGACAAAACCGGCAATGATGTAACTGACAAAGCTGATCGCCGCGACCGTGATCGCATAGGGCAGCTGCGTGGATACGTGCGTAACGTGATCGCACTGTGCTCCGGCAGATGCCATAATGGTCGTATCCGAAATCGGCGAGCAGTGGTCGCCGCACACTGCGCCGGCCATGCAGGCAGATACGCACACTACGCCGAGCGGGTCCGTAAGCGGGAACACACCCAGGGTGATGGGGATCAGGATACCGAAGGTTCCCCAGGAGGTTCCTGTTGCAAAGGACAGGAAGCAGGCAATCAGGAAAATGATCGCCGGCAGGAAGGACTGGAAGCCGCTTGCGGAATTTTCTACCAGCATCTCCACAAACTGCTTTGCTCCGAGCGAATCGGTCATAGCCTTCAGGCTCCATGCAAAGGTCAGAATCAGGATCGCCGGCACCATGGATTTGAAGCCCTCCGGAATGCTTTCGGTGATCTCCTTAAAGGTAAGCACTCTGCGCAGCAGGTAATACACAAAGGTGATGACCAGTGTCACGGCGGAGCCGAGCATCAGTCCGACCGAAGCGTCAGAATTGGAGAATGCATCCACAAAGCCCGTGCCGTCGGGACCGAAGAACCCGCCCGAGTAGATCATTCCGATCACACAGGATACGATCAGCACAATAATCGGCAGAACCAGATCCAGCACACGTCCTTTTGGGTTCGCTTTATCAGCGGCTGTATCGGCATAGGTCTTCAACCCGGAGAACAGATCTCCTTTTTCCTTTGCATTGCGTTCATGCTTCTCCATGGGACCATAGTCCATGTTGGTCACGGCCAGGAAGATCATCATCACGATCGTCAGGATCGCATAAAAATTGAACGGGATGGCCCGGATGAACAGGGTAAGGCCGTTTCCTTCCTCTACATAACTCGAAACCGCAGCTGCCCAGGAGGATACCGGCGCGATGATGCATACCGGAGCTGCCGTAGCATCGATCAGATAGGCCAGCTTCGCTCTGGAGATCCGCCGCTTATCCGTTACGGGGCGCATCACGCTTCCAACCGTAAGACAGTTGAAATAATCATCGATAAAGATCAGAACGCCCAGTGCGATCGTTGCCAGCTGCGCACCGACTCTTGTGTGGATCCGTTCGGATGCCCACCGTCCGAACGCTGCCGAACCACCGGCCTTGTTCATCAGGATCACCAGGATGCCCAAAATCACAAGGAACACCAGAATACCGACATTGTATGAATCTGCCAGGGATGCCACAATTCCATCGTTGAAGGCATGCGTCAGCGTCCCCTCAAAGCTGAAATTCGAATACAGCATGCCGCCCATGATGATACCGATAAACAGCGAGGAATATACCTCCTTGGTGATCAGCGCCAGGGCAATGGCCACCACCGGCGGCAGCAGTGCCCACGCGGTTTCATAAAACATGCTTCCGCCTGACGCCTGCGCGGCGGCACCGGCGGCCTCGGTCACCGCCTCTGTCATTTCCTCTGCTGCCACACTGCAGGCAAACAGCATCGTTCCAAGGCCTGCCCCGCAAAACAGCTGCAGCATTTTTCTGGTCAGTTTTGTTTTCATCTTCTTCCATCCTTTCCGCAGTACGGACACTCGTTCCGTCTCCCGATTCGTACCATGCTTCATGATTGCTCTGATGCCTCCGGGCTACACCGTGCTTCATTGCCTGCCGGACGCCCCCGGGCTGCGCCGTGCTTCATGGCCTGCCGGACGCCCCCGGGCTACGCCGTGCTTCATGGCCGGCCGGACGCCTCCGCGTCACGCCGCTTACCGGTACGAATCAAAAAATCCCCCTGCCATATGTGAAATCATGACCCGTCATGACCTCACTGAACAAGGAGATTGCATCTCTTTTTCATATGTGTCTGACAGCGCTCCACCAGAGAAATCATTCGATTTCCCAAACAGTGACAGTGCAGCGGATATTCTCCGATGCCCCGGATCCGGCATGCCGCCGGCTCGCGGCTGCCAGTCCTCGGCGGCTGCCCCTTCCGGCACAGGACGTGTTCTGCCTCCTGGCAGAATCAGATAGCCGTTCATCCTGTGCTTACTCATGGAAGCCGCGCCTCTATCATGAATTCTGAAAACAACTGTATACGAAACCCGGCTGATTGTCAACCGTTGAACGTTTTAAGGTCTGCGAACCCGCTTTCTGGTAGAAGTAATTGCCCTCTGCGGACAGACAAGCAGGCACAGATGACAGCCCACACATTTCTTTCCGTCCAGCACCGGCAGGCGCTGCTCATTCATACGGATCGCCTGATGTCCTCCGTCCGCGCAGGAGACCATGCACCTTCCGCAGCCAATGCATTTTTCCCGGTGAAATTTCGGAAAGACCACCGTATCCCGTTCCAGAACATCCGTCGTCTCGCTGACCGAATCCAGCGCAAGTCCGACAGCCTGCTCTACGCTGTCAAAGCCTTTTTCCGCAAGATACAGGTTCAACCCGGATTTCAAATCATCGATGATTCGGTAGCCATACTGCATCACAGCGGTCGCCACCTGGATACTGCTTCCGCCCAGCAGGAGGAACTCCAGCGCATCGGTCCAGTTTTCCACACCCCCGATGGCACTGATGTGCATTCCCTTCAGCTCCGGATTCTTTCCCAGCTCCGCCACAAACCGGAGTGCAATAGGCCTGACTGCATTTCCGCTGTAACCGCCCACCGCCGACATTCCGTGTACGGACGGGGAGGACACATATGTATGCCGGTTCACCCCGATGATACTCTTGATCGTATTGATCGCTGCAAGTCCGTCCGCACCGCCGCGCTTTGCTGCCTCTGCCGCCGGTCCCATACGGTCCACATTCGGCGTAAGCTTTGCCAGAATCGGAAGCGAGGTTCCACGCCTGGCCGCCGCCGTAAAACGCTCCACCAGCTCCGGTACCTGACCGATGTCCGACCCCAGTCCGCCATCCGCCATGTTCGGGCAGGAGAAATTCAGCTCCAGCGCATCCGCCCCGTTTTCCTCACACAGCCTGGCCAGTTCCTCCCACTCGGCATCATTCTGCCCCATGATCGAAGCCAGGATCAATTTTGTGGGATAGCTGCGCTTCAGGCGGCGGAAGATTTCCATGTTTTCGGCAACGGAATGATCGGACAGCTGCTCGATATTCTTGAACCCGATGATATTGCCGTTCGAACCTGTGATCGCGGAAAACCGCGGGGAGGCCTCATGGATATCGAAGGAACACACCGTCTTGAACGATGCCCCGGCCCAGCCCGCTTCAAATGCCCTCGCGCACATGTCATAGGTGCTGGCCACAACAGAGGATCCCAGAAGGAACGGATTCTCCAGCGGAATACCGCAAAAGCTTGTGCGAAGGCGGCTTTCATCCGCAGGCTGCTCGACCTCCAGCTGCCCCGCCACATCGTTCACCAGACGCAGCATCAGCTCCCTGATGGGAACCTCATGCGCCCGGACACACGCCTGTTCACAGGGTGCATCGCATTTGATACAGGGACATGCCTGCAGTAATGCAGATGCCGCAGTCTTTTCATTGTCAAACCAGATGCTGCGCAGCATTCCGGCCGGATCTATTTTCCCGCACGCCTTCGTACAGGGTGCATCCTGGCACAGCGCACACTT
>CAMOSN010000155.1 GCA_946624935.1 uncultured Lachnospiraceae bacterium | reverse complement strand
CCTGCTGTCGGATGGTCTCTATTGTCAGGGAATACCTGCTATCAGATAACATTCATTATCAGGTGATTCCGGGATCAAATATCATCAATCTTCAGAAAACGGGACAGAGAACCGTCCCCTGTCCCAGGGAGAACGCCATGAATATTCATACTCTTATAAAGACCCCCTGCCCCTGCGGGCGGGATCATACTGCTTCCGTGAAGGATGTGCTGTCAGGTCCCGGGGTGATCGCGCAGCTTCCCTCATGCGCAGCGCGTCTGAATGCAAAGAAGCCGTTTCTTTTAAGCGATGTGCACACACAAAAGGCCGCCGGGCAGACCGTGCGGCGGATTCTGGACGAGGCAGGCATTGCCTGGTCCGGTTATGTGATCGAAAAAGAAACGCTTCCGCCGGATGAATGGGTGGTCGGCTCTGCCGTCATGCATTACGACCCTTCCTGTGACCTGATCATCGGGATCGGTTCCGGCGTGATCAACGATACCTGCAAGCTTCTTGCCAGTGTTTCCGGCAATCCTTATATCATCGTGGCGACCGCTCCCTCCATGGACGGGTACGCCAGCGCCACCTCCTCCATGGACCGGGACGAGCTCAAATGTTCTCTGCCCAGCCGCTGCGCCGATATCATCATCGGGGATACCGACATTCTGTGCCAGGCACCGCTGCACATGCTCTCCTCAGGAATCGGTGACATGATCGCGAAGTATGTCAGCATCACGGAATGGCGGATCAGCCATGTGATCAACGGAGAATACTACTGTGAGCAGATTGCGCAGCTGGTTCGAAGTTCTCTGGCAAAATGCACTGCCAATGCGGACGGCCTGATGAAGCGCGATCCCGAAGCGGTGCAGGCGGTTTTCGAAGGCCTGATCATCACCGGTATCGCAATGGCGTACGCCGGCGTGTCCCGTCCCGCCTCCGGAAGCGAGCATTATTTCAGTCATGTGTGGGACATGCGCGCCCTTCAGTTCGGCACGCCCAGTGAAATGCACGGCATTCAGTGCGCCATGGCTGCGCTTCCCGTCGTGCGCCTGTACGAATGGCTCGAGCACTACACTCCCGATCCGGAAAAAGCCCGCGCATTCGTCTCCTCCTTCGATTACGACGAATGGAAAACCGTTCTCCGAAGCTTCCTGGGTGAGAGTGCTGAAACCATGATCGCACTTGAGCAGCGCGAGGGAAAGTACGATAAGACAAAACATCCAGCCCGGCTGCACACCATCCTGGAGCACTGGGACGAGCTGGTACGCATCATGAAAGAAGAGCTCCCAGCCTCTCATGAGCTGGAAGCCCTCCTGGAAAAACTGCACATTCCAACCGAGCTGTCTGCACTGGACATCGACTCCGAAAAAGCCCGCCTGACCTTCCTCGCCACAAAAGACATCCGCGACAAATACGTCCTCGCGCGTCTCGCCTGGGACCTGGGCGTCACAGATGAACTGTGCGCCCTCCTGTGAAAATGGGACAGGGGACGGTTCTCTGTCCCATTTACAGCATCGCTTCGATCCAGTCTCTTCTTTTGATGGCGGCCAGCCAGGCTGCCGGGATAGCGTCGTAACCGTAATACAGGCCTGCCAGGCCGCCGGCTACGGCACCGACGGTATCGGTGTCATATCCGAGGTTGACGGCTTTTAAGAGTGCCGCCTCGAAGGTGTCGGTCTGCAGCAGGCACCACACGGCTGCCTCGAGGGTGTCGACCACATATCCGCTGCTTCGGATTCTGTCGACGCTTTCTCCGGCAAAGGAAGTGAGGTCGCGCAGGCGATGATAATATTCCAGATTATCCCGGTCGACCAGGAATTCCTGATAAAAGGCGAAGCCATGATCAAGGCCTGCCTGGAGAAGCTCCTTCAGTGTGCCTTCTTTTGCGTCCAGGATCTCCTTCGCCATGAAATAATACAGGCCGCAGGCGATGTTCGCACGGATGTGTGCATGGGTCAGTCCGCCGACTCTGTGGATGATTCCGATCGCCTCACGGTCGTCAAGCCCCTGCTCATAACAGTACAGACAGGCCGGCAGGATGCGCATCAGGCTTCCGTTCCCGTTATTGCGTTCATCATCGCTTCCGCATTTATGCGGCTTGTGGCTGCGGCGGTAGGAGCAGATTGCACTCATGGTGCCCTGTCCGATGTCATAGGAATAGCCGTAAGGAGTAAATTCTCCCTCCTCCAGCCACTTTAAAAAGTTCTCCATGATGTCCTTGTAATCCACACAGCCCTTACGCTTCAGGCTTTCGAGCAATGCCAGAGTCAGGCTGCTGTCGTCCGTCCAGGAACCGGCGGGCAGATCAAAGGTGCCCATGCCGCGCATGCCGGTGACCGGATGTTCTGCCACCTCTTCCCTTGATTCAAACTGTACCGGGCAGCCGAGTGCATCTCCGACCACCACACCCATAATGCCGTTCTTCCAGTAGTTCTTCATCATACATTCCCCCTTCCCGGAAATGCACCGCCCTGCCACGGCCGGCGTTTTGATACTGCAGTTTTCGTATCGATCCGGCATCCGCATTTCCTTATGAATGCATTATATGAAAAATCCGCTCCCGCAGGTCGCCGACGAAGCGACTTCCCCTTCTTTTTGAATCTCCTGGCACTTCTGCTCTGCCTGCTTGTTCTTCTCTGACCGCATGCTCTTCTCTTGCCGCATACTCTTCTATGCCCGTACGCTCTTTTCTGCCCGCATGCTCTTCTCTACTCGCATGCTCTTCTCTGACCGCATGCTCTTCTCTGACCGCTCGTTTTGCCCTGGCCACATGCTCCGCTTTGGCCGCACGCTCCGCTCCTTCCGGATCTGTCATGCATTCCGGGTCCGCCCTTCGCTCCTTCGTCAGCTCCAGGCAATCCCCCTTCTGCATCCGTGTCTCGTCCGTCACCACAAAGCCGAGCCTGTGATAAAATCGGAGTGCACCGCGGTTTTCCTTCATGCATTTCAGAGTCAGCGGATACCCCCAGCGCCGCCCGGCTTCCTCCAGAAGGGCTTTGCCAATACCCAGACGGCGATACGCCCGGTCCACATACAGACAGTGGACAAACCGTCCCAGCTTCCACACGGATATGAACCCTGCAGGCACTCCGTCCACCTCTGCAACGATGATCTCCTCCCCTTTGGTGTGCCGATAGTAATCGCCGACCATCACCTTCTGCTCCCATGGAAACTCGTCGGAGCGAATCTGCAGATATAAATGAGAAAGCGGCAGATCATCCTTCGGCTGCCTTTCCCTGTATGTGATCTTCATTCGTTTGTCCCGTTTCCATCGTTTGTCCCGTTTCCATTCCCGATCCATTCTCTGATCAGCCGGACGGTCATATCCTGCTGCTCCTCTGCGGTGATCGCTGCCTCTCCGTCACCCTTTTGTATCCCGTAATTGCCGAACTGTGCATGGTTGCCGCCTTCAAGCACTTCCACACGTGCGCCATCAGGAAGATAGGCGTCAGCTTCTTCCCGCTTTTTCTGCCGCAATACACCGTCCGCACTTCCATAGATCTCGATCACGGGCACATGCACTGGCCCGGTCGGATAGGCTGCCAGTAGAATCAGCCCCGACAATTCCTCATGATCCGCTGCATACATAGAGGCCACAGCTCCCCCGAGCGAATGCCCGCCAATGTACCATTCCGAATAGGCATATTCCTTCACGATCTTATCTGCTGCATTTTTTCCGAAGATTGCCAGATGAAAGGGCATCCGCACGAGAAAACAGTCGATGCCTTCCTTTCCTTCCGCCAGTTTGTAAAGCAGCGGCAGATAAGCCGTATACTCCACCTTCCCGCCCGGGTAAAACACCAGTGCCCGCTCCTGCCCCGGGCCGTCCAGAAAGATTCCCCGGTTCGACTCATGAAGCTGCACCCTGCCGGGACTGTTCAGATAGTAGTCCATCGCCTCGGGCGCTGTACCATAATACCGGCCAACATAAAGCAGAAAAGCCATTGCAGTTACGGCTGTCAGGATCAGCACCGTCCACAAAATCGTCCGGAGCAGGCCTCGTTTTTTTACGCTTCCTGATGTCGTATCTGTCTGTTTCGAATCGACGCTCATGGTTTTCTTTGTTTTCCTCTTTCTATAATCTGCTCAGAAATCATCCAGATCGGTAAAAATACCAGTCCTCCCCCCGGCGGTACGGCCAGCTTCCTGTATCCTGCAAAACCCTTCCTGCAAACGTCTCAAGCCTTTTCATCATACCACACTTTGTGAGAAACAGGAAATCTTATGCAGAATCGAGTGGTGGAAACGATCAAAAAATGATAGGATAAAAGAAACTGTTTTCTATTCTCTTTACGAAGGAGGTCCACTATGAAGCATCCTGTACTACCCCGAAGGCTCCCCCGTTTTGTGATCACGTTCCTTGTGCTGATGATGTGCATCTGTGTGCCCGCAGCGGCGGCACCGAAGCTGAAAAAAACAAAGCTGACACTCAAAAAAGGAAATGTCTATGTACTTCGCCTGACTGGCAACAGCAAGGGGGCATCGGTCACCTGGTCGACCTCCGTCAAAAAGCGGGTGCCGATCATCTCCGAAAGCCACAACCGCGTGGTGCTGCGGGCAAAGCGCACCGGAAAATCCGTCATCACGGCAAAGATCGGGAGCCGCACACTTAAGTGCACGGTAACTGTTAAGAAAAATGCAGCTTATCCGTCCACGCTCACCCTCTGTAAGGGCGACAAATTCACCTTCACCCGCACCAAAAAAGCAAAATGGTCTCTTTCCAGTGCAAAGAAAGGTACTCTTTCAGCCACCTCCGGAAAAAGCGTCACCTTCACTGCGAAAAAAACCGGGACCGTAAAGCTGATCGCCACGCGCGGTAAAAAAACGTATCCCTGCACGATCAAAATTCTCCGTAAGGACGGCGCAACGAAGGCTGATCTGGCGGAAGAAAAGGCAATCGAGGAAAAGAAGGCTGCGGATAAGGACGGTTCC
>CAMOSN010000154.1 GCA_946624935.1 uncultured Lachnospiraceae bacterium | reverse complement strand
CCCTGTTTAAAGCACACTCCTGAGAATACATGCCGCATTTGCTTTCAAAGACCGGAAAGTGCCAGAATGTACAGGAAATGCACAGGAAAAAGAAAAAAGAATATAATCGATACATGGTTTGTGTTAAAATAGGTCGATCACAATTTGACAGGTATTTGGCAGTTCACGATGAGGAGAGAACATGACGGAACGCAAAGTAATCCGAAAACGGGCAAGACATGTATTAAAGGCACATTACTGGGTCTTTGTGGCAGCCTGCCTGATGGCAGCCATTCTCGGCACGGAATATACGAATTCGCTTCAGCTGCTGCAGATACGCCAAAGAGCACAGGAGGGGCGGACTGATACTGCAGCTCCTGCACTGGGGGTGGGGACGCCTTCCGGGGAAATGTCTGTTTTCAATGATCTGATCAACGGGAATCTGGATGGTGCGATCCATTCTGTGCAGCACAGAATGGATGTGTACACAGGCGAGGATACGTATATCGGGGATATTGAGCTTGGGCACTCCAGAGGAGTGCTCTCCTCTGTTGTGAATACGATCGCATCCGGGGCACTGCTGTTTCATTTGCTGACACTGATCGATACCATTCTGGGATCACAGGAACTGTCCGTCATTCTGCTTTCAGTGCTCGGCTTTGCTGCGATGTTCGCTTTCTGGCTGTTCATTGGCAATGTATACAGAGTGGGCTACAGCCGGGTCTTTCTGGAAGGACGCATTTATAAAAAGGTTCCGTTTTCACGTTTTGTATTCCTTTATCGGATCAGAAAGCATGTGAAAGCTTCCTTTACCATGGCTTTGTATATGTTTCTGACCTATCTGTGGCTGTTTACCATCGTCCTGTTTCCAATCAAACGGTACGCCTATTTTCTTGTGCCCTATCTGACTGCGGAGAACCCGGATCTTTCCGCCATGGAGGCCATCCGCCTGTCCCAGCGCATGATGAAAGGGCATAAATGGGAAGCATTCCTGCTGGAATGTTCCCTTCTGCCATGGACGATCCTTTCGATTGCCACCGGAGGCCTGGCTGGCATATTGTTCGTCAATCCCTACAGGGAAGCAACATTTGCGGAGTATTATGCCTGCATGAGGAAACTCTCCATTGAGAATAAGGTGGAGGGAACGGAAAAACTGAATGACCGTTATCTTTTTGAACTGCCCGGAAAGGAGGCGCTCTCTGCCGCTTATCCGGAGATCGAAAGCCTGTCCGGGGCATCCCGCCTGCAGCCCCGGGCGCGAAAAGGCTTTTGGGGTTTCCTGGAAACGTATTTCGGGATCGTGCCCTCCTATGACCGAACAGAAAAAGACTATCGGGAATGGATGAGACATAAGCAGACGATCGGGGTCTACGCCGATGCACTGGAAGGAAAGACCTATCCGACCAGACTGTTCCCCATTCCGGAAAGGCAGAAGAGAAAGAAACTGGAGGACGGAGGATATCTTCGCCATTATGCCCTGACCTCACTCATTCTGCAGTTTTTTATCGGATGCATATTTGGCTGGGCCTGGGAAGTCGTATTGCACCTGCTCCAGACAGGTGAATTTGTAAACCGGGGTGTGCTTCACGGGCCCTGGCTTCCCATCTATGGGGGCGGGCTGCTCCTGATCCTGATTACGCTTTACCGCTTCAGAGAGAATGCTTTTCGGCAGTTCTGGCTGATCGTGGTGCTCTGCGGGATCGTAGAATACCTTACCTCGTGGGTACTGGAAATCCTGCACGATGGTCAGCGCTGGTGGGATTACACCGGTTATTATCTGAACCTGAACGGGCGTATCTGCGCAGAAGGCCTGCTGGTGTTCGGTATTGGAGGTCTGACGGTGGTGTATATTGCGGCGCCTTTGATCGATGACCTGCTCGAGCAGGTGAAGCAGCGCATCCTGTGGCCGGTCTGCGGAGCCCTTCTGGTTCTGTTTGCGGCAGATGTAGTGTATTCTTCGGTCGTCCCGAACACAGGGGAGGGGGTCACTGCGTCGAAAGCGGGGGAAGAAGCAGCGGGTGAAACCGTGGAGCAGACAGAAAGAGAGACATGAGACAGGGACATGGAACCGTCAGCCGGTCGGGAAAAGGTGGACGGTATCAGGAAAAAGAATAGATGAGGGAGATTGTCATGGAATACTGGATCAACATTATACTACTGTTTTTCATTTATGCTTTCGCAGGCTGGTGTATGGAGGTGATTCTCAAATACCGGCAGTATCACCGGTTTATCAACCGGGGCTTTCTGACCGGACCGCTGTGCCCGATCTATGGCTGCGGCGGGGTGCTGATCACAGTTGTCATCGGCAATCTGGCCAGTGTGGAGTCAGGGCTGGTCATGACCTTTGCGATGTCCTTTGTGATCTGCGGCGTGGTGGAATACCTTACGAGTCTGGTTCTGGAAAAAATCTTTCATGCCCGCTGGTGGGATTACAGTACGAAACCCATGAATCTGCACGGAAGGGTGTGGATCGGGAATCTGATTCTGTTTGGCCTGGCTGGCATTGGAATCATGCATATCTTTAATCCTGTGATCTACTGGATCCTTGGCTGTTTTTCGCTGCGGGTCAGAGAAGTGACTGCTTCTGTGCTGCTGGTGATCCTTGCCGCTGACTTCGTGATCTCCTTGTTTGTGCTGAAGCTGGTGAAAGTCGGGATCGACAAATCTGAGGCGGACAACACCGAGGAGATCAGTAAGGAAGTCCGCCAGCTGCTGACGAACCGGTCTTATTTCTACAAACGTTTCTCCGATGCGTATCCGGAGGTGGTCTACAGGACCGAGCGTGTCCAGAAGCGGCTTGCGCTTGTCAGGGCTGAAGCGGAGCGTATCCGCACGGAAGCGGAGAAGCGCATTGATGAGCAGGCAGAAAAGGTTGCAGCCAGCCTTGAGCCGGTTTATCTGATCCGTGCCGATCTGATCGGAAAGCAGGATGAACTGATCGGCATGCTCTATGATGAAGCTGCGGCCAGCGATGAGATGAAAGCGCTGAAAGCGGAGATCGACCGACAGAAAAAGCGTCTGGAATCCCGGCCGCTTGTGAAATATCCCTACGGCAAACGTCAGTGACCGATCGTGACTGGTCAAAGACATTGCTTTTCTCAAAATTGTTGAAAAACAGGCCCGGATCTCTCCGGGCCTGTTTTGAGCGGTAATTCGTTCTCCGGAAAACTTCAGCATATCTTCACCTTCACAACAACAACATTCCAGCTGTACAATAACGATGAAGTGGAGGTCACACTGTCTCCGCCCGGAGTCAATGCCGGAAGCTATACGATTATGGGTGGGATTGCCGTACGGACAGGCGATCCGGGTAATTATGAGATCACCACCACAGATACGGTCCACACGGTTCGGCCGTTGCAGGCAATCGTTACGACCGGCTCCGGTACAAAAAAATATGACGGGGAAGCACTGGTCAGTCCGGAGGCATCCATTACCGGACTGGTTGAAGGGGAAACCGCACTTGTTACGGCTACCGGAAGTCAGACAGAAGTGGGTGAAAGCACGAACACCTACGCCATCGACTGGGACACGACCAACCCGGCGAACTACATCCTGACTGAAAAGCTCGGCACGCTGAAGGTAACAGATTCCGAATGATGCATGTTTTTGAAATGGGACAGGGGACGGTTCTCTGTCCCATTTCTTATCTCATAGGAAATACTGGCACTCAAGGCAGGATAAGAGTCAGGCAAATAGATAGATATTGTTGCAATATCCAAAAGATGATATATTAGTACTGACATTTTGTACTGACATCAAGACCGCCAGGGCTCTATTGCCCACATTGTTTCAGGAAGGAGAGAAGGGCGTGAGAGAACAACCAGATCATCAAAGTTGCAGAATGGTTCCGCAGCATCCGGTGGCAATTCTGCGGGGAATCGCAGTTTTGG
This sequence comes from uncultured Lachnospiraceae bacterium, assembly GCA_946624935.1. Taxonomy (GTDB): domain Bacteria; phylum Bacillota; class Clostridia; order Lachnospirales; family Lachnospiraceae; genus Merdiplasma. The sequence continues at coordinate 1,089 of CAMOSN010000154.1, read as the reverse complement.
TCCTGACACTTGTGTTTTTGGCAGGTCCGGCCGCGTTTCCTTCAGGCCGCGTACGCGCCTATGCCGACGTCTCCGGTCAGGACATCGTCAATTATGCCCTGTCCTACGTGGGAAAAGTCCCTTACGTGTGGGGCGGCAACAGCTTTTCGAGCGGCATGGACTGCTCCGGCTTCGTGTGCGGTGTGTACAACCATTTCGGGATCAACCTCTGGTCCTATCGGACGAAGATTCGCAACAGTCCCCTCGTGACGAATGCAGGTGCGGATCTTTCTCTGGCCGTGCCGGGAGATATTCTGTGGTTCGAGGGTCATGTGGCCATTTATACCGGAATGAAAAACGGCGAGCACTGGATGGTGAACGAGACCAAAGGCACCTATAACGGCATCACGAACAACGTGATTTATTCGCCGGTCCGCATTCACAAGAACGCCTTCGCCAACCTGCGCGGTGTGCTGAAGGTGCAGGGTGTGAATGGCAATAACGGATCCTCGGGCAGCGGTTCCTCCGGCGGCAGTACATCCACCGTCACGTCCGGCAAATGGACCTTCACCGTCACCCCATATACCACGGATGCATATCTGAAGGCGACCTATGCCGCGGGCAGCAGCGGCAAGTATACCGGCGCGGGATTGACCATCCGCCGCAGGTTCGACAGCAAAACCATTGTTTCCGAAAATGAGACCTGCAATCACACCCTCTCAAGTCCAAGCGTGTGGTACACCCTTTCCAAGGATACCAGTGCAAAGCTTGACCCCGGTGTAACCTACGAATATCAGTTTTATGTCATTCATAAGGGGACCACATACACCAGCCCCTGGATGACATTCACCACCAGCGGCTCCTGCAGTCACAGCTGGATCGACCAGGGAATCCAGGAGGTTGCAACCGCACTTTCGGAAGGCACCATGATCTGCGGCTGCACGAAATGCGGTGCCACCTCTTCCAGGACGATTGCAAAGCTTACACCGACGCTGACCCTCAATGCATCGACGGTCACACTGAAAACAGGACAGGGTTTCCAGGTGGTCCTGTCCGGCATGGCGGAAGGAGACTATCCCACGCAGATCAGTTCCAGCAGTGGTTACGTTG
>CAMOSN010000153.1 GCA_946624935.1 uncultured Lachnospiraceae bacterium | reverse complement strand
GGATCCTCGCTGAAATACTCAAAGTTGCGCCCGCACAGCGGGGAACGCTTGATGTTCACCGCCGGCCCGAGCAGCACACTGACCTCTTCGTGCTGGCAGGCGTCCCCCATCGCCTCTCCCATCTGCTCCAGCAGATTTCGGTCGAAGCTGGCGGCGCTGGCGCTGGCGGCAGGAAAGCATACCGCTTTGATACTCTCGTTAATGCCGAGGTGATCCCCCTCCTGATCCTGCTTGCGCAGTCCGTGCGGGCCATCGCTGACCATCGTCGCCGGAATGCCCAGGCGCTCCACCGCCTTCGTGTGCCAGAAATCTCCTCCGGACAACAACGAAGCCTTCTCCTCCAACGTCATCTGTTCGATCAGTTTTTCGATATCCATATGCTTCATCCCTCCCGCTTTCTCTCATTGCACATCTTCCGGGTCAATTTTCATACTTATTTTCCGCTTCCTCCGGATGCTTCTCCAGCAGCATCACCTTCAGACTCTCCAGCAGGCTCAGCAGCTGATATTTGATCAGAAACACCGCATTGTGATACTCCGGCTCCTCGCGCTTGAGCTTCTGCAGCAGCGGCATCACATAATCTTCTGTCTCCTGAATATAGCTGCCAAGCTTTTGGTCGCTGAAGGACAGCGCCATGGTCGACACATTATTGCATCGATCCAGAATCTTGATCATCATTGCCTTTGGACTGCCGGCGATCGCCTCATAATAGGTCCGGGTGTACTCCTCCTTTGTAAGGCCCGGGTGCTCTTTCTTGGTCACAAGCGCCACAATGTCTCTTACGCCCTGCGAAAAGGGAAGTTCCTCCGGCGCCACGCCGCAGTCTTCGCACACATCGTGCAGCAGGGTCGCTGCGAGCAGTTCATCATCAAGCAGGTTCATCGACATTGCATGGCAGGCCATCATCAGCGGATGAACGATATACGGCAGCTGCGCATCCGAATACTTCATCGCCTTCCGGGTCTGTCCCTGATGCTTCTCCTTCATATAATAGAGCGCCCGGTAGGTCTGGCGCAGATTCTGAAGCTCCGCAACGGTTTTGATCCGGGTAAACATATGTACATCGGAAAAATACTGGTCGCGTATCTTCCATTCTCCGAGGGCACTTTTCCGGTTTTTTGCTGCGTCCACCATGCTTTTTCCTCCTCTCATGCGTCGATTGTGTGCGATAATAGTCAAAGAAGTCGAAGAAGACGGTTCTGTTTGACTCTTTCCAGAATCATAATAACATCGCCGGTGACTGCTGTCACCTGCCTTTTGCCGACAATTTCTGTCACCTGTTTTTTGCCGGTGCGTGCTTTCACCTGTGTTTTATTTCGCCGTAATTTTGCTTTGCTCATCCCTGTGTTTTTTATTTGACACTCTCCGCGGTATGTGTTAGAATACTTTCATCGTCAAGAGATGACATGGGAGTATAGCTCAGCTGGGAGAGCATCCGCCTGACGCGCGGAAGGTCAAGGGTTCGAGCCCCTTTGCGCCCATCCTGTTAACGCATTGCTTTCGCAGTGCGTTTTCTTTTTTGAGTCAAAGGGGACGGTTCATGACCCAGAATGCTGCAAAAAGATACGAACATTTTCTCTCCTCCGTGCAGGAGCCGCTGCGTCTTGCAGATGCACTGGAGGGTTACTTTGACGTGTGCTCTTCCGCAGAGCAGTGCAGGGGGTACCGCACCTATCTTCAGCACCATCTTCGTCCGGCACTGGACCGGCTGGCCGCCCTGGGCCATGTGGGACAGATTCGAAAGCTGATGGAGGAAGGCATGGTTTCGAGCGTGGAACTCGAGCAGCTGATCCATCGCACGCAGGACGCAGGCCTGGCTGTGTCGTGGCAAAGGCTGCTCCGGTTGAAATTTGCAAAAACCTCTCCAAAAATACAGCATTCAGATGAAGCAACATCTGCTGATCAACGCGGTGTCGATCCACACGCTGTACTGCGCACAGGCCTCCTCAAGCTGTACGACGCTTTCCCGTTTCTGGACGGGGCGATCAGTGCGCTGACGCCTGTCCCTCTCCCCCGGCTGCATTCCGGCCCTCTGCCGCAGGTGGCCACGGATGGAGTGCATCTTTTTTATGGTCCGGATGGCCTGCAGACGGTGCAGTCTGCCGATCCGGCGTTTGTGCGGCGCTCATTGTTCCATCTGCTCCTGCACTGTCTTCTCGGGCATCTGTGGCAAAAAAGCAGCCCAAGGCCCAATCTGTGCACGGAGGATGACCCGCAGGTATATCCCGACCTGCTGGTGCATGCCGCAATGGACATTCACATCGAATTTCTGATCGAACGCAGCTGCCGCGGCAGCAGGGTGATCCGGGATCTTCTGGGGAGTCTGCCGATTCCCGGCAGCTGGACCGGGCTGTTTGACCGCATGTCCGGGAACATCTGGTCCCCGGAAAAAATCATACAGGAAGTGCCGCGCAAAACGCTTCTGGACCTGGCCGGGCAGCTTGCCCGGGACGATCATGCCTACTGGCCGGAGGACAATGTGACGCAGCGTCAGTGGGCCCTGCTTGCACAGGATGCCCTCCGGCAGGAAAGCCAGCTCCCGGCCGGCCCGAATGCCGCCCGGGATGCAGGACATTTCCGTCAAAATCTCATTCCCGGAGGTGGAAAGCCCACCGGTTCCGGCCCGGGTGGATCCCGTATTGGCGCTGCAGGCTTTGGCATCGGTATTACACCCGGAAACGACTCATTTCCTGCCGGAATCATTGCCAGAGGCACTTATGACTATCGGTCCTTCCTGCACCGGTTTTCTGTCTTCCGTGAGGAAATGGAACCGGATCTTTCCAGCTTTGATCCGATCTGGTACACCTTTGGCCTGCAGCGCTACCGGAATCTTGCGCTGATCGAGCCGCCGGAGACCCGTGAGGGCTACCGGCTGGAACAGCTGGTGATCGCCATCGATACCTCCGGCTCCTGTAAAACGCCGATGGTGCGCCGCTTCCTTGAGGAGACCAGGTCGATTCTCGAGGAAAAAGAGAATTTCTTCAGGCGCATGAACGTGTGGATTCTGCAGTGCGACTGCATCGTACAGGATGCCGTGAACATCCGCTGCCGCGAAGACTGGGATGCCTATCTGCGCACGCTTACGATCAGCGGACGTTCCGGAACCGATTTTCGACCGGTATTCCGGTATGTGGAAAAGCTCCGGCAGGATGGAAAGCTCACCGACCTTAGAGCACTCATTTACTTTACGGATGGCGACGGCATCTATCCCCACGAAGCACCGGATTACGAAACAGCTTTTGTGTTTGTGAAGGAACCGGAGGATGGCATCCGCGCACCCGCATGGGCAGCGCAGCTGGTTGTCCCGGAGCAAACTAACCAAAACTGACACGAACGTCTGCAGCTGACAGAAATGGATACGTTTCTCGTCCAGGTACGTCAGAAAGCGCCGGTCCTTTGATGCACCGGCGTCGGACGCCGAAAGCTGATCATGACTGCCTCAGAAAGAACCGGTCCCATTGACTCATCGACTGATATATATAGGAGAATCTTCTTACATGAATATTGCACAGGCAAAAGAAGAGATTAAGCGGGCCCTGCAGATTTACTTTCACAGGGATGCGACCGGCATGTATACCACCCCGGCTGCCCGGCAGCGCCCGATTCTGCTGATCGGACCCCCGGGAATCGGCAAAACCGCCGTCATGGAGCAGATCGCGCAGGAGTGCCATGTCGGTCTGGTGGCTTATACCATGACCCATCACACACGTCAGAGTGCGATCGGCCTGCCCCGGATCGTTTCCCGGGACTATGACGGGGAACAGGTGCAGGTGACCGAGTACACCCTCAGCGAGATCATCGCTTCCATCCGGGACTGCATCGCACGCACCGGTCTGCAGGAAGGGATCCTCTTCATCGATGAGATCAACTGTGTGTCGGAAACACTGGCTCCGGTCATGCTGCAGCTTTTACAGAATAAGACCTTCGGTATGCATCCGGTCCCGGCAGGATGGCTGATCTGCGCCGCCGGCAACCCGCCGGAATACAACCGCAGCGCGCGTCCTTTCGATCTGGTGACGCTCGACCGCGTGCGCACGATTCCCATCGAACCGGATCTTGGATGCTGGTTGGATTATGCTTCTGCCCGGAATGTCCATGAAGCTGTTTTATCATTCCTGCAGATGCGCCCCGACGCGTTCTATCAGGCCGAATCCAATGCAGCCCGCCAGGTATTCGTGACCGCCAGGGGATGGGAGGATCTTTCCTTCCTGATCCGAAGCAGTGAGGAACTTTCTCTTCCTGTGGACGAGCAGCAGATCCGCCAGTACCTCGGAGATGCGAAAACCGCAAAGGAGTTTGCCGCCTATTACCGCCTGTGCTGCGCGGCACGCTCCGATTATAATGTCCGCTCGATTCTGGAAGGGGAGCCGGATGTGATACCACTTGAGGAACGCGTTGACCTGCTGCGCCGTGCTTCCTTTGAAGAACGCTATCTCGTAAACAGCCTGATGACGGGTGTCCTCTGCGACGAAATCGCAGGGCTTGGCAAGGAGGAGGATCTGCTTCAGGAACTGACGGATTTCCTTCGCCGTTTTCCATCTTTCCAGCAGGCTGGGGCAGGCTCTGCCTGCTCTGACGCACCCATTTCTTCACCGGAAGTTCTCTGCCGGCAGGATCCTCTGAAAACGTGTATCCCCGAAGAATATGAGCGCCTTGAAAAACGAAAGGCCGCCGGCCTGCTTCCTCCCATCGAGGAGCACCGCCAGCGGCAGCTGCTGAAACTTCTTGAAAAGATACGTGAGGAAACGGCCTGCCGTCACGATGTCACCGGGCCTGCGCAGTGGACGGCCCTTACACAGGAGCAGTCCCGCCTTCAGGCAGAAGCGGCCTCACACACGGAGAAGATCCTTGGAATGCTCGATCGCGCCTTCTCCTTTTCCTCGGCGTGCGCCGCACAGGAACAGGAGCTGCTGGTCCTGGTGTCCGGTCTTTCCCGCAATCAAAAAGCCATGCACTTCCTTTCGCAGCACCGGTGTGAACCGTTTCT
>CAMOSN010000152.1 GCA_946624935.1 uncultured Lachnospiraceae bacterium | reverse complement strand
ACGGATTTCGCCAGCGCGATCATTTCCGGATTCTCGGACCAGTCGCAGATCAGCTCGGAAAGGCTCGGATCATGACCGTGTACAACGATATTGACATCCTCCACCTTCATAACGCCAAGGTTTGCCTCGGTGTCGACAGGTCTGGGAGTTCCGAACATCACATCGGAGAACTCGGTACCGGCCATGGAACCGCCCCAACCATCGGAAAGACCGTTTCGCAGAGCCTGGCGGATCAGCGCTTCCGGCTTGGAGGAACATCCCATATGGGTCATGTGCATTGCGCAGCTTACTTCGCGGTCGATGGCGCGGGGACGGATCCCGGCTTTTTCCCACAGATCCTGCGTGTGCTGCGGTGCGCGGTAGGTAAAGTTCTGGAAGCCGTCGACCTTGCCGTACTCTTCCAGAGCGAGCTTCGCCATCTTATGAGCCAGATCGTAGATATCCACGCCTTCGGTCTCCACGCCCCATTCTTTGGCGATGCGAAGCAGCTTCTCGGGATCCTTTACCTTGTAGGCGCCATCCGGAGCAGCGCAGCGCAGTGTTTCGCAGATCGCGCGGCCGTGATCGGAATGGGTGGCAGCTCCGCCCGCAGTGAAGCGCAGGAAATTACGGCCAACGATACCATGAGCATCGCATCCGCAAACGCCTCTCGGAGCCTTCGGGGTGATCCGGCACGGTCCCATTGTGCAGATACGGCAGCAGATACCCTGCTCACCGAACTTACAGTGGGGTGTCTGGTTCTTAACACGCATCTGCCAGCCATCTGCGCCTACCTTGGCGCCGGTCTCCAGCAGCCGGTTTGTGGCGGTCTCCATTTCTTCTAATGTTGTGAGTTTAAAATCAGCCATTCATACCTCCTGTGCCGGCCTTTCCTTACCTCTCCAGAAAAAGCGGGCCAAAAACAAAGACAACAGTAACAAATCATTTAATACTGATATTTATCTGAAATATGATGCCCGTAAACGGACGGATCATACCTTCAGTTCCTCCATAAACTTCCACACCGCTTCCCGCACCGGCGAATCGGCAGGAAGAGACGTGGTCGGCGTTCCCTCACAGTCGAACTCATAGACTGTGTCATTGTGCGGGACGACCCCGATCAGCTCAAGCCCCTGGGTGCGCACCTCTTCCATGGTACCCTCATTGACCTTCCCGGCGGGAGCACGGTTGATGATCAGTCCCGTGCGGACCGGGGAAAGCCCTACTTCCTTCGCAAGCTCGGCGATTCTTCCGGCTGCCTGCACGCCTCTGCGTGAGCAGTCACTTACCAGAAGCAGATAATCCACTTTGGGCAGAATGCCTCTGCTGATATGCTCCAGTCCGGCCTCATTATCCACCACAACATAAGGATAATTCGGTGTCAGCCTCGCAACTTGTGTCTGCAGGAGGCCATTGACATAACAATAGCAGCCTTTTCCCTGCGTACGCCCCATGACAAGGAGATCGAAATCATCATCCTCCACAAGGCAGCGCTGGAACATCAGCTCCATATAATCCTGCTTGGTCATCCCTGCGGGGATCGGGCTTTCCTTAGCATCGGCACTGCGCTCAACCGTTTCACGGATCTGACCGAGTGTCATCTCGACCTCAACCCCCAGCACCTCGTTCAGGTTGGAGTTGGCATCCGCATCCACTGCCAGCACAGGACTTTTCCCATGACTGGTCAGATACTGAATCATCAAACCGGTAAGGGTCGTCTTGCCGACACCGCCTTTTCCCGCAACTGCAATCGTTTTTGACATGAATGATTTCCTCCGGAATTTATTCCTGGCACTCGATCTGTACGGTACCTCCTGTAAGATCCGCCAGCTTCAAAGTTCCCAGAACCGTTTTTTCCTCTCCCATCACATCGGTCAGCGTAATACGGTCACCATCCACGGTGATTTTGCTGACATATTCCATGATCACACTGTCCGGTGCACTGGTCCGGTATACCGTTGAAAGACACATTCCTTATTCCTCCTTTAAAAGACTCAACGCAAGGCCCAGATAAAGATTCCCTTTTGAAAAGTCATCCACAGCCTTCTGCAGCTGCATTGCGCTGTCCTCACAGTCAAGATCCATCAGGATATTTACAAGACGGTCAATCTGCGCGGACATCTGCTGCTGCTGTCTGTGCAATACGGTAAGAACCGCGCTGGCCTGCTGCGGCGAAGCCGGATCAGGAAGCTGTTCCCCCGATGCATGCGCCTGATGTGCCTGGCAGGACCCGCAGTGTCCTTCACTGCACGATGAATGTCCATGCAATGATGGGGTCCCGTTTTCATCTGTCAGAATATGCATAAGGATCTTCTCCCTTCCTCTCAAAACAGGTTTGTACGAAGCAGATTTCTCAGCCAGTATTGTTAATAAATTGTCAATAAATAAGCACAAAAAAAGAAAGGCCCACTTCTTGGGCATTATAACATACCAGAAGTGGGTATACAACTGCTTTTTACACAGAATATATTGTATTTTTCGAAAAACAGGCGCTGCCGCTGTTACTCCTTTTTATTCTTATTGCTGTGCAGATAGGTTTTTCGTTCCGTTCCCGCAAGAAGACGTTTGATGTTCTCCCGATGAAGCCAGAAGGCCAGCATTGCAAGACAGCCTGCGACAATATACATTTCGATCAGCAGGTTCTGTGTCATGTGAAAATGTCCGGTCTGTCCCAGTACGATCAGTTCGATCATGATCCCGACATAAACCATAACGGAACCGAGTGAAACATAATGAGTCGTGAAGAATATTCCGAAAAAAGTGATCAGACCAAGCACCGTCATGATCGGGTCAAAGGAAAACACCAGCCCCGCTGTTGCCGCGATCCCCTTTCCGCCGCGAAAGCCCAGATAGAACGGGAAATCATGTGCAAGAATCACGCCGGCAGCCGTGTACATGGAAAGCAGCGGAAGCATATGCGCATGGCTCGGGCCGAAAATGAACCGCACCAGCAATATGGCTGCAACACATTTGAGACAGTCTCCCGCAAACGTCAGAAGACCGTATTTGGTTCCCAGGGTACGAAGCATATTGGTTGTTCCCGAATTGCCGCTGCCGTGTTCACGAATGTCGATCCCGTGCAGCTTTCCGATGATATAAGCCGTCTGAAAAAGCCCGAATGCATAGCCGATCAGCAGACACACCACTCGAATCATGATAACATCCTCCATTGATACAATTTGCATTTCGCGATCCTGTGATTTACAGCTCAGTCCTTTTTTACAGTCCCCTCAGGCCTGCTTTTCGCTGCGCTCCCGGATCAGGAACCGCAGTGCGGTACCGGTAAAGCCAAAGGTATGGCGAATTTGGTTTTCAATATACCTGGTGTAGGAAAAGTGCATCAGTTCCTTGTCATTGACAAAGATCACGAACGTGGGCGGTTTCACCGCAACCTGCGTGATGTAGTAAAGCTTGAGCCGTTTTCCCTTATCTGCGGGCGGCTGCTGCATGGCAACCGCTTCGGAGAGGATCTCATTCAGAACACCGGTAGCAACGCGCAGACAGCAGCTTTCCAGTACCGCATCGATCTGCTCATAAAGCTTTGCGACCCGCTGTCCCGTTTTGGCGGAGATGAACACCAGCTGTGCATAGGGCATAAAGGACAATGTCTGCCGGACCTTTTCGGTAAAACGGTAAATCGTTTTGTCGTCCTTTTCAATGGCATCCCACTTATTGACGGCAATGATCACACCTTTTCCGCGCTCGTGTGCGATTCCGGCAATTTTCGCATCCTGTTCGGTAACGCCCTCCGTGGCATCGATCATCAGGATCGCAACGTCACAGCGTTCTACTGCGGTAACCGTACGGATAATGCTGTAACGCTCCAGCTCCTCTTTGATCTTGTTCTTGCGGCGCAGACCTGCCGTATCAATGAACACATATTCTTTTCCCTCATGTGTCACTGCCGTATCCACGGCATCCCGGGTCGTTCCCGCGATATCCGATACGATCAGACGGTTCTCCCCCACCAGCAGATTGATCAGGGAGGATTTTCCGGTGTTCGGCTTGCCGATCACAGCGATCCGCGGGCGCTCATCCTCATCCTCCATCTCATCCTTCGGCGGAAAATGACGGATCACTTCATCCAGCAGATCCCCGATCCCGGTCCGGTTCGCTGAGGAGATCGGCACAGGATCGCCGATTCCGAGATTATAGAATTCATAAACATCCGCCTGATCCCGGGCGAAGCTGTCGGTCTTGTTCACAGCCAGCACCACCGGCTTGTGCGAGCGGCGCAGCATATCAGCAACCTTCGAATCGGAATCGACCAGTCCCTGCTTCAGGTCTGTCATGAAGATGATCACATCCGCAGTGTCGATGGCGATCTGTGCCTGCTCACGCATCTGGGACAGAATCACATCCCGGCTCTCCGGCTCGATCCCTCCTGTATCGATCAGCGTAAAGGTGCGGTCAAGCCATTCCACCTGCGCATAGATCCGGTCCCGCGTCACCCCGGGTGTATCCTTGATAATGGAAATGTTCTCCCCCGCAAGCGCATTGAATAATGTGGATTTCCCGACATTGGGCCTTCCTACGATGGCAACGATGGGCTTACTCATGCTTCCTCCTGTTTCATAAATTACGGCAGACGCAGTGCATTTACGAAGCTTTCTCCGTCCGCCTCCACGACCTGAACGGGCAGGTGCAGTATTTCGCCAAGTTCCTCAACGGTCATATCGTCCAGAAATACATTTTCTCCGCTGCGCAGCATATTACACGGAAGCAGCAGCTTTTCTCCAAGATCCTTTCCGGTCAGCTGCTTTTGCAGATCCTGCCCCGTCAAAAGGCCCGCCACGGTTATGTGCTCCCCGAAAAAGTCATTATGAATCGCGTACACACTGCAGCAGACTTCTGGATATACCTGCTGCACCGCACCGGCAAGCATCCGGATCGTATCCGCCGCCAGCTCACCCGTAGCGATGGAAACCTTCCGCACCGGCGGATTTCCCGGCACCGGCGAATGTTCGGTTACCAGCGAGTGCCCTGGCATTGGCGAAGGTTCCGACACCGGCGAATGTCCTGTCACGGACGAATATCCCATATTTCC
>CAMOSN010000151.1 GCA_946624935.1 uncultured Lachnospiraceae bacterium | reverse complement strand
CTTCCTCACCTTCGTGGTCGTGGTCATGCGCTTCTTCCTGCATGCCTTCCACCACTTCCTCTTCCCTGGCCAGGCTTCCCAGCTGTTCCAGCAGGTTGATCACGATCATATCCTTATTCACGACCTCCGCCAGGGCATCCTCCACCCAGCCATCCGATTCTCCGCCCACATAGATAAACAGGTCACTTTCGGCGATCTTCATCATGTCCCCGGCGGTGGGCTGATAGCTGTGCAGGTCCACTCCGTTATCCAGAAGCATGGTAACCTCGGCGCCCGCCGGATTCTCTCCGAGCAGCGCTCTGACCCAGTCATATTCCGGGAAAATAGTGGTGACGATTTTCGGTGCAGATGCTTCCTCCGCATGTACTGCGGCAGCACCGGAGATGCAAAGAACACTGGTCAGCAGCGCTGCCAGCGAAGCAGAAATGATTTTTATCATGGTTTCTCCAAAAACGCAGGCGGGTGATCCGCCTGCGTTTCTTTATGTTTTCCTGCAGCGCTTCCCGCCCCGGGAAACGTCTTTTGCCGGTATCAGATGTTCAGCATATCGCTGTATGCCTTCAGAGCGCCGTCGGTGTCGTGTGCCAGTACTCTGGTTGCCAGCACCTTGCCCAGCTGTACGCCCTCCTGGTCGAAGCTGTTGATGTTCCAAAGGAAGCCCTGGAACATGAACTTGTTCTCATAGTGTGAAAGCAGTGCGCCGAGAGCCTCGGGATTGAGCTGCTGCCCCACGATGATGCTGGACGGACGCTCGCCGACGAAGCACTTGTTGGGGTTCTCGTCGTCCTTACCGCAGGCCAGTGCAACGATCTGAGCTGCCACATTTGCGCACAGCTTCGTCTGGCTGGTGCTGCCCTTCACTTCCACGTCCACACCGTTCTGGCTGTCACGGAAGCCGATGAACTGCAGCGGAACGATGTCCGTGCCCTGATGCAGCAGCTGGAAGAAGGAGTGCTGTCCGTTGGTGCCGGGCTCGCCCCACAGGATCTCACCGGTCGCGTAGTTTACCGGCTCGCCGAAGCGGTTTACATGCTTGCCGTTGGATTCCATGCCGGCCTGCTGCAGATGTGCCGGGAAGCGGCACAGTGCCTGGGAGTACGGCAGAATGGCTGTGGTCGGATAACCCAGCACATTGCGCTCGTACACGCTGATCAGTGCTGCCAGCATTTCGGGGTTCTGCAGCGGATCGGGATTGGTAGCCATCTTATCCTCGGCCGCCATACCGTTCAGGAAGCGGGCAAAGATGTCCGGTCCGAAGGCCAGGGAAAGGATCGCGCCGCCGACAGCCGATGCGGTGGAATATCTTCCGCCGATGTAGTCGTCCATGAAGAATGCTGCCAGATAGCCTTCATTCTTCGCCATCGGAGAGGTCTCACTGGTCACTGCAAGCATATGCTTCGAGGCATCCAGGCCGGCCTTTGCCAGTGCATCCTTTACGAAGGCTTCGTTGGTGAGGGTCTCCAGCGTGGTGCCGGATTTGGACACAACGATGAACAGGGCATGTGCCAGATCCACGCCGCGCAGCACGCCCACGATGTCATCCGGATCCACGTTGCTCACAAACTTCGCTTCCATCTTCAGCGTGTTGTTGGTTCTTGCCCAGTTTTCCAGTGCAAGATAGATTGCTCTCGGGCCAAGGTCGCTGCCGCCGATACCGATCTGTACGACCGTGTTGAACTTCTCACCGGCTTCATTGACGATCTCGCCGAAGTGAACCTTTTTGGCAAATTCTGCGATCTTCATCTGCTGTGCCAGGTAGAATTCCCGCTTGTTCACACCGTCCGCCATCACAACATCTCCCAGCTGTCCTCTGGTCAGCTGATGGAGCACGTGACGCTTTTCACCGGTATTAATGATCTCACCGTTGTAAAGCAGTGCATATTTCTCGACAAGCTGTGCTTCCTTCGCAAGTGCGACCATCTTCTCAAGGATATCATCATTCACCTTCTTGGCCGCATAGCTATAGGTGAGACCTTCCGCCATGGGCATCTGATACTTTTTCACGCGCTCGCCGCCTGCTTCGCCGGCCATCACGTCCTTCAGTACCACATCACCCTTTGTCTGCTCCAGCTCGTGGAATGCCTTCAGCGTGTCGAGATTGTTCCATGAAACCATAACCTTTTCCCTCCTTACCAAACAACGATACCTCTGTCTATTGCTACTATCAACTATATCATATTTTCTGATAAATGAACCTTATAAATGAAATTTTTTTTCACGGACTCTTCCGGCTTTCTTTTCATCGATTTTCTGTGTACTTCCAAAGATTTCCGAAAGCCCCGCACATTTCATGAAACGTCCGTCAGGATGCTTCTTTTCCCAGCTCCTGCATCAGCTCCCGGATCATGCCGGCGCAGTGCTTTGCGGCCTGCTCCTCAAACACCGGATATTCCACCTGCGCGCTCTCGTCTGCCTTGTCGGAGATGGCGCGCACCACGATAAAGGGAATATCATTGAGCCAGGCAGTCTGTGCGATGGAGGCGCCCTCCATTTCGCAGCACATGCCGCCGAAGGTTTCCTTCAGCTGTTCTTTTTTCGCCCGGCTTACGATAAACTGATCGCCGCTGACGACCCGCCCCCGAAACACCGAAATCTCCGGTGCTGCCTTTTCACAGGCCTTTTTCGCCGCTTCGGCCAGTTCCTCATCGGCCGGAAATGCCTGCACACCAAGCTGGGGCACCTCACCCGGTGCATAGCCAAACAATGTCGCGTCCACGTCGTGATGCATCGCATCCGTTGAAATGACAATGTCCCCGATGTTGATCTGCGCATCCAGGGAACCAGCCACGCCGGTGTTGATCACCGCATCCACGCCAAAATGCTCCGCCAGAAGCTGTGTGCACACCGCCGCGTTCACCTTGCCCACGCCGCTGCGCACCACGACCACCGGCACACCAAAAAGGCATCCTTCACAAAATTCCATCCGCGCAATGGTCGTGACGACCGGATTTGACAGCTCACGCTTCAGCGTTTCCACTTCCATCTCCATTGCACCGATAATTCCGATTTTTTTCAATATCGCTCTTCTCCCGTTGTTCTTTTTTCTAAGCCTGCTGCTGGTCCTGCTTTTCCGAGCCCGATCCTGCTGCTGGTTCTGCTTTCTGCTTTTCCGAGACTGTTGCCGGTTCTGCTTTTCCGAGCACCGGCTGCGCCTCCGCCCTGTTACCGCACCGTTCGGGCAGCAGCTCAGGAACACCTCTTTTAGTAACGCACAGCCGTCTTCAGTGCGATCTCCATCATCTCATGGAAGCTGTCCTGCCGTTCTGTGGCAGAAAGTGCTTCGCCGGTAAAGATGTGATCCGAGATCGTCAGGATGGAAAGGGCCTTCTTATGGTTTGCCATGGCAGCCAGATACAGTCCGGCCGTTTCCATCTCCACCGCCAGCAGTCCCATTGCCTTCGCTTTCTGATTGACCTCTTTGTCAGGATGATAGAAGAAATCCGAGGTGTACACACTGCCTACATCGGCACGCACACCCATCTCCTCCGCGGCGGCCACTGCCGTGCGGAGCATGCCGTAATCAGCCGTCGGAGCAGGAATGCCCGGCAGATCATACGAAGTGATGTAGCCTGAATTGGTGGAGGCCGACATTGCGATCACCACGTCGCGCACATGCACATCCTCCTGGAGGCCTCCGGCGCTTCCCACGCGGATGACCGACTCCACGCCAAAGAAATTGAACAGCTCATGCACATACAGTCCAAGGGACGGCACACCCATGCCCGATCCCATGACGGACACTTCCTTCCCCTCGTAGGTACCCGTGTATCCGAGCATATTCCGGACATCATTAAACAGCACCGGGTTCTCCAGATAGTGCTCCGCAATATACTTTGCCCGCAGCGGATCGCCCGGCATCAGCACGCATTTCGCAACGTGCGTTCCTTCCTTCAGTTCAATACAGGCCGATGGTGATGCTTTCATCATAATATTCCTCCCTGGGACAGGGGACGGTTCTCTGTCCCATTTTCTAAATTGACTCATCTTTTCCGTTTATTCTGTCCTTTTCAGGACTTAAGGACCGACTCTCCCGCAATGCTTTCCGTCATTTGTCTGAGATCCGTCTCTCTGAATGTATTCTCTCTTACTTTATATTACTTATCTTTTTGTTTGGGACAGAGAACCGTCCCCTGTCCCACTACATTTCCATGATTTTTTTCAGGTTCACGTCGAAGGGCGGGTAGACGACCCCTTTGTCGGTGACGATGGCTGTGAGCAGTTCGTGGTCCGTCACGTCGAAGGACGGGTTATAGCATTTTACCTCCGGCAGGGCCATCGGCTCTTTGTACCACATGGTTTTGATCTCGTCGGGGTCGCGCAGCTCGATGGGGATGTCGGCGCCGGTCGGGCAGTTCATGTCGATCGTGGAGCGCGGTCCGAGAGTGTAGAACGGGATGCCGTAATGCTTTGCGAGGATCGCCACGCCGCTGGTGCCGATCTTGTTGGCGAAGTCGCCGTTGGCGGCGATGCGGTCGCAGCCGACGAAGCAGGCCTGCACCCAGCCGTTTTTCATCACCAGGGACGCCATATTATCGCAGATCAGTGTCACGTCGACCCCTGCCTTCTGCAGCTCATAGGAGGTCAGACGGGCGCCCTGCAGCAGCGGCCTGGTCTCATCCGAGAATACCTTCAGGTCGATGCCGCGCTCCTTCGCCAGGAACACCGGTCCCGTCGCGGTACCGTATTTGCTGGTCGCCAGCGGTCCGGCGTTGCAGTGGGTCAGGATGCCGTCTCCGGGTTTTACCAGGGAAAGTCCGTTCTCGGCGATGCGGTAGCACATTTCGATGTCCTCCCGGTGGATCGCCTTCGCCTCATCCTTCAGGATGGCCACGACCTGACCGGCCGGCTTGTCCGTATGCTGTGAGAGCACCTTCAGCATGCGCTTCACCGCCCAGCTTAAGTTTACGGCGGTCGGACGGGAGGAGATCAGATACGCGCCGTCCGTTTCCAGCTGCGTCAGAAGATCACCGGTTTCGGCAATCTCCCCGTCATTCACCTTCCGCGCCGCCAGCACATACATTCCGTACCCTGCGCAGATGCCGATCGCCGGAGCGCCGCGCACTGCCAGCGTTTTGATCGCGTCATAAAGCTCCTTTGCCGTCTCCAGGCGCAGTGTAATCGTCCGATTTGGCAGCTGTGTCTGATCGATGATCTCCACCGCCAGTTCATCCTCACTCA
>CAMOSN010000150.1 GCA_946624935.1 uncultured Lachnospiraceae bacterium | reverse complement strand
TCATCCGGCGTCGGGCCTTCCTCATGTCCGTAAGCGTCCAGATTGCTCTGCTTCGTGCGCGCAAGCTCATCGGGGTTGTTCTTCACCGCTTCCAGCCGCAGCTCGTTTCTTCTCTGGCTGACCGCCCGCGCAATCTCCTCCAGCCGTTTTGCCTGGTGAAGCATGTCGTCAATAATCTGATACAGCTCCGAAATGCTTTCATGATAGGCGATCCGCTCTTTCCGCCTTGCTTCGACCGCCTCCGGATCCGTCCAGTCATCCTCCGCATAAATGCCAATACGGGTGGAATTGGGATCCGGTGCGAAGCAATACACCGCCGCAGGATCGTATACGATATCCTTCATTGCTTTGGGATTATCCCTCGGATCGTGGATATACGGAATCTCTCTTTCTTCCGTGATGGACGACTCTTCCGTAAGGGACTCCTCTTCGGTAAAGGACTCTCCTTCGGTGAGTAAGGTTTCGCTTTCCATTACTTCTGTGCTTTCCTGCACAGTCTCTGCTGATGCCCCGATTCCGGTTACCGTAATGCCCGCTGCGATCCAAAGGGCTGCCCATGCAGTTCTGATCCATGTGTGTCTGCCTTTCATGCTTTCTCCTCCTCTTAAGCTCTGTTCTCCCGTCTGCAGCCTCTCCACTTGATCCTGTAATAAACAAATGCCAGCACCAGGCACAGCATAGCAATGATCCCGAACCACATCCCGATGACAAACGGGCTCTGCTTATGGATCTGCAGGAAAAAATAAGGACCGTCCAGGATGAATAGTGCATTCAGGATCAGGCAGATCACCCCGTAAATCAGCGATGTAACAGCTGGCCATATGATGATGAGCAGCGGCTGTTTCCTTGTCTTCTCCAGAAACAGCAGCGAAACGACGGACAAAGCCGGGCCGATCAGATGATTGATCGGGGCCACATTTTCGATGAAGTAATAGCGGATCCCACCCTCGGGTGCCAGCACAAAGGCTGCGATCAGAAAGGTGACGGTAAGTCCGACGGCACTGATGAAGTGCAGCCTGGTTACATACCCTGGGATCTCCTTCCCCTTCAGGCAGTAGATGAGCACAAGAGCTGATACCACCAGCTGAAGCACATTGCTGTCCACCGTATACCACTTGAAAAGAGCTGCACCAAACACTGTGCAGTCATGGATGAATGCTATGATCTCCAGCACCAGCAGCGCTGCATTCACTGCGATCAGTGCTCTCCACGTTCCTGATTTTGCCATTGATAAACTCCTCTCTTTGCGCAGCCACGGGACCTGTCCCCATGGCCGGCTCCCACGGCTGCTCCACGTTTCTTTAACAAAATCATATACGAACCGAACGGGCCACAATCCACGCAGATATGTATCAGTGGAGATAACTTCTGGTATCAATATTTTTCGGAGGCGCTTCATGCCTCCTCTGATGCAGGATGCTCAAATACGCGTCTCCTGACCCAGTACAACTGCTCTGGCATCCGAATAGTGCCCAACATAGCGGGTACAGGCAACCGGAAGGTTGTCCGGAAGCATCTGCATCACCAGATCCGGGACCGTCGGATGCAGGTTTTCGGTTTCCATTTTTGAAAAGGTTCCCAGCAGGACCCCGCTGATCTGTTCGAATACCCCCATCTGCCGGTATTGCTCCAGCGCGGTCATCATCTGGTAAACGCCTCCGCCCATGGATTCGAGCAGAAGAATGTTTCCGCGCATGTCGGGCCAGTAAGGCGTTCCCGCAAGCTTAAGAAAGCACCGCATGTTGCCGCCCAGTATTTTCCCCTCCATATGCGTTCCACGTATAAAACGGACTGCAAGATCCTCCGTCGGGATCTTTTCGGCCAGAACGTTCTCCCGCAGATAACGGCGCTGCTCCGCGGCATGATCATAAAGGATATTCCGTATCTGATAGTTCATTGCGCGCTTTGCGGTTCTGGCAATGATCGCATTGATCACCGTCGTAAGATCACTGTAGCCGCAGAACAAGGCGCTGCTCTGCCGAATTGCCTCATAGTCCAGAAACGGCAGGACGCCATTTGCCATATCCCCTCCGGACACATCAAATATAATAGCAGTCTCCGGATCCCGGAAGCAGCTGTTCAGGCCTTCCGCTTTTGATTTGGAATCCACCGGTGCATCCACTTTCGCAGGGCCGTTTTCATCTTCCGCGAATAGCAGAGGATCCGGCTGCACCAGTCCCGGGCCGGGACTTCCCCAAAAAGGGCTCGGGAAAACAACTTCCAGCCCCTCTTCCCGTAATATATCCGCCACCTGTGTGATTTCCTGCAGCCGTCCCCCGGGGATCGGGTCCGAGCAGGCTGTCAACGCTGCTTTCTTCATTCTGCTTTCTCCTCTTCGGCATGTGTCAAACATATTTTCCATACACCAAATGTATTCTCCATATGTTTACCGTATTCTCCATAATCCAAAGTTTTTATTGCCGCCTTTCTCTCCATAGTAGCAAGTACATCCTGTATTTACAATGGGAACTGTCCTGCCGCGGCAGCCCTGACTCACTTTTGACGCATGCAGCTTCTTCCAGTATAATGAAAGGACAATTTCATTCTTACAAGGCACAAGGAGACCACTATGACAGAAGAAGGAAACAGCATTCAGAAAATCAAGATCCGTGGTGCGCGTGTTCATAACCTGAAAAATATAGATGTGGACATCCCCCTTGGCAGGATCGTCGGCATCGCCGGCGTGTCGGGCTCCGGAAAATCTTCGCTTGCGCTGGGGGTGGTGTATGCGGAAGGATCCAGACGGTATCTGGATTCACTCTCCACCTACACGCGCCGGCGGATGACGATGGCGGCGAAGGCGGATGTGGATGATGTGCTTTATGTGCCGGCGGCACTGGCGCTCCATCAGCGCCCGGGGGTGCCCGGAATCCGTTCTACCTTCGGCACGGGCACAGAGCTGCTCAACAGTCTGCGGCTGATGTTCTCACGACTCTCCTCCCACCGATGCCCGAACGGACATTATGTAGCACCCTCTCTGGCGGTGGCCGCCGAGCAGGAGCTGGTGTGTCCCGAATGTGGCGCACATTTTTACGGACCGGGTGCGGAGGAGCTTGCCTTCAACAGCCAGGGGGCCTGCCGGGAGTGCGGCGGCACCGGTACGATCCGGACAGTCGATGAGTCGACCCTTGTGCCGGATGAATCGCTGTCGATCGATGAAGGCGCGGTTCTGCCCTGGCAGACACTGATGTGGTCCCTGATGAAGGATATTGCCCGAGAGCTGGGCGTGCGCACGAATGTCCCCTTCCGGGAGCTGACGCCGAAGGAGCGCGATCTGGTGTTTCACGGTCCGGCCGTCAAGCACCACATGATCTATCAGAACCGCACCAGCGGGGCCGCGGGCGAGATGGATTTTACCTATTTCAATGCTGTATACACGGTGGAAAATGCCCTTTCGAAGGTGAAGGATGAGAAGGGGATGAAACGTGTGGAGAAGTTTCTGAAGGAGGAGCCCTGCCCGCACTGCCGCGGCACCCGCTTAAGCGATGCCGCCAGAGCTCCGCGCCTGCGGGGGATCTCTCTGGCGAAGGCCTGTGAGATGACGCTCGCGGACAGCCTTTCGTGGGTGCGTGGTGTTCCGGATTCGCTCCCGGAGCAGATGCGGCCCATGGCGAAAAGCATCTGTGAATCCTATGAGACGGTTGCAAAGCGGCTGATGGATCTGGGCCTGTCCTACCTTACGCTGGACCGGGCTGCCTCCACGCTGTCCACCGGTGAGCGGCAGCGCATGCAGCTGGCCAGAGCGGTACGCAACCGCACAACGGGGGTGCTCTATGTGCTCGATGAGCCTTCCATCGGCCTGCATCCGGCTAACATTACCGGCCTGAACGGCGTGATGCATGACCTGGTGGCGGACGGGAACTCCGTTCTGCTGGTGGATCACGACACGCAGATCCTGAAAGAATCCGACTGGCTGATCGAGATGGGGCCCGAGGCCGGGGCCCGGGGCGGATATGTGATCGCCGAAGGAACTGTGGCGGATCTTTCGGAAAATCCGTCGTCCCGGATCGGTGCATTTCTCTCCGGCAGAGAGGAAGTGCGCGTACGCGAGCGTGCGCCGAAGGAGGAGCTCTTTTCCCTGGGGGAGATCCGTCTGTCCACCGGAGCGATCCATACGGTCCGACCACTCGAGGTGCGTATCCCGAAGGGCAGACTTACCGTTGTCACGGGGGTATCGGGCTCCGGGAAGACGACTTTGATTCTGGAAAGTCTCGTCCCTGCGCTCGAAGCCCTTACAACCGGAAATCTTCACGGAAACAACTCCGGAAATGCTTCCGAAAATCCGGCAGCGGCTGCCCCAGATGGAGAGACACACACGCTCCCGCGCAGGGCGCCGGCACATGTGAAAGAGATCGCCGCCGAGGGAATCGCGCACGTGAAGCTGATCGACGCGACTCCCATTGGCATCAATGTGCGCTCCACGGTCGCAACCTATGCCGGGGTGCATGATGAGCTGCGCAAGATTTACGCCCGCACCCCGGCTGCAAAGGAGCTTGGCTGCAAGGCAGGCGATTTCTCCTACAACACCGGCTCTCTGCGCTGCCCGGTGTGTGACGGTACCGGATCCATCAGTCTGGATGTGCAGTTTTTGCCGGATGTGGACATCGCCTGCCCGCAGTGCCGGGGCTCCCGATACTGCAAGGACGCCTACCGGGTGAAGCTGCGGTCGAAGGCCATGCCGGAGTCTGCCCTCTCGCTGCCGGAGCTGATGGACTGCAATGTGAGCACGGCGCTGCCCTTCTGCAAGGATCTGAAAACAGTCCACAACAGACTGCAGATCCTGCAGGATCTGGGGCTTGGTTACCTCACGCTTGGCGAAGAAACCCCCAGTCTGTCCGGCGGCGAGGCCCAGCGGCTCAAGCTTGCAAGCGAAATGGGGCGGCTGCAGAATGACTCCGTGTTTATCTTCGACGAGCCCACCATCGGACTGCACCCCCTGGACGTGCGCACTCTGCTGGAGGTGTTCCAGACTCTCATCGGAAACGGCGCGACCGTGGTTGTGATCGAGCACGATCTCGACGTCATCCGTAATGCCGACTACATTATCGACATGGGCCCTGGCGGCGGCGTGCACGGCGGACAGATCATCGCCAGCGGAACTCCCGAAGAAGTCGCTGCATGCCCCGACAGCATCACCGGCAGATATCTGTAGGGCCATGGGGACAGGTCCCGTGGCTCCG
>CAMOSN010000149.1 GCA_946624935.1 uncultured Lachnospiraceae bacterium | reverse complement strand
GCGCAGGAGAACAGGAGCAACAGAGTATATATGAAAAAGAACGGCTTCAAGTCGGGATTTGTAACGCTGATCGGCCGGCCGAACGTGGGTAAGTCCACGCTGATGAATCATCTGATCGGGCAGAAGATCGCCATCACCTCAAGCAAGCCCCAAACCACGCGCAACCGCATCCGCACGGTGTACACCAGCGAGGAAGGTCAGATCATCTTCGTGGACACGCCGGGGATGCTGCGGGCGAAGAACAAGCTGCAGGAATATATGGAGAACGCGGCCGAGGGCACGCTGGGCGCGGTGGATGTGATTCTGTGGGTCGTGGAGGCGTCTGATTTTATCGGGGGAGGCGAGCGGCGGATCGCAGAGCAGCTTCGCCATGTGAAGGCGCCGGTGATTCTGGTGATGAACAAGATCGACCAGAAGGAAAAACGGGAGATTCCCGCTTTTCTGGAGGCCTACCGCAAGCTGTACCCCGCCTTCGCGGAGATGATCCCGGTGAGTGCACTGCGCTCGGTGAACCTGGATTCGGTGCGGGAGGCGATCTTCAAATATCTTCCCTACGGCCCGCGCTATTACGACGATGACACGGTGACGGACCAGCCGCAGAGGCAGATCACGGCAGAGCTCATCCGCGAGAAGGCGCTGCGCTGCCTGGATGAGGAGATTCCTCACGGGATCGCGGTGGCGATCGACCGCATGAAGGAGCGGCCGGACGGTTCGATGATGGACATCGATGCGACGATCATCTGTGAGAAGGAATCCCACAAGGGGATCATCATCGGCAAGAACGGTACCATGCTGCGCAAGATCGGCTCCCAGGCCCGCCGCGAGATCGAGGGGATGCTGGAGATGCAGGTCAATCTGCAGCTGTGGGTGAAGGTGAAGAAGGACTGGCGCGACAGTGATTTTCTGATCCGCAATTTCGGCTACGACAAGAAAGAGCTGGGGGATCTGTGATCTATGAGTGAACCGATCACGCTCACCGGGATGGTACTGCTTTCGGTGCCCTCCGGGGACTACGACCGCAGGGTCGTGCTGCTCACAAAGGAGCGCGGAAAGATCACGGCCTTTGCCCGGGGGGCCAGGCGGCAGGGCAGTGCGCTGCTGGGCGCGTCCGTTCCGTTCTGCTTCGGTTCGTTCAAGCTGTTCGAAGGGAGGACCGCCTACACACTGGCCTCCGCTTCGATCGATCAGTATTTTCAGAAACTGAAGTCCGATCTGGACGGATCGCTGTACGGGTTCTATTTCATGGAACTGGCGGAATACTACGGCAGAGAGAATCTGGACGCATCGATGATGCTCAATCTGCTGTACGTGAGTCTGAAGGCTCTGGAAAATCCCAGGCTCGACGACCGGCTGGTGCGCTATATCTACGAAATTAAGCTCATGCAGATCAACGGTGAATTTCCGTTTTCGGCCGCGGAGGACCCCACGCTCTCCGAGTCCGCCCGCTACATGATTGCTTTTATTCTGAACACGCCGATGCAGAAGCTCTACACCTTTACCGTGACCGATGAGGTGCTGGGCGAGGTGGCGGCGGTGCAGGACCGCATCCGGCAGGGCACGCTGGACCGGCGGATCCGCTCGCTGGAGATGCTGCAGGCGCTGTAGCGGCATGCAGATAAAATGCTGCAGGCGCTGCGTAGATACGACACTTTACAAGAAAGAAGACAGAGGCTATAATATGAAAATCGGTAAACGGCTCGTGACGGCAGCGATGCTGCTTTGGGTGTCTGCCGGCCTGATGCTTACCGGCTGCGAGAAGAAGGAAGAGGAACCCTGGGTTCCCGACAGCACTGCGCTGCAGGTAACACAGGACGGGCACATCACGGAAACCATCATTGACCGTCTGGACGAGAGCTATTACAGCAGCTCCGAGCTGGAGGAGATGGTGCGTTCGAGTGTGAAGGAGTATGCCCAGGCGCATGGAGAGGGAAGCGTATCTCTGACGGAATATACCTCCGGCGGAGCGGATGTCCGCATCGTTCTGGAATATGCCGCAGCACAGGACTACGCGTCCTTCAACAATGTGCGCTTCTACAACGGTTCCATGCTCGGCGCGCAGATGGACGGTTACCGGTTTGAAACCCTCTTTCAGATTGTGGCGAAGGACGGCACGGTATCGGAACAGCGGGTACCGCCGGACGGCCCCGTGTCCCACAAGGAGTATCAGGTGCTGGTGACGGACCGCTCCCACAAGGTGGAGGTGCCCGGCAACATTGTATATGTCAGCGCGCCCAGCCAGGTGCAGGAGCGCAGGATCGTTACACCGCTTCCGGTGACGGAGGAGATCGACAGCAGCGCCGTCAGCGAGGAGGAGGCCGGACTTCTGTATATTCTGTATGAGTATGAATGAAGCGTCCGTTAAAGCAGCGATTATAAAAGCATTTAAACAGCGCTTATAAAGAGTGTTTAAAACAATGCTTATAAAGAGTGTTTAAAACAATATTAAAATAAAGCATTTAAAACAGGAAGGCAGGAAGCAGCGTATGGAAAAAACAATGGACAAGATCGTCGCACTGGCAAAGGGAAGAGGATTCGTATATCCCGGATCTGAGATTTACGGCGGTCTGGCGAACACCTGGGACTACGGCAATCTGGGCGTTGAGCTGAAGAACAATGTGAAGCAGGCATGGTGGAAGAAATTCATCACCCAGAATAAGTACAATGTGGGTGTTGACTGTGCCATCCTGATGAACCCGCAGACCTGGGTCGCCTCCGGTCATCTGGGCGGTTTTTCCGATCCGCTGATGGACTGCAAGGAGTGTCATGAGCGTTTCCGCGCAGACAAGATCATCGAGGACTTCTGCGCTGAAAACGGGATCACTCTGGACAAGGCCGTGGATGCCATGTCCCAGGAGGAGATGCGCAACTTCATCGAGGACCATCAGGTTCCCTGCCCCACCTGCGGCAAGCACAATTTCACCGACATCCGTCAGTTCAATCTGATGTTCAAAACATTCCAGGGCGTGACCGAGGATGCCAAGAACACCGTTTATCTGCGTCCGGAAACCGCGCAGGGCATTTTCGTGAACTTCAAGAATGTGCAGCGTACCTCCCGCAAGAAGATCCCGTTCGGCATCGGCCAGATCGGAAAGTCCTTCCGTAACGAGATCACCCCGGGCAACTTCACCTTCCGTACCCGCGAATTCGAGCAGATGGAGCTGGAATTCTTCTGCGAGCCGGGCACCGATCTGGAGTGGTTCCAGTACTGGAGAGGCTTCTGCCGCGACTGGCTCATCTCCCTGGGCATCAAGGAAGAGGAAATGCGTCTGCGCGACCATGATCCCGCAGAGCTGGCCTTCTACAGCAAAGGCACCACCGACATCGAATTCCTGTTCCCGTTCGGCTGGGGCGAGCTGTGGGGCATCGCCGACCGCACCGACTACGACCTGACCCAGCATCAGACCGTATCCGGTCAGGACATGAGCTACTTCGACGACGAGAAGAAGGACCGCTATGTGCCTTACGTCATCGAGCCGTCCCTCGGCGCGGACCGTGTCGTACTGGCCTTCCTGTGCGCAGCCTATGACGAGGAAGAACTCGAAGGCGGCGACGTGCGTACCGTCCTGCACTTCCATCCGGCACTCGCGCCTGTCAAGATCGGCGTACTGCCGCTGTCCAAGAAGCTCGGCGAAGGCGCCGAGAAGGTATTCGAAGAGCTGTCCAAATACTGGAACTGCGAATACGACGACCGCGGCAACATCGGCAAGCGTTATCGCCGTCAGGACGAGATCGGCACCCCCTGGTGCGTCACCTTCGACTTCGACTCCGAAACCGACGGCGCCGTCACCGTCCGTGACCGCGACACCATGGAGCAGGAGCGCGTCAAGATCGCTGACCTGAAAGCATACTTCGAAAAGAAAATGGAATGGTAATCAAAAAATGGCTGTCTGTGTGACAGCCATTTTTTTCGTTGTGCGCCCGGCGGGCGCACGTTTTTTAGTGCTTCCTGTTTGACTTACTCGGCTTTCTCGAGAGCCAGTGTTCTGGTGGTGAGGTCGCACACCTCGGACGGTCCGTAGTACTGGATCGCGCCCGGATAGGTGTAGCAGGTCTCAACGGCCCAGGTGTCTCTGTGGGCTTCGAAGTACTTGAAGGGCTTGCCGTCGAGCTCTACGAGGGCTTTGCGGATAACGGGCTTGTCCTCGCCGTGTCTTCTTTCCATGTTCATCATCTTGGTGATGGGCATGCCGCCGGCGGTCCATTCCTCAGCGGGCTTCGACAGGTTGGCTACCTTGGAGAGATATCCGTTGTAGCCGTACTGGATCAGCATGAATGCGTTGTAGCCCAGAGAGTAGCAGTAGTCCGCGTCGAAGTTGGACGGGAATGCGCATCTGCCTTCGTAACCGAAGAAGTGATGCTGTGCGCTGAATTTGCCCTTGTAGGTGCCGGCTTTTTTGCGCTCGTCGAGCTTTGCCTTGACCATGGCGGAGAACAGCTTCTCGGATTCGATCAGGGATACCTGCACATTACCGTGCGGGTCGCGCTCCAGGAAGAGCTGCTGCTGGATCGCCTGCGGAAGGATGGCAAACACGGCCATGGATTCCTTGGTGAGGCCTTTTTCGATGAAGGCATATTTCTCAGCCCAGGTGCCCAGTGCATTGAAAGCATCCGCATTGCTGCCGGCCAGAAGCTCGTTGATTTCCTGGATCAGAACGGAGAATTCCGGTACGAATTCCACTACGCCCTCGGGAATGATGGCAACACCGAAGTTCATGCCTTTGGCGGCTCTCTTTTCCACTGCATCGGCGATGTAATCGGCGATCTGGGAAAGGGACATCTTCTTCGCGGCCACTTCCTCGGAAATGAGGCAGATGTTCGGCTGGGTCTCCAGTGCACATTCCAGTGCCACATGGGAAGCGGAGCGGCCCATCACCTTGATGAAGTGCCAGTACTTCTTGGCGGAGTTGCAGTCGCGCTCGATGTTACCGACCAGCTCGCTGTAGGTCTTGGTGGCGGTATCGAAGCCGAAGGAGCACTCGATGTCGTCATTCTTGAGGTCGCCGTCGATGGTCTTCGGGCAGCCGATCACCTGTACGCCGGTGTTGTGGGCTGCGAAGTACTCAGCCAGAACGGCTGCGTTGGTGTTGGAGTCGTCGCCGCCGATGATGACGATGGCGGTCAGGCCATGCTTCTTTGCAACCTCGGCTGCAATACCGAACTGCTCCTCGGTCTCGAGCTTGGTGCGGCCGGAACCGATGATGTCGAAACCGCCGGTGTTGCGGAACTGGTTGATGTACTCGTCGTCGA
>CAMOSN010000148.1 GCA_946624935.1 uncultured Lachnospiraceae bacterium | reverse complement strand
TTTAGATAATTAATGAACCGGCTTACTCACGACTGAAGTCACGAGAATGTGCCGGTTATTATTCAAAAATCTATAAACCAGCAACACCACCGTTTGACCTGCATACCCTGCACCGGCTGTCCTTCATACTCTACGTCCGCACCACGTTCTGTCCCGCGCCGCGCAGCTGCTCTTCAAGATACGCCCGCTGCTCCGGTGCAATGCGTCCGCCCTTCATGGTATACTGCATCCCGCACTGTGCCCATTTCCCCTTCCCGAACTCATGGTAGGTGAGCACCTCTGCCCGGACATTCTCTCCCGCGCACTCCGCCAGATACGCTGCAAACTGCCGTGCATCCTCTTCACTGTCGTTAAAGCCCGGCATCATTGGAATGCGAAGCAAAACATCTTCATGCTCCGCGCACACTGCCTTCAGGTTCGCAAGGATCTGTTCATTTCCGATCCCGAGCCACTGCCGGTGCTTTTCACTGTCGATATGCTTCACATCCATGATCCACTCATCCACCAGCGGGAAAAGTTCCCGCGCCCTCGGATGCGAGCCGTTCGTCTCCACACAGCGATGGATCTTCACCTCTCCCAGTCCGGCCAGAAACTCCTTCACGGCCTCGAACTGCAGCGACATCTCACCGCCGGTGAGCGTCACCCCGCCGCCGTCAAAAAACATCGGTTCGGAAGCGATGCACTCGGAGAGCATCTCCTGCACATCCATCTCCCGGAAGGAAAGGCGGATGCCCTTCTGCCGCATCCCGTGAATACAGGGCTTTTCTTCGCAGCGACCGCACATTTCCCGGTCCAGCGCTCCGTCCTTCACCGCCCCCTTCGGGCAGCAGCTCTCCTTCAGCCAGTCCGGGTCCGTCATCAGCACGCCGCCCGGCGCCATTCCCTCTGGGTTGGCGCACCACGGGCAGCGCATATTGCAGCCCTGCAAGTGCCAGACAAGGCGGTTGCCCCGCCCGTCCTGACTGTAGTTAAATCCCTTCTGAAATACTCGGATCTTCATAATTACCTGTCATTGATCTTTTCAACTGTATCACATGGTTCTCGTATATATGAAAAAATTATAACAGGCTGCAAATCACTTGAACAATAGTTTTCTGCACTCCTGGAAAAGGCAATGAAAACACTCCTGCTGAGCCGGTTCATATCCCTGTAAGCGGAAGCAGAGCGGGCGCTCTCCCCGAAAGGAAATCGCCCGCTCTGTTGATGGTTCCGTTTCCATCTTATTTGATCGGAATATTTTCATTGCCGGGCAGCTCGAACGCAATTGCATCCTCTGCATCCGGATGCAGCATGGTGTGGATCACCTGGTCGAGCACCTCATCATCCCAGATTTTCTTCCAGTCGTCGCGAAGCACGAACTTATTGCCCAGTCCGATAGCCACCTTGCAGGCATCGGATACAGGAGGACGGCCCTCCAGGTAGCCCAGGAAGTTGGAAGTCAGATTGAAGATATGGCCGCACAGGAAGGATACGGCTGCTTCCTTCTGAATACCTTTTTCAATGGCCTTGTCCACTGTCTCAGCCATCGCATACAGGCAGGTTGCGCCGAGAAGCTCCACCAGTGTGGGCTCCAGGAATGCGATCTGTTCGGAGGTCATGACAAAGGCCTCATCCGCGCGGTACATGTCTCTTGCAGTCTCCTGCATCAGCTTAAACACTTCGTCATCGCCCTGGATCTTGGACATCACGATATCCTGATGCCCGCCTTCGCCGCCGAACCGGTCGGCTCTTGCCTCGGGCGTATCCTGATCCTTCAGGAAGGACGGGTGGCAGGGATGTGCCACACCAAAGGTGCAGTCATCACGAAGGGAAAGCTCCTTGGCCACTGCTGCCGCCGGATCAAGGATCAGGAAGCCTGTGCCGGCCTTCAGCTGCGGAACATAAATTGCGGAAAGCTTTTTGATCAGCGTATCAGGAACCGCGAAGATCACGACCTGCGCCAGGTCCAGAGCTTCCTCCACCGGCCACACCTTCAGCCCTCTTGCCTCGATGCTCTCGATGCCCTTCGGTGCGTTCTCTACACAATACAGTTCATATTTATCAGCTTTTCTGGCCAGATTTCTGGAGGTTCTGGTCCCCATCTTTCCACCTGCACCGATCACTGCCACACGAATTTTGCTCATTTTCTTATCCTTTCCGCAGAAGCGGCTGCTGCCCGAAGCCCTCCTCCGTGGCCGCGTATATTCTGCTCCGCTTACCTTTGCTCTGTCATATCATCATACTGCCATACAGATTTTCCTGCCGTGCCCTGAGACGGCTTCCCATGGCCTTCTTACTTCTTCAGTGTATCCCGGACCTTCTGTGCGATCGCCTCGGGCGAGAAGCCATAGTCATCCGCCAGTTCTTTAGCCGGACCCGATTCGCCATAGGTAGTGAGCGCAATCCTGGTCACGAACGCAGGCTTATGTTCGCACGCCAGACGGCTGATGTAAGAACCCAGCCCGCCGTTGATATTGTGATCCTCCACCGTAAAGAGCTGATCACTCTTTGCCATGACTTCCAGAATCTGTGTCGGATCCTCGCCGTACAGGATATTGATGTCCGCGACAGTCACGTTCACGCCCTGCTCCTTCAGAAGATCCGCTGCCGCCAGGACACGGTCCAGCACAAAGCCGCTCGAAAACAGCACAGCATCCGTTCCATATTCCTTCCACACCGTCACGCCGCTCTCGGCAAACGGAGCATCCACGTCATACACTTCCACCTCGCGGCCACTGCCGGCGCGGATGTACACCGGGCCATCCACTTCCGCCGCTTTTTTCACTGCGTGATAGCACTGCGCCGGATCGGCCGGGGTGTAGATCGTATAATTCGGAAGAGAGGATACCACTGCCAGATCCTCATAGAACTGATGGGTCACGCCTTCCCGCTCACCGCCGAGCAGTCCGGAATTCACACCCACGAATTTTACATTCAGGTTGGTGTAGCCCACAAAAGTACGCATCTGCTCGCAGGCGCGCATGGTCAAAAAGCCTGCATAGGTCCCCACAAACGGAGTCAGTCCGGCACTGGCCAGGCCTGCCGCCGTATCCACGGCGCCCTGCTCGGCGATGCCGCATTCCACATAGCGGTCCGGATATTTCTCACCAAAATCCACAGCACGCATTGCCTTCAGAGAGTCCGGAGAGATCAGGACAATATCCTTTCGATCCTCCGCCATGTCCATCAGTGCCGCCGCGTAAGCTTCTCTCGTTCCCTTAAACTTTGTCATGACTGCGCACCTCCCAGTTCTTTCACTGCCTGTGCGTACTGCTCATCGGTCGGTACGCCCTTGTGCCATGCGTTGTTATTCTCCATAAAGGAAAGGCCCTTGCCCTTGATGCAGTCACACACGATGCAGTGCGGCTGACCCTTCACGCTCTTTGCCTGCGCAATTGCACCCTTGATCGCATCATAATCGTGGCCATTGATTTCCTGCACATCCCATCCGAACGCACGGAAGCGGTCCGCCACATCGTTCATGCCTACCGTAAAGTCGACCGTCTTGTAGCTCTGCCATCCGTTCCGGTCCACGAACACGATCAGATTGTCCAGCTTGCGGCCGGTCGCCGTGTTGGCGCCTTCCCAGCACACACCCTCCTGCAGCTCGCCGTCCCCGACGATCACATAGGTGTAATAATCCTTCTTCAGATACTTTGCCGCATAGGCCATGCCAGCCCCGATGGCGATCCCGTTGCCCAGCGATCCGGAGGTCATGTCGATGCCCGGTGTGCTGTGCATGGAGGGATGTCCCTGGAAAATGCTGTGCAGCGCACGCAGCTGGAAGTGCTCTACCTTCGGCTCAAAATATCCACGCTCATTCAGCGCAGCATAGACGATCGGGCAGGAGTGTCCCTTGGAGACGATGAAGCGGTCGCGGTCTTCCCATTCCGGATTTTTCGGATCCACATTCATCACATCAAAATACAGGGTCGCAACAATATCCGCAATGGAAAGTGCCGGACCCGGATGCCCGTCCTTGCCTTCGTATACCATCCGCACCGCTTCCAGGCGAAGCTTCTGTGCGATCTCATGAAGCTGTTCTTTCGTCATAACAATCTCCTCCTGAACCGCCATTATCGTTTTGCAAACGAAAAAGATCTATTAATCTCGTGTTTTTTGATCGACGTCAAACGTCTGATGTTTAACTTTTTCACAATCATTCTAAAACCGCTTCCCAGGTTTGTCAATCTGCCATTTTCACCAAAACAGCGGCCTTCCTTTTGTGGACTATCGCCCCATTATTTCCGGCGCCGGTTTCACCCCAGCACCACTGCCCGCGCAAGGGCGGGACCGGTCTGCACCTGCGTCTCCTCCCGCAGCTGCGCAAGATACGCATCACAGGCATCATCACCCAGTGCATTTTCCGCCTGGGTTTTCCAGGGACCGTTTTCATCCTCGCCAAAGCCCTGGTCATCCCGTTCAAGATAATACAGCACGAAGTAATTGCCGCCGGTCTGCCCGGTATAAAGGTCTCCCTCGCTGCGCTCGCCGGACAGCAGCCACCGGACATCCTCCGCCTCGGGGTTGCCCATCTCGGCGCTGCGAATGTTCTCGATTCGGGATACATCCGCTCCCGTCAGCTCCTTTGTCAGCTGTTCAAACGCGCTGGCGCTTTGGGCCTGCTCCAGCTGCTCCACACAGCTCCTGGCACTTCCGGACTCATATCCGTCCCCGTCCACATAAGCCAGCAGATAGGTTACACTCTGAAAATCGGCGAGGTGCTCCCGGTAATACGCCTCCAGATCCGCTGTTGAAAAAGACGCCTCCTGCCGGATCTGTGCCAGCCGCTCCTGCGCCGCGGTGGAAAGTGCTGCAATTCGCTGCGCGGCATGATCCGCCGCTTCAGCTTCCGGCTCTTCTTCCCCAGATGCCGTTTCTCCGGTTTCCGGCTCCTCTTCCCTGGATGCCGTTTCTCCGGTTTCCGGCTCCTCTTCCACGGCATCCGCGCGATCCGCCGCGTTTCCGGCGGCGCTGCTTTCCAGCACCACCACTCCCATATCCGTGAGCATGTCCGATGTCTGGCCGATAAAGTACTCTTCCCAGGACATCTCTTCCTGCGAAATGGTGCAGTTCTGTTCGGAAAGCGGTTTGGTAAGATCCAGCCCAAGCATGGCTGCATAATCTCCGGCCGCTGCCGCAGCCTGTGCAATCACCGACTCATAGCAGTAACGATATTCCGCCTCGGAAAAGGCAATCGTTCCATACGCATTTTCCAGGATCAGCGCATCGTCCGTCCCGGATCCGTGCGCATCCGAAGCGCCTGCACTTCCGCTGAAAGAAAGAAC
>CAMOSN010000147.1 GCA_946624935.1 uncultured Lachnospiraceae bacterium | reverse complement strand
GGCCCGTTGTACTTCAGGCACATCATCGTGATATCGTCAAACTGCTCGGCCCCTGCCACAAAGGCATCGATCTCCTCGCGCACATTCTGCAGCACCTCCTCCGGTTCCGCCTCCGGATCCCGGTTCAGCGCCTTCAGAATACGCTTCGTCCCGAACAGCTCGTATTCGGCATTCGTCGCCTCCGACACGCCGTCCGTATAGACAAACAGGCTGTCGCCGGGATGCATCTCAAAGGGATGCTCCCTGTACACGATCCCCTCCATCGCCGCGACCGCAGGCGAATGGCGGTAAACAACCAGCTCATACTCCCCGCCGGCGCGCCGCAGGATCGGATGCTCATGCCCCGCATTGGCGGCGATGCCTTTTCCGGTGGAGATCTCCAGAATCGCCAGCCACACGGTCACAAACAGCTGCGGCTCGTCGCTCTCGAGCAGCTGCTCATTGACATTGGCCAGAGCCACCGCAGGCGATTCACCGCTCTGAATACGGTTGCGCAGCAAAATGCGCGCGACCATCATGAACAGCGCCGCCGGCACACCCTTTCCGGACACATCCGCCATCACCAGGCCGATGTGATCGTGGTCGAGCAGGAAGAAATCGTAGAAATCGCCGCCGACCTCCTTCGCCGGATCCATGGAGGCGTAAATATCAAATTCATTGCGGTCCGGGAAGGCCGGGAACAGATGCGGCAGCTGGCTGGCCTGAATGGCCTTCGCCATGCCAAGCTCGGCACCGATCCGCTCCTTCTCCGCCGTCACCTCGCGGATCTCCTCCATATACCGCACCGTCTTTTCCGACAGCGTTGCGAAGGACTCCGCCAGCACCTCGATCTCGTCGCCGGTCCTGTAAGTGTCCTCCATCATAAACTGCAGATTCCTGCCCTGCAGCGCAGCGATCCGGCTGGTGATCGTATTGAGCGGCATGACGATCCGCTTCGCCAGAACCAGCGCCGCGGCGATCCCGCACACAAGAACGAGCGCCAGCAGAACAAACATGGTCACCTGAGATCTTGCAGAACTCTCCCGGAAGGTCGTGACCGCTTCCCGGTTGATCGCATCATATTGCTCCTGCATCTGGTAGATCGGCTGCCTGGTCAGCTCCCGCTCCACGACCGAGACCACACTCCATCCCACAGTCGTCAGCGGCGCACCCGCCATATAATAGACCGTATCGCCCACCTGCACCTGACGCACCCCGGTCTGGCCGGACAGCGCATCGGTCACAAACTGTGCCAGCTCCTGCTCCTCTGACGTACGCAGATCCTCCGCCAGCTCCTTGTCCTGAACCACAAACAGATCCTGCTCATCCGGGGCAAACAGAACATGCCCGTACTGATTGATAATACAGGTAAAACCGGTATCCTCATCCCCGGAGGAGCCGACCTCTCTGCGCATGGTGTCGAGGAAATAATCCGCCCCGACGACCGCCTTCAGCTCACCCTCAACATACACCGGCATCGCGCAGACGATCCCGATATCGCCGGAGAACGCGTCCAGCTCCACATCCGAAAAGAAAAGCTCTTCCTTATTCTTCGCCCCGACATACCATGGCCTCTGCCGCACCGGAAAAGACTTTAAGGTTCCATCCTCCGCAAACTTCACCCCCGCGCGGTCGTCCACGATCTGGAACAGACCGTTCTCCGTCCCGATAAAGCAGGAATTCAGCCTGGTCGTGGAAAACAGCGTTTCCATCATGTCCGCCATGTTGCCGATCAGTCCGGCCTCCGTCCACACGGCCGGGTCGTCCGCACGCACGCCATCCTCCATCAGCAGCTGCGCCTTCACGGTCCCGTCATCCGCCGCATCCGGCGCCGCGACCTTCATGGAAGAATACAGCCACGGCTTCTCATACAGCTTCTGAGCATATTCCTCCAGCATCATCACATCGCCCCGAAGCTCGGCAAACACATTGTCCGCAATATAGGACTCCAGCAGGGTACTCTTCCCCATACTGTTCTCCAGTACGGCATCCATCGTCGTGGTGATCACCCCTTCGATCGCTTCCTGCTGCTTCTCATCCGTCTGCGCCACCAGGTCCCGCAGATTCTTTGTCTGATATCCCAGTACCACGCCAAAGGCGACCACCACCAGAATCATCGTGATCAGAACCAGATTAAAAATCTTCTGCTGAAGACCGCCAATCACAAAATTTTTGATTCTTTTCATAACCGCTCCATTGCGAATCGCTGTTTTTTGCTTTATGGGCTTATGATACCAGACAACGCGCGCTTCTTCAAGCAGTCCCTTGCCCCAACCGGTTCCACCCGCTTCTCTCCCGCTTTCTCCCTGCGTGCCGCCTTCTCCTCTCCCGCTTTCTCCTCTGTGTGCCGGCATACAAAAACAGGCGGCGCTTAACGCACCGCCCGCTCCTGTCTGCTGTTTCTTCCTTCTGCCGTCTCACCGGCACGCCTTCCTTCTGCCGTATCCCGGCCGGCCTCACGCCTTACAGCTTCTCAAATTTATCCGGTCCTACGCCGCAGATCGGACATACAAAGTCCTCCGGAAGCTCCTCGCCTTCATATTCATACTCATAACCGCAGATCGTACATTTAAACACATTCACACCCGCAGCCGTCTCAGCCTCCACCGCTTCCGCGGCATCACCTTCTCCCGCGAGATCGGCGGCAACCGCACCGGCCACGCCCGCAAGCGCCTCATACGTCGTCGCATCCGGCGAAGACATAAAGGTAACCTTCTCACCCACGAACCGGCTTCCCTCAATACGGCCCAGAATCTCCTTCATCAAATCACCGGAGGCCGGCGACCAGCTGCCGTTCTCGATCAGCGCATACGCCCTGCCCTGCAGATTGTGCGCTTCCAGATCCAGCAGGAAATTCTTCATCGGCGTGAAGATGCCCATATTGTAAGTGATGGAAGCCAGCACAATGTGGCTGCACCGGAAAGCCTCACCGATCAGCTCGCTGACATGCGTCTTGGACACATCGTACACCACAACATTCGCCACGCCCTGCTGCGAAAGCTGCGCCGCCACAAAGTTCGCCGCACTCTCCGTGCCGCCGTACACCGAACCGTACACCACCATCACGGCATCCTCTTCCGGCGTATAGCTGCTCCACTTATCGTACTTGTCCAGGATCCAGCCAAGATTGTCGCGCCACACCGGACCATGGGTCGGACAGAGCATCTTAATATCCACCGTCGCCGCCTTGGCCAGCACATCCTGCACATTCTTGCCGTACTTTCCGACGATATTGCAGTAATACCTGCGCGCATCCGCCAGCCACTCCGTCTCGAAATTCACCTCATCCGCGAACAGATTGCCGTTGAGCGCACCGAAAGAACCAAACGCATCCGCACTGAACAGCGCACCGGACACATCATCATAGCTCATCATCACCTCCGGCCAGTGCACCATCGGCGCCAGCACAAAGGTCAGCGTATGCCTGCCGAGCGAAAGCGTATCCCCTTCCGTCACAATAATCGCACGATCCGAAATATCCGTCGCGAAAAACTGATTCAAAATCGTCGCAGCCGCAGCCGTCAGCACCACCTTCGCCTCCGGATAGCGCACCAGCACCTCCGTGATCGCCGAGCTGTGATCCGGCTCCATATGATTGACCACCAGATAATCCAGCGGGCGGTCCTCCAGCACATTCAGCACATTCTCAAAAAACTGGCCGGTCACAGACTTATCCACCGTATCGATCAGCGCCGTCTTCTCATCCAGAATCACATACGAATTATAAGCCACCCCGCGCGGAATCGGATACACATTCTCAAACAGCTGCGTCCGCTTCTCACTGGCGCCGACATAATAAATATCCTCTGTCACATTGCGCACACAGCCGATCCCCGCGAACTTCTTCTTCCCGTTAAACTCCGGAGCAGCCGCTTCCGCCTCCGATGCCAGCGCGATCCCGCCCAGCATACTCGCAACCGCAGTACCTGCAGCCCCCGCAGCCGCAGCCTTCAAAAAGTCCCTTCTACCGATCTCCATTGCCATGTCCGGCCTCCCTTCCATCAAGAATAAAAAACATCCGATTCACATAGTGATGTTAAGATTTTATCAGGAACACCCCTCGAAATCAAGACCACTCGCAATAAGTAGAAATGGGACAGGGGGCAAACAGGGGACGGTTCTCTGTTTGAAGTTTTCTTATTCCTTAAGCGGATGAAATGCAGACAGATCAGGAACCACGAAATACCGATCGGAGCGGCGGCCAGGAAGCCATTGGCACAGCGCCCACTTTCCAAACCACAGGGCAAGCCATGGGGACAGGTCCGCCGGCTCCGCAAGAAGTGGCCCCACACCACGCAGCCAAGCCGCGGGCAGATGTCACAAGGACGGAGAAAGCCATGGGGAGAAAGCCATGGGACAGGTCCGCCGGCTCCGCAAGAAGTGGCCCCACACCGCGCAGCCAAGCCGCGGGCAGATTCCACAAGGACTCAGGACATGGGTCAGGTCTCCCACCTCCATGATCCTCACAAAAAAACAGGTCACGGAGCTGCGTCTCCATGACCCGTAATTTCCATCTTACAATCGAATTGGAGGTATGTTGTAAGATTATTTGAAGTTGTTTGAGCCCACAACTTCCGGCTGATGGGTATACCATACCCGCTTTTCCGTTTCTCCGCAAGCCTCCCCGGGGGATGTTTTTCCAAATTAATTTTCGCCGCTCTGCTGCACCTCTGGGCTGTCTGCTGCTCCCTTCGACATCCCCATCCGGGGGATCCCCTCCGCCAGACAATGCCAGGCAAAACTTCCGAAGCCGGCGGCCTTGTCCTCGTGTCCCCCGATCCGTGTCCCTGTCCCCTTAGCTCCCCTCCATGATACCTGGATGCCCACGCCAGCACCCCGGCCCGTGTCCTCTCTTGCCTCTTATTGCGGAACCAGCGGACCTGTCCCCATGGCTCACCCAAGGTCAGCCAAGATCAAAGAAATTCCCGTGGATTGTCCGTGCCACCCGCGTATATATTAACATCAAAAGAAAAACACAACCGCACTGGAAGAATAAATAGGTTTGACGAGCTGCGCGCCGGTGAACACGTTGAAAACCAGAGAAAGAGTTTCAGAAACTCGGCGGATAAATATTCAGGGCAAGAACCCTTTTATATAGATTTATGACCGACATAGATTTACAAAAAATAAAATGAAAATCACAACCTATATTACAGTAGTTTCTACGAAGAAATAGAACATACTTATATATATATATCGAGCGGATGCACCAAAGCGCATCCGCTCTTTTCACGACATCATATGAAGCCAGAGAACCGCCCTCAGCTTGGAGCCAGAGAACCGTCCCCCTGGCCCCTC
>CAMOSN010000146.1 GCA_946624935.1 uncultured Lachnospiraceae bacterium | reverse complement strand
AAACGTCAAACAGAGAACCGTCCCCCTGTTTGAGGCACTGCGGAAAAACATATACATTTCCCCCTTGACATTTGCGCAAAATTGCATACAATCGGGAGTTAGAGATAACTAATTTCGAATAGAAGATATAACTGCAGTTAGAAAGGGGATCGTCCACCATGAAGATCATCGAATTTGAAGAAGTATCCCGCGTCTATCGCAGCGGCGATCATGAGCAGCGGGCGCTGGATCATGCCACTCTGAGCCTGGAGGAGGGGAAGTTTATTGTTGTGCTGGGACCGAGCGGAGCGGGGAAGAGTACGATGCTTAACTTGCTCGGGGGCCTGGACAGTCCGACCTCGGGAACGATTCGTGTGGGAGGGAAGGATATTTCCACGCTGAGCGCGAATGAGCTGGCGGATTACCGGGCTGCTACGGTGGGGTTTGTGTTTCAGTCCTACAATTTGATTCCGACGCTGACGGTGCTGGAGAATGTGGCGCTGGTGAAGGATATTGCACCGGACCCTCTGAGCAGTCATGATATGCTCAGGGCTGTGGGGCTTGAGGATCACATTCACAATTTCCCGTCGGAGCTTTCGGGCGGCGAGCAGCAGCGTGTTTCGATTGCCAGGGCGCTTGCCAAAAATCCGAAAATTCTGCTGTGTGATGAACCGACGGGTGCGCTCGACTCCGAGACCGGTGTCACGGTGCTGAAGCTTCTTCTGTCGATGGCCCGGGATATGGGAAAAACGATCATCATCGTGACCCACAACCAGAACATCGCCAAAATGGCGGATGTGGTCGTACGGGTGAAGAGCGGAAGGATCGTATCCTGTGAGACCCAGGAGCATCCGCTTGCTGCGGAGGAGGTGGACTGGTGATGCTGTCTCGAAAGCTGCTTCGCACCTTTGGCCGGTACAGGGCGCAGTTCCTCTCCATGATCATTATGATCAGTCTCGGGATCGGTGTGTTCCTGGGCTTCAATATGGAATGGTACAGCCTGGAACGCGATTCGGAGTTCATTTTTACACAGACAGGCTTTGCCGATTACCGTGTCTATTCCGAAGAGGGCTTCACGCAGGAGGATCTGGAAGCGGTAAAGGGCATCGACGGAGTGGAGGATGCGACTCGTTTTCTGACGGTCAACACCTCGGTGAAGGAAGATACGGATGTGATTGCGATTGCCGTGACCGAGAACAGCGATGTGTCAGGCGTTTATCTGATGGAGGGGGAGCCCTATGATGCCGCCAGTCCGGACGGGTTGTGGCTGTCCGATCAGTATGCGGCAAAAAATAATATATCCGTGGGGGATACGCTGACCCTGACTTACAAGATGCTGACGGTCACCGGCACGGTGAAGGGGCTGGTCAAGGCCAGTGAATTCCTGATCTGCGTGCCGGATGAGACACAGCTGATGCCGGATTTTCATTCCTATGGCTTTGCCTATCTGTCGCCGGTGATGCTGGAGGAGATCATTCCCGCAATCTTCCGGAACTTTATCGGTGACAGCCTGTATTATCAGATCAATGTGCGTTCGGAGCTCCCCAAGAGCGAATTTGTGGAGAAGGTAGAGGAAGCGCTGGGCAAGACGCTGCTGGTGCTCTCAAAGGAGGAGACGGTTTCCTGGTCTGAGACCCGGGGAGAGATCGAAGAGGGGAAGACCATGGGATCCGTCCTGCCGGTGCTGTTTCTGGCGATCGCGATTCTGACGATGGTCACGACCATGCACCGCATCACGGCAAGTGAAAAGACCCAGATCGGTACGCTGAAGGCACTGGGCTTCCGGGATCGGAGGATTCTGCACCATTACAGCTCCTATGCGCTGGTGATCGGGCTGGCCGGTTCGGTCCTGGGCATTGGGATCGGCTATGCGCTGGGATACTATATTATGAACCCGGGCAGCGCGATGGGAACGTACATTGACATGCCGAAATGGACGCTTTATGTGCCCTGGCCCTGCTGGATCATCCTGCTGGCGATCAATGTGTTTATGGTGCTGATCGGCTATCTGTCCGTGCGGGAAATGCTGAAGGGAACGGCAGCCGATGCGCTGCGTCCGTACACGCCGAAGAAAATGAAGCATCTTGCGCTGGAGGAGACGAAGGCCTTCAAGCGCCTGAACTTCGGCACGAAATGGAATCTGCGCGATCTGCTGCGGCATAAGGCCCGTTCGTGCATGACCCTTTTCGGAATCGTAGGCTGCATGGTGCTGCTGGTCGGTGGTTTGGGCATGAACGATACAATGAATGCTTTCATGCAGTCCTTCTATGAGGACGCGATCGGCTACGAGAACCGGATCAACCTGGATGCGGAGAGCATCACGGAGGAAGAGGCGCAGGACCTGGCGCAGGCGGTGGACGGTGACTGGGGAGCGCTGACGAATGTGCAGATGGGAGACAAGACGGTTGGCCTGGAGATTTATCACATCACACATGACTTTGTGCGGTTTACGGATGAGCAGATGAAGCAGATGCCGCTTCCCGAAGACGGGGCACTGATCTGTTCGAGAATCGCGCGTGATTACGGCCTTTCCGTCGGAGATTCCTTCGAATTCTCACCCTACGGGAGTGACGAGACCTACACAGCAGTCGTGGCCGGCATCAACCGCTCCATGTCGGAGAGCATCGTGATGACGGATACATATGCGCAGAGTGTGGGCATCGATTACACGATCAACACGATTTATACCAATGAGAGCGACATTCCGGAAAGTGATCATATTCTGAATGTGCAGACGAAGAAGGCAATCATGGATTCCTTCAATACCTTTCTGGAGCTGATGAATGTGATGGTTGCGCTGCTGGTGATTGCGGCAGTGGTCCTGAGCCTGGTGGTCCTGTACAATCTGGGCGTGATGAGCTACACGGAGCGCTATCGCGAAATGGCAACGCTGAAGGTGGTCGGCTTCAAGGACCGCAAGATTGCAAGTCTTCTGATCAGTCAGAATTTGTGGCTGACCGTGCTGGGCATCCTGATCGGACTGCCTGCCGGAATAGGTGTCCTGCAGTATTTACTGGATGCGCTGGCTTCGGAATATGAGATGAAGCTGGTGCTTGGCCCGGTCACCTACCTGGTGAGCATTCTGCTTACCTTCCTCGTGTCTTTGCTGGTCGGCCTGATGGTCGCACGCAAAAACCGCCACATTGACATGGTGGCGGCGCTGAAGACAGAGGAGTAAAAGGCTGTCCGGAAATACCAGCCGGGATTAGTTCCGGGTTTGTTTTCCGGAATTATTGTCCGGAGGAAGAAGCATCAGAACCGGAGCTGCGGATCTCGCAGCTTCCGCCTTTGCGGCAGCCGCTGCAGTCGCCGGAGCAGAGACTGCTTCCGTCGGTGCCGTTTGCCTTATAAAGCAGGCTGAGTACAAGCGCAAGAACAATGATGATGGCTGCGCCGATAAGGATATTGAGTATATTCATGTCACGATTTCCTTTCCGGGACACAGGAACGTTCCTGTTTGTCCCATTCCCTGACGCGTGGTATGACTGTAGTGGGCAGAAGGAACACACCTCTGCCTCAGCGGAGCAGAAGGAACACACCTCTGCCTCAGCGGAGCAGAAGGAACACCTCACTGCCTCAGTGGGACAGAAGGAACGCCCCTCTGTCCCACAGCATACAGGAAGCAGTCGCAAAATGCAAGCCGGATGTAAAGGGCTCCACATAAAGGGGGTCCGCACACTGGGCCGGCAATATTACGTTATATTATATAAAATGTACAGTAAAAAAGCATTTTTCAGCTTGCAACCCGATGCATTATGCGATAATATTTTAACATGAGCAAGGGCGCCAGGTACAGACATTCTTACTGGCGCCTTTCTTGGTGCAGGGAACTAAAAAATGTGGAGGTGTAAAGTTATGATTAGTTTCTTTGTCTGTCTCCTGATCCTGATCGGAGGGTATTTTCTCTACGGCAAAGTGGTGGAGAATACCTTTGCTCCGGACGACCGCGAGACACCCGCTGTGCGGATCAATGATGGTGTTGACTATGTTGTGATGCCGCAATGGAAGCTGTTTCTGGTACAGCTTCTGAACATCGCCGGCCTTGGACCGATCTTCGGTGCCATGCAGGGCGCACTCTGGGGCCCGGTGGTCTTCCTGTGGATCACCTTCGGTACCGTGTTCGCCGGCGGTGTGCATGATTACTTCGCCGGAATGCTTTCCGAGCGTAACAATGGTGTGTCCATCTCGGAGGTGTGCGGTATTTATCTGGGCGGCGCAATGAAGAACGTGATGCGCGTGTTCTCGGTAGTGCTGCTGGTGATGGTAGGTACCGTGTTCGCAGTAGGTCCGGCCGGCCTGATCGTTACGCTGATCACCAACGGCGGCGGAAGCGGCGTATTTGCGAGCAAGGAAGTATGGCTGTGGATCATTCTGGCATATTACTTCATCGCAACCTTTATTTCCATTGATCAGATCATCGGTCGTATTTATCCGGTGTTCGGCATCTGCCTGATCATCATGGCAGTGGGCGTGATCTTCGGTATCTTCACAAATGATGCATATGTCATTCCCGAGATCTGGAGCAACTTCCACAACATGCATCCGTCCGGGACACCGGTATGGTCCTTCATGTTCATTACGGTTGCCTGCGGCGCG
Organism: uncultured Lachnospiraceae bacterium; assembly: GCA_946624935.1. GTDB lineage: Bacteria > Bacillota > Clostridia > Lachnospirales > Lachnospiraceae > Merdiplasma. The sequence continues at coordinate 866 of CAMOSN010000146.1, read as the reverse complement.
ATTTCCGGCTTCCATGCGACTCAGTCTCCGCTGATGGCCCGCTGCATGAAGAGCGAGCGTCAGGGACACTTCGTATTTTACGGCGCAATGGTAGCAGAAGGCATCATCGCTCTGATCTGGGCTGCAGCAGGCTGCTCTCTTTATGAGGTTACCGGCGGACTTTCCACCGGTCTTGCAGAGATCCTGAAGGGCGGACAGTCCGCAGCGATCTACGATGTGTGCAAGAATACCATGGGCGGCATCGGTGTTGCACTGGCAATGATCGGCGTAATCGTATGCCCGATCACCTCCGGTGATACCGCATTCCGAAGCGCAAGACTGACACTGGCCGACTGGATCGGACTGGACCAGAAGAATTTCTCAAAGCGTCTGATGCTGTGCGTACCGCTGCTGGCTGCCGGCGCCGTGATCGGTCATCTGGATTACACGGTTGTATGGAGATACTTCAGCTGGACCAACCAGACACTGGCTATGATCGTTCTGTGGACTGCCAGCATGTTCCTGTATAAGGAAAAGAAGAACTACTGGATCACTGCGGTACCGGCTACCTTTATGAGTGCGGTATCCATGACCTATTTCTTCTGCGCACCGGAGTGCCTTGGCAAGCTTGGCCTTACAACGACGGTCGCTTATCCGGTCGGAATCGTTCTGGCTGCCCTGTTCCTGGGAATTTTCATTCGTGCAACCAAAAAGGCGCGCTGATCGGAGGATAAGGAACATTGATATTCCCGAAAAGACTGGGGAGTGTGGAACTGGATCCGCAGGTCCTCAAAGAGGATCGCAGGCACTGCAGGCGCTTTGGCCCCTGCGGTGTCGGAAAAAAGGCGCTGTACTTAAACAGCTTCTATATCGACCGGATGTATTAC
>CAMOSN010000145.1 GCA_946624935.1 uncultured Lachnospiraceae bacterium | reverse complement strand
TGCTGGCCCTTCTGGTGGACCGCAGGGGCGCAAGCCTTACGCGAAGCGAAGCTTTTGGCATTTTATGGGAAGACCTCATGTACGACCGCTCCAGGCAGAAATGGTTTGACAAGGTGATCCGGAGCATGCGCGATACACTGGCGGAAAATGGAATAGAAGAGATCTTTGAACTGAAACAGGGCCATCTGCGCATCCGTCCGGAGCTCATTTCCTGTGATCTTTTCCGACTGTTCGACGGTGATCCGGAGGCCGTCCGTTCTTTCCACGGCGAATATATGAAGCCCTATACCTGGGCGGTTATCCCCGAAACCTATACCCCGGGCCTTGGGGAAACGTAAGAACTGCGAAACGAGGTTTACATAAAATCAAGGTCTGGTATAGTGCCGGATCTTTTTTTGCTTTTTTTCATAAATATAGTGAAAAAAGTGGACATTTGTTGGACAGAATATGATAAAGTGTATTTGAGGAATTTTACCTATGTTTGTATTATGTGTAGACGATGAACAAAATGTACTGGATCGGATAACCGCTCTATGCGGCGGTCTGCCCGGAATTACGGGGGTCTGCGGGTTCTCTTCCGGAGCCGAAGCGCTTCGCTGGATGGAGGAGAACAGGTGTGGCATCGCGCTTCTTGACATCTGCATGCCGGATATGGACGGCCTGGTTCTGGCCAGACACATCAGAGAGATGGACCCGGACACCAGGATCATCTTTGTGACAAATCATCCTGAGTATGCGGTGGATGCTTTCAGGCTTCACGTGACAGGATATCTGCTCAAACCGGTCTCTGCTGAAAGACTGCTTGAAGAGGTCAGGTACGCTTTGACGGTCCAGCCGGTTCGTGAGGTTCCTCATATAGAGATCAAAACTTTCGGCGGATTCGACGTGGCGGTGGACGGGGAGACCGTTCTCTTTGCCCGCGGAAGATCAAAGGAACTCCTCGCGATCCTCGTGGACCGGCAGGGACAGTTCATCAGCCGCGCAAAGATCGGCGCTCTTTTGTGGGAAGGAAGAGACTACGACCGTTCCATGCAGAAGCAGCTGGACGTTATCGTCCGCAGCCTGCGGGATACTCTCAACAAATACGGTATCAGCGAAGTGTTTGAAATGCAGAAGGGTATGCTCAGGGTGGTTCCGGAGACTTTTACCTGCGATCTCTACCGGTATCTGGATGGAGATACGGACGCCGTGAACGCTTACAGCGGCGAATACATGAACGCCTATTCATGGGCAAGCATCACAGAAGCTTATATGGACAGAGTGTATGGCAATTTCTGAGAGGTGGTGATCTGATGGAAAAGGACAGCACGCAGTACAGCACTGTACAGATCGGTCCCGGACCGCGTAAGCGAACACTGAACGAAGAAGAACTTGGCAAAGTCAACGGAGGTAATTACGTTCCGGGTATTTTCACGGCCGAGGCGATGTTTTTTATGCAGACATGCCTCGGGGATGAAAAATACAAACGGATCATGGGTACCGAAAAGGCCAGACAGCATCCTTATGTGGCGGCAAAGCTTTTTCTGACGCCGAGCGAGTGGGAAAAATACGTCTGGATCGAGCAGAACGGATCACTGGAAGGGTTTGGCTAGAACCTTTCCATGATCGGCCGGCCTCCGGACCCGTCCGGAGGGGCAAATGATATTCGGTTGACATAATGACATTCATCATTTGACATAATGTCAAAAACAATTGGCACAGCAATGCGCTTTTACATATATGTTGCAAAATTGTTACAAACGCTTTCTGGACCATAAAACGCACTTTTAGATCGAAAAACAGTCTCATTTCAGATGAAAAATTACGGTCCGATACGCAACCTGTCAATTTCAGTACACAATACCTACTAAAAAATACTACGGAGGAGATGACATGAGTAGTAAAAAACGAGTACTGGCGCTTGCACTTTCCATGTCCATGATCTTCGGTTCGGTCGGGGATTTCGCCACACTGGCGGTTTCCGCGGAAGAAGCCGTACCGGAGGTACAGACAGAAGCAGTGCAGGCGGAAGCAGCTGCTCCTCAGCCCGCGGCTGAAAGCACTGCACCAGCTCCTGCGGCGGAAGCTCCCGCACCGGAGGCCGTACAGCCTGCGGCGGAAGCACCTGCTCCTGAAGCTGTCCAGCCTGAACCGGCCGCAGCCGATGCTGCAGCGGTCCAGCCGGAAGCTGCAGAAGGAACATCCGCGACGGAAGGAGCTCCTGCAGAAGCGGTTTCAGCCGAAGCACAGGAATCAGAAGCAGCAGTTGCTGCAGAGCCCGCCGAGGGAGATGCAGCAGCACCGGCAGAACAGCAGCCGGAAGCGGCAGAGACCCCTGCAGAAGGAACCGAAGCGGAAGCACCCGCTGAAGCAGCTCCTGCGGAAGAGACTGCCGCCCCGACAGAAGAATCTGCCGGACCTGCGGAAGGAACTGCGGAAACAGCAGAAGAGACTTCGGCTTCTGTTGAAGAACAGCCGCAGACACCGGAAGCAGAAGAGGCAGCACCGGAAGAAACGCCTCAGGAGCCGGCTCCCTTCGGCATCCAGGCGGTGCAGGCTGTGGCTCCGGTCTATACCGAGAACGTGGCAAAACGCGACGAGTTACCGGCCGTCGGTCTTGCCGAAGGTGAAGCCGAAACCCCCAAAGAAGGCACAAGCGAAGCTGCCGACAACAGAAAGGTCGCCCTGCAGCAGATGATCAAGGAGAAGCTCGCTTCCCTTTCATCCTTCAGCGGCAAGGTGCAGATCATTCTGGCAAAGAACACCACCTATGAAGGCGATGTTTCCATCGAAAAGGGAGACAACCAGGAAGTGGCCGACGACTTCCAGCTGGAGCTGGTATCCGAGGACGCCCTGAACGAAGAAGGAGAAGCAGTTGAAGGCGGCGGCACAGGCAAGACCACCGTCAACGGCGACATGAACATCAAGGGCATGAACGTACTCCTTCGCGGCGTAGCCGTGGCTCTTGGCAAGAAGGTCGTCGTGGAAAAAGCCGAGTTCGCGTATGAGGGCACCAAAAAAAAGGACGCTCTGAACGTAGAACTGAGCGAACAGGGTAAAGCCACACTGAATACCTACGGCGGTGAGGATGATGTGACGGTCACAGCCTTCGAAGGCGCTTCCGGCATGGAGATCAATACCGGCGCAGACGCAGACAAAGTGAATGTCACCGCCTATGACGGAGTGACCAATGTGGACACCGGCGACGGCGATGACGCAGTAACCGCCAATCTGCAGAACGGTGCAGGCGCAGCCACCATAAAAACAGGCGACGGCAAGGATACCGTGGATGCCAATATCAGCACCAATGCAGGAACAACAATTGAAACCGGCGAGCAGGCAGATAAGGTCAATATCGACGCCCGCTACGGCGGGGACAATGTCAGTGTCTCTACCGGAGACGGCGACGATACGGTCACCGTAAAAGATTCCGATGAAATGGAGAACATCGAGTCTGTCAGCGGTACAATGACCGTCGACCTGGGCAGCGGCGCTTCCCGTCTGGAAGTGGATACCTCGGTGGCCAAAAACTTTGCCACCATCAATGCCACTGCAGGCACAGGCAGCCAGCTGTACCTGTCCGGATCTCTGAAATCGCAAGGCTCAGGCGGCAAAAAACAGATCGAATGGACAAATGACAAAAAGGAAGGACTTGTGTTTGCCACCAGCAAAGGCGAGCTGACCATCAACGGCGTCAACGGCTTTACCTTCCTGACGGATTCTCTTGACGGAAAAAGCAGCAAGAAGATCAAGGATGCCAAGGGAGTGTACGAGGATTTCACCAACTACACCTTTGATAAAGACGACTTTATTATCAAAGGCAATGGAAAGATGAATCTTAAGTACATTGCGACCTTAAAGGATTTTGAAGTCCAGGGTCCCGGGAACCTGACTCTCAGCAATCTGTCGATCACTGAAAGTGTCGCTGACGAAATTGAGAAGATCGTGGTGAACGACCTGAAAGCACAAGGCTTTAACGTCAGTATTAAAGCCAACAATGTGGATCTGACCGGCACGATCGTCGCAGATAATATCACCGTGAACGCTTACGACGCTTTGAACGCGCACAATCATGTGTGGAACATGGACAGCTTCGAAGATGCCGCTGCGTCTGTCGGTGAAAAAGTCAGCGATATCATCAATGTTACAAATGACGCGGTCATCAATGTCGCGGATTCTGCAAAACTGTATTCAAAAGGCAATATCGATCTGATCTCCAGCATTAACCAGTCCGGCGCTCTTCTGGATCTGGATTTCGGCTTTATCGGGTCGATCATCGGCAACAGCTGGAACAACCTCGGCAAGATCGTCAATCCTGTCAACATAAAGTTCGGCAATGCAAAGGTCAACATAGGAAAGGGCGTACAGATGTATGCCGGCTATGGTTATGACGGATATGCATTGGGAAAAGACTACGGTTCCGTAAATGCCGAAGCAAAGATCTCAGGCGACACACAGGCAGGAAAAGCAAATGTCAAGCTTCCGCTGGCGGCGAATGTGCTCGTGGAGACAGCATCGGTCGATGTGGGTAAAGACACTACGATCAAAGCGGCCCGGAATATCACGATCAACGCGGAGAGCAAGCTGGAGGGCGAAGCAGAGACCGAAACGAAAATGGCCCCTGTCGCCATCGCTGTGGGCGTCGTCATCAACGGCGTATACGCGACGGTAAAAGGTACCCTGGATGCAGCCAAGGACGTAACGGTAAACGCCACAGGTGACGTGAGCAGCAAGACCAACGCAAAGCGCGGAAAAGGTCTGAGCGGCGTATACATTTCTGCCAATATTGTAGTACAGGACGTGGCAGCAACCATCGAGAGTACAGCAAAAGTGAAGGCCGGCGGCGAGCTCAACGTAAAAACGACCTCCAACGCGACCGGAAGCACCAACGCAAACGCAGGGAAGGATCCTGAACCCTCGACGGACAGCGGTTCCTCTGATACTCCTGAATTTAAAGAAGAGAAGACCGATTCCGGATACAACAATATCGCGAAAAACGGCCTCGGCTTCCTGAAAGAATACGGCGCAAAGCTTGGCGTATGGCTCGGCAAAAAGATCGGCGTTATCGCGGAGGATACCCGCAGCCCCTTCCAGAAGGCTTTGGACAATCTGAAGTCCGTGGCCGGAAGCGACTATAAGATCGAGCTTTCCGATGACAGCGAGCAGAAAGGCGATGTCAAGCTCACCACCGAGAAGAAGGATGAAGGCAAGTACAAAGGCGGTGTCTTTACGGAAGTAGCCGTTACTCCGTGGCCCGGCCACGCTGTGGACAAAGTCTGGTACGCCTTTATCGATAACAAAGACGATCAGGACGCGCCGGAGAAATATACCATCGCGCAGGCTGTCAAACAGGACGACGGCACCTGGATGATCCCGCAAAAGAACGCGGATATCAAGATCTTTGTCGACTACAAAGATACTGGCGACGATCCTAATCAGGACAATGAATATGATGTGAGCGGTCTCTTCGAAGAAAAAGAAGAGGACCAGCCGATGGATATCGACGATATGGTGATCGGCTCCATCAACGGCACCGATGAAGATGACGAGGATGACGACGAACCATCGAACAGCGGTTCCGAAGGTTCCGGCAGTTCCGGC
>CAMOSN010000144.1 GCA_946624935.1 uncultured Lachnospiraceae bacterium | reverse complement strand
ATGGCATTTGCGGCAGCCGGTTCGAATCGTGCCCGTGCAGAATAATCACGCGTGTGTATAACAATCGTGCATAAGAGCTCTGTAAAAAGGTCACTTCAATGAGCTATTTATGGTAGCCGCTAAAAAGCCAGGCATAAAAAACACCACCCGCATCGCTCCTGTAAGGGAGAGAGGGAGACGGGTGGTGTTTTTGTGTGCTTTTTTTTGTGTGCTTTTTCTCAGGACTCGGTAAAGCCCTTCCGGTGCAGCTCATCCTTGATCGCCTGAAAACTTTCCGGGCTGATCGCATGCTCGATGCGGCAGGCATCCTCGACAGCGGTCTTGGAGGAGACCCCCAGGCTGGTCAGCCAGTCGGTAAAGAAAGTGTGACGCTCATAGATCATTTCCGCGATCTTCTTTCCTTCCTCCGTGAGATAGATGAAGCCCTCCGGGGTGACCGTGATCATGCCCTTTTCCCGCAGATTTTTCATTGCAACACTGATACTGGATTTTTTGAAACCCATCTCATCGGCAATATCCACCGACCGGACCACCGGCTTGCAGTGACTGAGCACCAGGATCGCTTCGAGGTAATCTTCTGAAGATTCATTAGAGCGCATATTCATTCCCTCCATCGATATAGCTGATTAAAAGGCTGCGCATGACCTATCCAACATTGGTTAGCATGCCCTAACAATAATAGCACGTGTCTTCTGATTTGTAAAGAAGAATGAACCTTCAGTCTGCGATTTGGATGTCTTCAAAGCCTGAAAAGGGTACATGCCCCCTGGTACACACGGTGAGCAGATGCCCGGGCAGAGGGTGTTCAAAAAAAGCCGTATCCGCGGGAGGTACGGGAAGAACACAAAACGAGCGAAGATCCCGGGAAAGGCCCTCCCCCGTGCGCTTCAAAAAGCTCTCCTTGCGCGTCCAGATCCGCAGAAAGGTCCAGTCGCGCTCCTCACAGTCCCGGCACCGGGAGAGCAGAGCATTCTCCTCCTCGGTGAAGTAACGGGCTGCGATCCTGTCATAACGTGTACGTGTCTTCTCCACGTCCACACCACAGGGCGTATCACCTGCCGCGATGGCAGCATAATGCCCGCTGTGGGAGAGATTAAAAAAGAGCTCCGGATGCTCCTGCAGGGAAGGCTTGCCGTATTGACCTTCACGAAAGTGCAGCGTCGGGACATCAAGATAAGCAATTTCGGACAGAAAGTGGAGCAGCAGAGCATTCGCACCGAGGGAAAGCCGCTGGTCCTCCGGCCGTCTGCACCGAAGGACCCGCTCACGCCGCTCCGGCCAGGGAATACTCTGAAGAACATGCGCAAACAGCGCGGGGTCCGCCAGGGGGCGGACATCCATGTAATAGCATTTCATAGGTTTTGAGGGGCCTTTCTTCGTGAAACTTCCATAATAATATACATTGTACCACGAAGCGGAATGCGCTCATAGCTGCGTTTTAAGGGAAATGAACGTCTCCGGTACAAAGGGAGTACAAGCCTGCGATGAAAAAGAGAGCAGCGAACGCTTGCGTTTTCAAAAATAGATGCTATAATAGGCAGGGTAAAGTTTTGAATAAATATTCACAGTCATGTATGCACGGGTGCTTCGGAGTGCCGGTATGGTACATGCGAGGAGGAAAAAGATGATGAAAAAAGGGTTTGCAGTTTTAATGTCTGCCGCGATGGTTCTTGCGATGGGAACGGCTGTCTTTGCAGAGGAGGCTTCTTTTACAACGGTTGCACCGGGGAAGCTGACCATTGGTACGAGTCCGGATTTCGCGCCCTATGAGTTTTATCACATCGACGAGAACGGTGATCCGCAGCTTGCGGGCTTTGATATTGCGCTGGCGCAGAGGATCGCGGACGATCTGGGACTGGAGCTTGAGGTGGTTCCGATCGATTTCGGCGGCATTCTGACTGAGCTGCAGAGCGGCAACATCGATCTGGGTATTTCCGGATTTTCTCCCTCACCGGAGCGTGCCGAGACGTTTGATTTCACGGATCTGTACTACACCGGCGGCCAGGCTTTCTGTGTAGCAATGGCGAATAAAGATAAATATGCTTCCTATGAGGATTTCAAAGGACTTTCCGTAGGCGCTCAGACCGGTTCCATTCAGTACGGCCTTGCCGAGGAGAATACCCCGGATGCGAATATCGTTGGTCTGACCAAGGTGACGGATATCGTTATGGAGCTTCTGAACGGCACACTTGACGGCGCATTCATCGAGAAGGACGTTGCACTTCAGTATGCGAAGAATTATCCGGAGCTGTGCGTGCTCTGGGATGTTGAGTACGACTCTGAGGGTTCTGCCATTGCACTGAAGAAGGGCAATGAGGAGCTTCTGGCTGCAGTCAACGGCGTGATCGCTACGGCTCTTGAGGATGGCTCCATGAGTGAGTACATCGCGGAGGCGCAGGCTCTGGCATCCGACGAGGAGAACACCTACCAGGGTATGCTCGATGCCAATGGCGAGATCATCGCAGAGGGCGAGACGGAGTGATCGTCGACTGTACAGGACGAAGTTGAGCTTTGCAGCAATCGAGTTGATCTACAGAACAATATAAGACAAAACGGTGAAGGCTGTCGCAGTTGTGGGTGACAGCCTTTTTTTCGGAAGAGGGCATGATATGCAGATTAGTTTGGATAATTTTTCCAGAGTCATGAAATATGTTCCGTTGTTCGGACGCGGACTGGTGGTCACGGTGCTCCTGTCTCTGGTTACCGTACTGCTTGGATTCGTTCTCGCGTTTATTCTCGCGATGATGAGTCTTTCCTCTGTGAAGATTCTGCGCGCGATCTCGACGGTGTATGTACAGATCGTGCGCTGCACGCCGATGATGGTGCAGGTGCTGATCATGTATTACCTGCTCACAGGGCTGATTCCCTTCCCAAGGGTGTTTCTGTTCGGGTACATTGAGGTGGGACGGTTTATTCCCGCGGCGATCTCGCTGGCGCTCAACAGCGGCGGTTACATGAGCGATGTCATCCGCGGCGGCATCGAGGGTATTGACCAGGGACAGACCGAAGCGGCCAGAAGTCTGGGCATGACCAAGGGTCAGACCATGCGCTACATCATCATTCCGCAGGCGATCAAGAACATTCTGCCGTCCTTCGCGAATGAGTTTGTGACGATCATCAAGGAGAGCTCCGTATGCTCGGTGATCGGCGTGGCGGAGATCACGAAGCAGGCTCAGAATGTACAGTCTGCGACCTTCATCTCCCTGGAGCCGCTTTTTGTCGCTACATTCCTGTACTTCTGCCTGTGCTTCCCCACATCCAGAATCATTGCCTATTTTGAGAGGAGGATGCGTGCCAGTGACCAGCGATAACATCATGATCCAGGTGAAGGATCTGAAAAAATATTATAACGGTGAGAAAATCAAGGCACTTGACGGTGTGAACATCAATGTGAACCGCGGCGATGTGATGGTCGTGATCGGCCCCTCCGGCAGCGGCAAATCCACCTTCCTGCGCTCGCTCAATCTGCTGGAGATTCCCACCTCCGGGCAGATCATCGTGGACGGCGTGGACATCACGGGCTCCGAGATCGATCTGGACAAATTCCGGCAGAAGATGGGGATGGTGTTCCAGCATTTCAATCTGTTTCCGCACAAGACCATCCTTGAGAACCTGACGATTGCACCGATCATTGTCAAGAAGGAAAATGAGGAGAAGGCGAATAAGAAGGCGATGGAGCTGCTGGACCGCGTAGGGCTTGCAGACCGCGCGAAGGCCTATCCGGTGCAGCTGTCCGGCGGACAGAAGCAGCGTGTGGCGATCGTACGGGCGCTGTGCATGGATCCGGAGATCATGCTCTTTGATGAGCCGACCTCTGCGCTGGACCCGGAGATGGTCGGCGAGGTGCTGGACGTAATGAAGGAGCTGGCCCGGGACGGCATGACCATGGTGACGGTGACCCATGAGATGGGCTTTGCAAGAGAGGTCGGCAACCGCGTCGTGTTCATGGACGGTGGAAATATCGTGGAGCAGGGCACGCCGGAGGAAATTTTCGGAAGTCCGAAGAGTCCGAGACTGCAGGATTTCCTGCGGAAGGTGCTGTAGAAACGTTTATTCCGGCTTTATGCGCCAGGGCTTTTTCCGCATAATTCGAAAATCGGAAATAAGAGACGAAAATGAAACGGATCGATCCACAGAATTCGAAAGCGGGCGAAAATGTGAACAGCGCAGGAAAGCCGTAGGAAGTTAGGGGCAGAGGCGGTCGCGAAAGAAGTGGCAGGGGCAGAAGTGGTCGGAACAGAAGCAGAAAGGGCAGAAACGGTCAGGACAGAAACGATGATGTCAGAGAGTTATAAGAAGAACGCGATTTCCTATATCGATCAGCACGCCGGCGTATTTACCGGCGTCAGCAGAGCGGTGTGGGAGAATCCGGAGCTGAGCCTGAAGGAATATAAGGCGGCGCAGTGTTATATCGACGTGCTTCGCGAGAATGGCTTTTCGGTGGAAACCGGGCTTGGAGGGATCGAGACGGCGTTTCTGGGCTCCTTCGGTCACGGCAGACCGGTGATCGGATTCCTGGGAGAATTCGACGCGCTGTCCGGCATGAGCCAGGAAGCGGGTGTTCCTTATCAGAAGCCATTGAAGGAGGGCGGCGCCGGCCACGGGTGCGGTCACAACATGCTCGGCGCAGGGGATCTTGCCGCAGCCTTTGCCGTGAAGGATTATCTGGAAAAGACCGGCCGGGAGGGGACTGTGATCTTCTTCGGGTGTCCGGGGGAAGAGGGCGGCGCCGCGAAGGCGTTTCTCGCCCGGGACGGGTACTGGAAGCGGCTTGATGCGGCGCTCACCTGGCATCCCAATGATGTGAACGAGGTGGTGTCCGGTACCAACAATTCCTGCATCCAGGTGCTTTACCGGTTCCATGGGGTCGCGGCACACGCGGCAGGTGATCCGGAGAACGGGCGCAGTGCGCTGGACGCAGTGGAACTGATGAACACAGGCGTACAGTATCTGCGCGAACACATGAGCAGCGACTGCCGGGTGCATTATGCCATCACGGATACAGGCGGCGTATCACCGAACGTGGTGCAGGACCATGCCGCTGTGCTTTACATGGTCCGGGCAAACAAGGTGAAGGATTCGATCGCTCTGCAGAAGAGGGTCGACAACATCGCGAGAGGCGCCGCCCTGATGACCGATACTACCTTCGAGCGCTGCTTTATCGACGGTACCGCCGAGTTGGTGCCCAACAACGTGCTCGAGGAGGTCCTCTACCGGAATTTTGAAGCTCTGGGAGTGCCTGTCTTCACACCGGAGGAGCTTGCGCTGGCACGGGAGATCAAGAAGACCACTCCGGTGTGCGAGCGCCCGGGGATCGCCTCCCTGTTCTCGGAGGAAGCGGCCGCCTTCGCCGAAAAAATGAGTGAGCGGGGCACAAAGGCAATCAACGATTTCCTGATGCCGCTCCTTCACACGTCCGGCTTTGTCGCCGGAAGCAGCGATGTCGGTGATGTGGGCTGGCTCACTCCCACAGCGCAGATCCACGTAAGCGCCTTCATCAGCGGCGCGGCGGGCCACAGCTGGCAGAACGTCTCCTGCGGCGGCTGCTCCATCGGCGACCGCGCACTGCTGCACGCGGGAAAGGTCCTCGCCTGTGCTGCCATCGA
>CAMOSN010000143.1 GCA_946624935.1 uncultured Lachnospiraceae bacterium | reverse complement strand
GCGCAGTCGGAAGGCTTATCTGAGCTTTCCCAGGCGCAGTCGGAAGGCTTATCTGAGCTTTCCCAGGCGCAGGCCGCGATGCAGGAGGACCTTCTCGCCATGGAAACGAAGGTGGATGCTGTGAGCGAAGCAGTAAACGATACTACTGCAAACGATGCGCTCTCTTCCCAGATTGCCGCCGTTCACGAGATGCTCACCGACTGGCGTGAATCCGAAGCAGCCGAGACCGAGACCGATCCAATCATCGAGTACGTCGTAAAGCGCGGCGATACACTGATCGAGATCTGTAATAAGGAAGGTCTCGATTACTACGAGATCAAATCCCTGCTGCAGGAGCTTAACAGTAAGGACAACCTCAGCATGATCGAACCGGGCGAGACACTTGTTCTGCCCATGCTTCCGAAGAAATAAACCCTGACAGGGTCAAAGTCTTTCAAATCCGAAGAAGCCCGTGCTGACAGGCCTTCGGCTGGCTTACAAAAAGACGGCGGTTCTCTTCCGGCCCATTCGTATGAGCCGTAAAGAGAACCGCCATTTTTTTCATGTGATCCTGAAAATGAAATTTCTGAAATGCATTTTTGTATATGCTGTTTCTGTAATGCGTTTCTGTAAAAGGATATTTCTGTAATGCGTTCCTGTAAAACGGTATTTCTGTAATGCATTTCTGTAAAACGGTATTTCTGAAATGCATTTCAGCCAAGAAAAATAGGACAACCGTTTACGCGTCAAACACAGAACCGTCCCCTGTTTGAACTTCCGCCGGGCCATAATAGCGAAGGCACAGCATGGTCAGGTCGTCAAACTGCGGAGCCTCCTGGACAAATGCGTCGATTTCCCTGCGGACATTGTGCAGGATCCGCTCCGGCTCCCGGTCCGGTTCCCGGTTCAGGGCCTGTAGCATCCGGTCCGTTCCAAACAGTTCATCATGGGTGTTGGTGGCTTCGGGCACACCGTCCGTGTACACGAACAGCGTAGCGCCGGGCTGCAGAGTAATGGTGTATTCCTTATACTGCATGCCCTCCATTCCTCCCAGGACAAAACCATGTTTGTCCTTGATCAGCTCAAAGCTGCCATCGGGCTGCCGCACAGTCGGATATTCATGCCCGGCATTGGCCGCGGTGATCACACCGGTGCGGATGTCGAGGATCCCGAACCATGCAGTGACGAACATGTCCTCCCGGTTGCCCCTGCAGATGCGTTCGTTGGCCTTGGCCAGCACCTGGGCGGGGGCATAACCTTCCATTGCGAAGCTGTTGACGATAATCATGGAGGCCATCATGAACAGAGCTGCGGGGATTCCCTTCCCCGACACATCGGCAATCACCAGCCCCAGGTGGTTTTCATCGATCAGGAAATAGTCGTAGAAGTCGCCGCCCACTTCTCTGGCCAGGTCCATGGCTGCATAAACCTCAAATTCCGTCCGGTCCGGAAATGCCGGGAAGGTCGTCGGAAGCAGATTGACCTGAATGCGCGATGCCACATTCAGCTCCGTGGAGATTCGTTCTTTTTCAGCGGCTGCCTTCATCAGATCGTCTTCGTATACGGCAATGTCTGTTTCCATCCCTGCCATCACCTGACTCAGCTCCTCCAGCTCGTCTCTGGTCCGGATGTTCAGATCCGCGAAGGTACTTCCCTCGACTTTTCCCTCCTTGCGGTTCTGCGCATACTGCTCGACCGCTCTGGAGATCTTCCGGATGGGAACAACGATCCGCCGGCGCATCATCACTCTTGCCAGAATCACGATAATAATGATAATGACCAGCAGTACAATGAAATACATAAGCGTAAAGAAAACCGCAAATATCGTTGCCATCACCAGCGGCATCTCGGCCATGGCCATGGCAATGACCTCACCCTGTGCATTCCTGACCGGCACCCCGCTGATGAGCATGTCCATCTGGTGCTTCTCATCCGTCTGCTGTATATAAGAGTTCGACCCATTATCATTGTGATCTTCGAAAAAGGAGACGATCTCCGGCCGATCCGCTTTCATCCATTCGCCGAGCCGATAGCCGAACTGAATAGGACCGCCCTCCGGATCAAGCAAAATGACATATGCCTGTGTTACCGGATCATATGCTGCGAGGTATACATTTTCAAAGGCGAGCTGATCACTCAGGGTTTTTGCCTTCTGCGTAGCCTGAAGGTAAACATCCGACTGTTTGAACGGTTCAAAATAAGCATCGTATTCCTCCCCGCCCTCCTGCCGTACCTCTTCCGGAATTGAGGCGAACGTTTCCATGACCGATGCTGTATATTCCTCAAAGCCCTCCACATCCTGGATCGCGGTCTGGGTTCCTATTGCCGCATTCCTTGCGCTCCGGTCCAGCAGGACTTTGAATTCTTCATTTTGAAATGCCAGATACAAAAAAGCCGACGCTGCAAATATCACCAGCGCGATCAATGTAATCTGTCTCTGAAATGTTTTTACAAGAGACCTGCGCCTCCGTTTCCTTTTCCGGAAACGCTCCTTTTCTTCTACCGCCATCAGGCAAACTCCTTTTTATTTCCTGTTTGTATGTTTTTATCTCCTACTTTGTATGGTAGTTCGATTGTAACACAGAAGCAGTTGTCTTTCCATTCTAAAGACGGTAGAATGTAAACGGACTGACCCGAGGGCAGCGTCCTTTCGTTCCCTCTTTTTTGTCGGAAAGGAGTCCCTGATTTGAAAAAAATACTGGTGATTGGCTCAGCGGTGGCCGATGTGATCATCGATCTGGAGGATCATCTTCCGCGCACAGGGGAAGATGTACATGTGCGGACGCAGAAAATCCGGCTCGGCGGATGCGGCTACAATACCTATGATATTATCCGGCACTTCGGCGTGCCATGCATCCCGTTTTTCCCGGTCGGGCAGGGCGCCTACGGCGATTTTATTCACCGGGAATTCGCGGAAAAAGAGATCATCTCCCCGATCCCGAGGCCTGAGGAGGAGAACGGCTGCTGTTACTGTTTCATCGAGCCGGACGGAGAGCGCACCTTTATCTCCTATCACGGTGCGGAATACCGTTTCCGCCGGGAATGGTTTGATTTTCCCGCTGTATGTGATGTGCACAGTATCTATTTCTGCGGACTGGAAATTGAGGAGCCGACCGGCCCTGTGATTGTCGAATTTCTCGAAAAGAACCCGGATATTCCCGCCTATTTTGCACCGGGTCCCCGGCTCATGCGCATCGCCCCGGACCTGCTTACGCGTATCTTTGCGCTGCATCCCATCCTGCATCTGAATGAAACGGAAAGCATGCAGTTTACCGGTACGGACACCATCAACCAGGCCGCCCGGGCACTTTTTGACCGGACGGGAAACAGCGTGATCATTACGCTCGGGGAAAACGGCTGCGCACTCTATCAGGCTGGCTCAGGGCTTCAGATCATCCCGCCGGTCCCTGCCGTCCAGAAAGACACCGTCGGCGCCGGCGACGCACATATCGGAGCAGTCCTGGCCGCCGTCTATCAGGGGCATCCTCTTCCGGAGGCGATCCGCATCGCAAATCACATCTCCTCCAAAGTGGTCGAAGTATCCGGCGCCAGCTTAAGCGAAGCCGAATTTGCCCAGGCCATCCGCCAAAGTGGGACAGGGGACGGTTCTGTGTCCCACTTACGGTAATACGATCCGTATTCTGGTTCCGAGTTCCTGTCTAGACAGGATCTCAAAATGGCCCTGATGCTTGTCGACGATCCATTTGGCGATGGACAGGCCCAGTCCTGTGCCTGCGCTGGAGCGCACTTCATCGGAGCGGAAGAAGCGCTCAAAGATGTGGGGGATCTCGCTCTGGGCCATGCCGATTCCGAGGTCCTGTACCTGCAGATACGCCTCCCCCTTCTCATTTCTCCCTGTGCTCAGCAGGATTTCTTCTCCCTTTGGTGTGTATTTAGCGGCATTGTCGATGAGGATTCGTACGGCCTGCTTGAGCAGTCCCGGATCCACATTTCTGCGGATGTCCTCCTCCGGAGCGCTCATCCGGTAAATATGATCCTCGTCGATCATGAACGATTCCTCGTAGATTTCCTGCATCATGCTGTTTAACGAGATATTCTCCAGCTTGAGAGAGGTTTTCCCGCTGTCCCCCCGTGCAAGGAACAGAAGCTGCTCCACCAGATGGTTCATGTGATCGGCTTCATTTTTAATTGCGCCAATTCCCTCCTCCAGGATGTGGGGATCGGTTTTTCCCCACCGGTCCAGCATGCTGGCGTAGCCCTGAATGACTGCGATCGGTGTGCGCAGCTCATGGGAGGCATCATTGACGAACCGGGCCTGCTGGCGGTAGGTCTCCCGCATGCGCAGCAGTAAATTGTTCATGGCCGCTTCCACGCCGCCAAGGTCCGAATCTCCAAAGTGCAGCGGCGCACTTTCTCCGGATTTATCCGGATCGATGCTCTCCAGTGCTTCCTCGATCCGCTGGTACTTCTCCTCCGAGAAGGACATTTTACTCAGTTCCTCTGCCTTGAGTGCGATCTCATTGATCGGCTCGAGGATCCGTCGGATCTTCCGGTCCTCATGGAAATAGGAAAACAGCATCCCTGCAAGCTGCAGCACAAAGAGTCCGCCGATGATGCCGCAGATGGCCTGCAGCGGTTCCCGTGCAGATGCATGCACAAGGACCTTCCCATCCGGGGAGAGCACCTGGTAGATCAGCATCTTTGTTTTATCTGCAAAAAAAACAGATCTCTGGTTTGCCAGGACGATCTCCCGGCACTGCATATATTCGCGATCCGCGCACCAGCCGATCACTGCCAGAGCAAACAGGATCAAATCGGTCACCAGGTAGTCCCAGAAGCGGTCCCGGATCCAGTACCAGTGGAGCCTTCTTGTGATGGAGGACATCCTGCGCTGCTGGTCGGAGCCTTTGCCGGGATGCCGGGCCTTTTTATGCTTCTGACTTGATGACATAGCCCACTCCCCGTACTGTATGGATCATCTTTACGCCAAACACATCGTCAATCTTCGATCGAAGGTAGCGGATATACACATCTACAATATTGGTCTCTCCCACAAAGTCGTAACCGCACACACGGTTGAGCAGCGTTTCGCGCGAGAGGACGATATCCCTGTTTTCCAGCAGCGTTTTGAGCATCAGGAATTCCCGGTTGGTCAGAGAGATTTCATGTCCGTCATATTTCACCTGATGCCGGGGCTCATCCAGTGTGAGCGCTCCCCATGTGAGCACTCCCTCCTGGTGCGCATGCTCCTCCCCCTGTGCCGATGCATTCCGGCCTTTGTGCAGCTTCAGCGCTACCCGGATCCGGGCGAGGAGCTCCTCGATGGCAAAGGGCTTTGTAATGTAATCCACCGCACCGGCATCCAGTCCGGACACCTTGTCCATCACTGCATCCCGCGCAGTCAGCAGGATCACCGGCACTTCCTTTTCGCGCAGGAGCCGACGCAGTACCTCCAGGCCATTCAGGCCCGGAAGCATAATATCCAGCAGGATCAGATCAAACGGTTCCCGCAGCGCCAGCTCCAGCGCTTCTCTTCCGTTTCCGGATTTTGTTACCTGATAGCCCTCGTGAAGCAGCTCCAGCTCCACAAAGCGTGCCAGCTTCTCCTCATCCTCTACAAGCAGAATATGCGTATCCATACCCTCTCCCATTCGTTTTCATTTCCTG
>CAMOSN010000142.1 GCA_946624935.1 uncultured Lachnospiraceae bacterium | reverse complement strand
TGTACTCATATAATGCAGGTGTACAAGGGATTTTTCATTTCCGAATGTAATGATCAGAGTGCACGTGCATGCTGCAAGGTCACTGTTTTCAAAGTCGCGAAGTGGTTTTTGAAGAAATGTATGTGCGTTGCAATGAGTTGTGTGACAGCTGCAGAATAAATCCTAACTTTTTCCTGCGTTTTTTTGCAAATTGATCCATTTGCGTAAAGTTTTGGGGTCCACTTCCAATATTTGTGCCGCGTCTTTCGCGGTTATTTTTTTGCTCTGAATTCGTTCAAAGATCTCGTCGAAATTCTCGGGGATCTGCATTTTCGGCCGCCCGAACTGCACCCCTCTGGCCTTTGCCGATGCAATTCCTTCTTTTTGCCGCTCCCGGATGAACTCCCGCTCCGTCTGTGCCACATACGCAAGGATCTGCAGGACTAAATCCGCAATGAACACCCGCGTGATCCCCGCCTCCTCATCACTCGTATTCAGAAGCGGCATGTCCAGCACAAAAATATCGACGCCCTTCTCTTTGGTGATCTGGCGCCACTGCTCCAGGATCTCATCATAATTGCGCCCCAGGCGGTCAATGCTCTTGATGACCAGCCGGTCGCCCTCCTTCAGCCTGCGCATCAGCCGCTGATACGCCGGGCGCTTGAAATCCTTTCCCGACTGCCGGTCAATATAAATATGCTTTGCCGGTATGCCCTGCGCCGCCATCGCGTCCATCTGTCGGTCCGTGTGCTGGTCCTTTGACGAGACACGGACATAGCCATAGGTCATGAAAGCGTCCTCCCTTCTTCCGCATAGTTTCATAATTGTAATATTATACACAATCTGCAACGGATATAACAGGGTCAGAACACGCGCCGGATATTCAATCTATGTTTGTTGGATTTACCATTTATTAACAGTTGAAAAACGCATCGAATTGACTAAGAATATTTATTCTGATATAATAGAGCGGCTCACAAGAGCATCGGAGCACTGCATAGGCGCAGGCGGTTGGCCATCATCTTCGAAAGGAGGTGATGCACATGCGTATTACTTTGCATATAGGACGTTTTACCGTCACGATCATCATAAAAAGCAACAACCGCCACTCTGCCAAGTGACGGTTGTTTCATTGATTTGAAATAATCTTTTATTGAAACAGAGGTCAACCGCTTGTCGCAGTGCTCCTCTTTTCAATGTTATTATACGGTCATAATCAAATCCTGTCAATGTTCACCAGAGCCTGAGCAAAGTTGTTTCACGAAACGCAAAAGAACGCCCCCGTTGACGCACAGTGATTTTTGCTCCGGAACGGTCCCGCAGGCGCTTGCATGAAGGAAATGAAAGAGATATTATGGTTATAATGTCGAAAATGAATCTGTCGACATGCCTGATTTGCACAGCTGTCATATTAACCAGAAATGTTTCGACACAAAAAGCATAGCTGAACTACAGGAGTATTATGAAATTAGAAACAAAGCTGTTTTCTCAGATGCTTTCACAGTGTGCGACGGAATATGGCGACCGGCCGGCCCTTACCTGCCGGGAAAATACGATTACGTTCCGTCAGCTTAAGACGGCGGTCGACCGCTGCAGCCTCGCGCTCGCCGGCGCCGGCTTCCAAAAAGGCGACACGGCGGTTCTGTGGGGATTCAACGGGATCGGGCAAACAGGGGACGGTTCTCTGTTTGAAAGGAATTATCAAATATTAGGAGGATTTTCATCATGACAATTACGAATCAGCAGGAAGGCACGGTTCTGACCATGACGATCGAAGGACGGATCGACACGCAGACATCTCCGGAGCTGGATCAGGCGATCCTCGCGCTGCCGGAGGACATCACAGAGCTGATCATGGACTTTACGCAGGTCATCTACATCTCTTCCGCAGGCCTTCGCTCCGTGCTGACTGCACAGAACAAAATGAACAGCAAAAACGGAAACATGATCATCCGCGGGGCCGCAAAGAACATTGTCGGCGTCTTTAAGGTGACCGGATTTGATACGTTTTTGACGCTGGAATAAGATATTGAAATATGAAAAAAAGAATCCTTGGCATCTTTATCAGCTATGGCTGGAAAAAGAATCTGCTGACCATTGCCGTCAGTTTTCTGATCTGCATCCTGCTGGGGATGTTCACATCAGCAACCTCAAACGTTCGCGGAATCTCTGCGTTTGACCTGGGCTCTGCGATCACACCCTTTTTCGGCCTTGTCATGGGCATATGGTTTTCGATCGGGTACCTGCTCTATTGCATCTATCTGACCATTCATGCATTCGCTTTCGAAGGTGCTTCCGAATTTCTTCATCTGACCGACTATATCCTGATCCTCGTGCCGTCCGTGATCTACAGTATTCTGCCGTATATCCTGTGGTATGCCATTCCGGTGAAGGGGGAGAAGGAAACGACCTTTCCCAGGCTCGACACCTCTGCGCATGTCATCAAGTTTTATCTGGTCATCGTAGCCAGTTCCGCAGGCTATATGGCAGTATCGCTGCTCAGCTCTTTCAGGGAACTTATGACGGGAAATCTGCCCCTGCGGTATGCCTACTGGTCCCTGCAGTATCTGGATGTCCTCCTGCTCATCGGGATCCCGCTCCTGATCATTGTCTCGCTGGTGCGCAACCGCACACTGACCATCAATGAGCGCATGGTCCTCTCCTTCCTGATCGTCGGTGTGATCGCCTCAGCGATGGGCGCTTATTTTGTCTATCGCAATACGCTGCATCTTGATCCCTCGCTCTTCGAGGACTATGAACTTCTGATGCGCACGGATACCGATGCTGTGACCGATGAAATGTTTGCAGCCTTTGACCGCTACAATGCATATTGGGACCAGTTTTATGTGATGACCGCCATCATGCTGAACGCGATTCTGATCATCGAGATGTTCTTCATGTGCTCGATCGAGCGAAAGGTCACACAGCCTGTGATCCATCTGGGTGAGGTGCTGGAGCGCTATGCGCAGCCCGGAAGCGCTGATACGGACAGCCCGGAAGCGTCCTGGAATCC
Source organism: uncultured Lachnospiraceae bacterium (assembly GCA_946624935.1). Taxonomy (GTDB): domain Bacteria; phylum Bacillota; class Clostridia; order Lachnospirales; family Lachnospiraceae; genus Merdiplasma. The sequence continues at coordinate 2,674 of CAMOSN010000142.1, read as the reverse complement.
GGCCACTGCGCAGCCAGGTCTTGAAGATGAGGCTGGCCCCGGGCAGCTTGATCCGCAGGCGGTGCGGGAGAGCTGCCGGCCCTACCGGTACGGGTACGGCGAGATCAGCTCTCTGACCCGCACCTGTGTGAACATGGTGGGAAGGATCGACACCTACACGAACAACCTTCGCCAGATCACAGCGGAAAAGGAGCGCATCGGTGCCGAACTGAACGTCGCGTCCAAGATTCAGCAGGATATGCTGCCCAGCGTTTTCCCGCCGTTTCCCGACCGTTCGGAGTTCGACCTGTTCGCCAGCATGAAACCGGCCAAGGAGGTCGGCGGCGATTTCTACGATTTCTACTTCATCGATCAGGATCATCTGGCCCTGACCATCGCCGATGTGTCCGGGAAGGGGATCCCCGCCTCCCTGTTCATGGTCATCTCCAAGACGCTTCTGAAGAACCAGGCGCAGACCGGTTCTTCGCCGAAGGAGACGCTGACCTATGTGAACCACCAGCTGTGCCAGAACAACGAGACCATGATGTTCTGCACCGTATGGCTGGGCATTCTCGACCTGACGACCGGCACGCTGACCGCCTCCAACGGTGGACACGAGTACCCGGCCTTCCGGAAAAAAGACGGCCGCTATGAGCTCGTCCGGCAGATCCACGATCCGGCCATGGGCGTCATCGACGGCATCCGCTACCGCGAATATGAAATGACTCTCGAGCCCGGGGACAGCCTGTTCGTTTATACCGACGGCGTGCCCGAGGCCACGGACGCATCCCAGGAGCTTCTCGGGGAAGAGCGGATGATCGAAGCGCTGAACATCGAGCCCGACGCCATGCCGCAGCGCCAGATCCAGCGCGTACACGAAACCATCCACGCATTCGTGCAGGACGAACCGCAGTTTGACGACATCACCATGCTGTGCCTGAAGTTCAAAGGAAAATCCTGCGCCCCAAGCACACATCAGCTGGAGCTGACCGTGCCGGCCAGGATCGACAGCCTCGGGAACATCACCGAACAGATTACGCAGCAGCTCGAAGCCGTGGACTGCCCCGAGGATATGCTTTTCGCGATCACCCTCGCCGTAGAGGAAATCTTCGTCAACATTGCGAACTACGCCTATGAAGGCGGCGAAGGAGAAGCCCGGATCACCTACTCCTTCGACCCGCAGATCCGCAGGGTGGAAATCGTCTTCACCGATTCCGGCCTGCCCTTCGATCCCACCGCACGCCCGCCCGTAGACATTTCTCTCGGCGCCGGCGAACGACAGATCGGCGGCCTCGGCATCCACATCGTCAAAAAGACCATGGATGACGTCATCTACAAATATGCCGGCGGAAAGAACATCCTGACGATCCGGAAATCCATATAAAAAGCATTGCGCAGAAGGGAGGTTTGTTATGACAGGTAAAGAACGCTTTTATGCGGCTGCGGACCGTAAACCGGTAGACCGTCTGCCCGTATGGATGAGCGCTCCGGTCGGCCGTGAGCTGGAGCTGCTGTGCGACTATTACGGCGTCGGAAGCTGGCACGAACTCCAGCTGAAGGTCGGGGATGATATTTACGCGTTTGATATCCCCTACGATTCCGGGTATGCCACCAGTATCGCCGCCGCATTTGACTGGTACCGGAACGGCTCCAACGTCGACCCGGAGCACCGTACCCTTACGGCAGACGGATGCTTTAAGGATGCCGAAGAGCCTGAGGATCTCGACTTTTTCGAGTGGCCCGATCCGGAACAATATATCGATACACAGGAAATCCGCCGGATCTGCCGCGAAGCTCCCAGGGACCGTGCCATCCTCGCCCAGGTGTGGAGTGCACATTTTCAGGATACCTGCGCCTCCTTCGGGATGGAGACCGCGCTGATGAACATGGCGGTCAATCCGGAGATCTACATGGCCGTTGACCGGAAGATCCTGGACTTCTATCTCAAGGCAAACAAAGTCATCTACGAAGCCGCCGACGGGATGATCGATGCGATCATCATTGCCAACGATTTCGGCAGCCAGCGCGGACTGATGATCTCCCGGCAGATGATCCACGACTATGTCATGCCCGGAGCCCGCGAGATCATAGACCAGGCCCACAGCTATGGCATCAAGGTGATCTACCATTCCTGCGGCGCAGTATTCGATGCAATGCCCGAAATGATCGCAGCCGGTGCCGACTTTATCCATCCCCTTCAGGCCACTGCAGCGGGAATGGATCCGAAACGGATCTACGACACTTACGGCGCAGACGTTTCCTTCTGCGGCGGGATCGACATTCAGGATCTGCTCCCCAACGGCACACCGGAGGAAGTCCGCGCAAAGGTACGCGAGCTGAAATCCATCTTCCCCACCGGAATGATCCTCTCCCCCAGCCAGGGCGTGCTACTGGATGATGTCCCCCCGGCGAATGTCGCGGCAATGCTGGAGGAAGCGATGCTTATTCCGTGAGTCGGAGGGGCGTTGCTTGTGGTCACAGGGGCGTTGCTGGTAGCACACTTGCGTCACAGGGGGCATTGCTTTTGACTCACTTTGTGTCATGGGGACAATTCTTGGCCACAGGGACAGGTCCCCTGGCGCTTCCCAAACGAAAAGGGCGTGTGAAAAAACGAACGTTTTTTCACACGCCTTCCTCTTTTAACAAAAGTAGTTATCGTAAATCTCAGCCAATGAAATATGCATTCACATATCCG